>NZ_JBVIPD010000033.1:0-69512 GCF_055578235.1 Streptomyces sp. NPDC033136
CCCACTCCGAAAGCTTCACAAGACCAAGATATTCGAGATACACGACTAGCAACGACTATGAATGACTAGAAAACGCGTAGCAGCTTTCACCCCCCGCATCGCCCAGGCCCTGACAGGCCGCGGCCTGTGCACCGGGCGGCGTACCTGAGTACGCGTGCTCATGACGCCGCCCGTCCGGCCCCCGATGCTGGACGTATGAGAAATCGGGGAATCGTCGCGGCCGGGGCCGCGCTCGTCGTCGGGGTGCCGGTGGCCGCCTGGGGGCTGACGGGGCAGCGGAACTACGAGGGGCTGCCGGCGAGTGAACTCGACTACGCGTTCCAGCCGTGGGACGTCGGGGACGGTGTGGCCGCGGTCGCCGGGGGGATCGCGCTGGCGCTGGTGGCGGCCGGTGCCGCGGTACTCGTGCGCGGCACGCGGCGCGGGGAGATGGACCCTCGCTGGTGGGGGGTGCTCGGGCCACTGGTGGTCGTCGGGCTCATGGCCGGTGTGGGGTGGCGGATCCTGACGGCGGGGGTCGTCGGAGCCAACATCGGGGCCGGTCTGCTGATCATGTTCGGTACGCCGGTGGCAGCGGGGCTGCTGCTGTGGGCCCTGGCGTGGGGCGTATGGCTGGCGATCCAGCGGCGCGGCAGCGGAGGCATGGGCGGTTTCGCCTCGCGCGGGGTGTAGTCCGGCGACGGGGACAACGTGGCGGGACGACACGGCGGCCCCACGGCGCGACGACACGGCGGTCCCACGGCGGGGCCGCCGCCTCGACGTCCCCTGGCCGAAACCCCACCCCGCCCGGGCGACGGAGCGGACAACATCCGTATTACACCTGGAAGTTCACCTAGGTTGGTGATCCGGCCCCCCTTCCCCGCCCCAAGGAGGCCCCGCCATGTCCGACCACCGTCTGCGTGCCCGCATCGACACCTCCAAGCCGCACTCGGCCCGCTTCTGGAACTACTTCGTCGGCGGCAAGGACAACTACGAGGTCGACCGCGAGATCGGCGACCAGATCAAGTCGATCTTCCCGGGCCTGGTCGACGTGGCGGTCACCAGCCGCCGGTTCCTGGGCCGGGCCGTCCGGTATCTGGCCGGTGAGCAGGACGTGCGGCAGTTCCTCGACGTGGGCACGGGGCTGCCGACCGCCGACAACACGCACGAGGTCGCCCAGCGCGTGGCCCCGGACTCCCGGATCGTCTACGTCGACAACGATCCCGTCGTGCTGGCCCATGCAGGCGCCCTGCTCACCAGCACGCCCGAGGGCAGGACCGCGTATCTGGACGCCGACCTGTACGACCCCGAGGCCGTCCTGGAGGCCGCCGCGGGCACGCTCGACCTCTCCCGTCCGGTCGGGCTGATGATCCTCAACACGCTCGGGCACGTCGCCGACTACGAGCGGGCGCGCGAGCTGGTACGGCTGCTCATGGCCGGGCTTCCGGCCGGGAGCCACCTGGTGATCAGCGACAGCACGGCGACCAGCGAGGGCATGGTCGCCGCGTCCGAGGCCTACAACTCGAGCGGGGCCGTGCCGTATTACGTCCGCCCGGTCGCCGAGATCGCCGGGTTCTTCGACGGGCTGGAGCTGGTGGAACCGGGGGTCGTGCGGGTGCCCGAGTGGCGCCCGGACGGGGTCGATGGTGCCGGCGCGGGTGCCGTGGACGCGTACTGCGGTGTCGGGCGCAAGCCGTAGCTCCGTCCGTGGTGTGGTGGGGCGCCGTGGGGGCTGGTCGTCCGGTTCCCCGCGCCCCCGGGACGAGCGCCCTTCACCCGTCCGGGCCCATCGCCCCGGCCCCCCACCGCCCTCACGCGATAATCAGGGTCATGTCCGCCCCGCGTCCCGTCCCCGAGCCCTGCGGCCGGCTCCTGCGTGATCTGCTCGCGGTGGGTGAGGCCTACGCCCTCGTACTCGCCGGCGGGTACGCGGGGCTGGCCCACGGCCTCGTGGAGCGGGCCGGGCGGGACGTGGACCTCGCCACCGAGCACCCCGCCGGGATGGACACCATCGCCGACGCCGTCCGGACCGGGCTCGTGGCGCGCGGCTGGCTCGTGCGGACTCTGGAGACCGAGCCGCTGTCCGCCCAGTTCCTCGTCACGGACGCGGCGACCGGGGAGGAGTTCGAGGCCGGTGTCCGCAAGGAGATGCTGTGGCGCCGGCCCGTGGAGACCGGGCTCGGGCCGACGCTCTCCCTCGACGACCTCGTCGGCACCCGCGTACGGGACCTGGCCGACCGCGGACTCGCCCGCGACCTGGTCGACGTCCACGCCGCCTCGGCCCGCTGGAGCCACCCCGAGCTGGAGGAACTCGGCCGCCGTCACGCCCCCGAGACCTTCGACCTGACCGACCTCCAGGCCCGGCTGACCGGCACGGACTGGCTCGACGACCGGGCGTTCACCTCCCAGGGCATCGACGCCGAGTCCGTCGCCGGACTCCGCCGGTGGGCGCAGGAGTGGGCCGACGACATCGCCGAACGCCTCATCGAGGGCGGCGCCCCGGAGGAGAGCACCCCGGATCCCCCGAACGTCCTGGAGGCCCCGGACGCTCCGGACGCTCCGGACGAGGAGTGACCCGCACCGGTCCTCGCGGCGCTCGCGGCCCTCACGGTGACTGACCGGTCGGAACCGAAACCCCGACCGGACGAGGGGATGCTGTTGGCGAATCCGGCGGACGGGCGGCAAGTGGTGCGAGAGTCTCAGCGGCACGCCGTGCACGCGGCGTGCCGCTGAGACTGTGCGGACACTTTGGCTCCCGCCTGCCCGCCGCCATCAGCAGCAGCGTCACTCCCGCCGACGCGACGGCCATCGCCGTCATCGCCCGGGCCGGTGACGTCAGTTGGGCCACCGATCCGGCCAGCGCCGCCGCCACGCCCTGCATCGTGAGCATCCCCGCCGAGTGCAGCCCCAGGGCGTGCCCCGTCAGCCCGTCGGGAGTCAGCCTCACCAGACGCTCCTGCTGTACGAGGCTCGCGCCGAAACCGACCGAGGCCAGGGCGACGGCGACCGCCGCGACCGGCAGCGGCGGACGCAGCAGGAACGGCACGTACGGAACGGCCAGGAGCAGCAGGAGCGGGAACCCGAGGCGTGGGCGCAGCCGCGGCGGCAGCAGGCGCCCCACCAGGACGTCCCCGGCGAGCATGCCCAGCGCGGCGCAGGCGAACAGGGTGCCGGCGGACCCGGGGGCGTAGGAGACGTAGAGGGATTCGCAGCCGACGACCAGGCCGTTCGGGATCCAGAGGGCCAGATAGACCTGACGGCGGGGCGCGGACGACCAGAGCTGGGCGTTGGCGCGCAAGGTCGCCGCCACCGAGGGGCGCCCGGTCGTACGGGGTGGGCGCCTGGTCAGGCCGAGGCGGACGGCCACGGCCGCGAGGAGGTGGAGGGCGGCTGCCGTCAGCAGGGAGCTCCGCGGAGACAGCAGGGCCACGAGCGCGCCGCCGGTGGCGTAGCCGGCGATCTGCATGAGGCCGCTCATCATGTTGAACACCGAACGGCCCAGCAGATAGCCGTCCTTGGAGAGGATCTCGTTCAGCAGGCCCCAGCGCACTCCCCCGCCCACCGACTCCACCAGCCCCTTGGCCAGGACGATCCCGAGGAGCGCCCAGACGGGCAGGCCGGGCAGGGCGAGCGCCGCCGTGGCCACCGCGAAGAGCAGGGGCAGGGCCGTCAGGGCCGCGCGCGGGGGCAGCCGGTCGGCCGCCGAGAGCAGGAACGTCGCCCCCAGCACGTGCACCAGCGACGACCCGAACATGCTCACCGCCGACAGCAGCGGCGAGCCGGTCGCCCGGTACACCAGGGTGCCCAGGGCCAGGCCGCCCATCGTCTGCGCGACCGTCTGCGCCGACGAGGCCAGGAGGAACGGGGTGAACTCGGGTGTGCGGAACAGATCGCGGTAGCTGCGCATGCGCGGAGTCTCCGAGCGGTCCGTACGACGTGGTTATCGTTTCGCGCAGGTGCGAAACATCCGGAGGGGCCGATGGGCTGGTGGCAGATCAACGCCGACACCCTGGCCGGGAGCCGGTTCGTCATCTCCCCGCTCGCCGAGGCCTTCGCCTGCCTCCAGTTGCTGCATCGGGGCACACCCGCGCATCCCGGTGAACGGGCCTGGCTGCGCGACCATCTGCCCGGCTACCGGGCCCGCCTGGCCGCCGACCCCGTGACCGCGCTGCTCGTCCGCGCCGGGCTGGGGCGGTCCTGGATCGCCGACTTCCTGACGCCCACGCCGAGGGGCCGGGAGACCTTCGAGGAAGAGGTGGCACGGGTGCGGGCGGCCCGCCCCGACGAGGCCCGCGCCCATCTGCGGCTCTCCCTCGCCGACCCTCCCCCGAGTTCTCGGCTCCGCTCGACCTGGGGGGACCCTCATCCCGCCGCCCTGGACCGGGACGACCTCCCCGAGCGCGCGGCCGGCCTGCTGACGTACGTCTGGACCGAGACCGTACGCCCGGACTGGGACCGGCGCCGGCGGGTGCTGGAGGCGGACGTGGTCGCCCGGACCGCGCAGGTGAGCCGGGGCGGCTGGGCGGCGGTGCTGGACGAGCTGCGACCGGGCCGGACCCGGTGGCTGGGTGACAGCCGGCTCCAGGTGAATCTGCACGAGTACCCGCCCCGCGAGATCTCCGGCGCCGAGCTCCTGTTCGTGCCGGTCACCCCGAAGACCGGCTGGGTGTCCTGGGAGGAGCCCCACCGGTACGCGGTGGTCTACGCGTGCGACGGCGCACTCGCCGACCCCGGCGGCAGACCCGTGCCCGCGAGCCTCGGCACGTTGCTCGGGACCGCCCGTGCGGGTGTGCTGGTCCGGCTCGGCTCACCGCTGAGCACCAGCCAGCTGGTCGCCCTGACCGGGCAGGGGCTCGGCTCGGTCGGGCGGCATCTGCGGGTGCTGCTGGACGCCGGGCTGGTGGAGCGGCGGAGGGCGGGCAGGTCGGTGCTGTACGCGCGGACGGCGGCGGGGCAGGTCCTGGTGGAGGCCCAGGACCGGCCCGGCACTAGCATCCGCTCATGACGACCAGTAACGATTCCTCTCCCCTCGACGTCGAGATCGGTGCGCTGCAGGGCGGTTCGGCCGCCCTGTCCCAGTACGCGGGCAAGGCGGTGCTCGTGGTGAACGTCGCCTCCAAGTGCGGCCTGACCCCGCAGTACGCGGGCCTCGAGAAGCTCCAGGAGCAGTACGCGGAGCGCGGCTTCACCGTCCTCGGCGTGCCCTGCAACCAGTTCCTCGGGCAGGAGCCGGGCAGCTCCGAGGAGATCGCCGAGTTCTGCTCGGCGACGTACGGCGTGACCTTCCCGATGACCGAGAAGGTCGAGGTCAACGGCGAGAACCGGCACCCGCTGTACGACCGTCTGACCGGCTTCGCCGACGCCGAGGGGCACAGCGGCGACATCCGCTGGAACTTCGAGAAGTTCCTCATCGGGCGGGACGGCCAGGTCGTGGCCCGCTTCTCACCGCAGACCGAGCCGGAGTCGGCGGAGGTCGTGGCGGCGATAGAGGCCCAGCTGGCCTGACACCCCCTGCTTGACCTTGCCCCTGGGGCAGGGCCGAGCGTCTTCGTCGTCGGGCGGAGAAGCCGCCCGATGACGGAGGATGCCGTGGTGGACGTACCGGACCGCGACCTGCTCACCATCGGGGCGTTCGCCGCGCGCGCCCGGCTGTCGCCCAAGGCCCTGCGGCTGTACGACCGGCTGGGCCTGCTGGCGCCGGCGTACGTCGACGAGGCCACCGGCTACCGCTACTACCGCGCCGGCCAGGTCGAACGGGCCCGGCTCGTGGCGATGCTGCGGCAGCTGGACATGCCGCTCGCCCGGATCGCCGAGGTGGTCGCGGCGGGCGACGGGCCCGCCGCGGCGGACCTGCTCGGCGCCTACTGGGCGGATGTCGAGGCGCGGGTGGCGGGGCAGCGGACGCTCGCCGAGTACCTCCGTGGACGACTGTCGGGGAGGAGCTCCGAGATGCACGGGAAGTTCACGGTCGAGACGGTGGAGACGCCGGCGCAGGTGGTGATCACCGAGAGGCGGCACACGCTGGCGGACGAACTGCCGGCGTGGATCGGCGCGGCGCTGGGCCGGCTGGAGGAGGCGGCCCGGCGGTGCGGAGGGGTGGCCGGGGTGCCTTACGTCGCTTATCACTCCGAGGTGTCGATGGAGAGCGACGGCCCCGCGGAGGCGTGCGTACCGGTCGCCGACGAGGCGGCGGCGCGT
Source organism: Streptomyces sp. NPDC033136 (assembly GCF_055578235.1). Taxonomy (NCBI): domain Bacteria; kingdom Bacillati; phylum Actinomycetota; class Actinomycetes; order Kitasatosporales; family Streptomycetaceae; genus Streptomyces; species Streptomyces sp. NPDC033136. The sequence continues at coordinate 6,178 of NZ_JBVIPD010000033.1, forward strand.
GCGTGGGCCGAGCAGCAGGGCCGGGCGTGGGAGACGGCGGTGCGGGTGGAGCCGGCCCGGCGGCTGGCGTACACGAGGATCACCAAGGCGCAGGTGGCGCATCCGCAGATCCTGGCCGCGTTCGAGGCGGTGGAGGAGTGGATGGCGGCGGAGGGGCTGACCGCGACCGGCCCGTGCCGTGAGCTGTACTTCGCGGACTGGGCGGCGACGGGAGCCGAGGACCCGGTGTGTGACGTGGCCTTCCCGGTGAGCTGATCCGGTCAGCTGATCCGGTGAGCAGTTCAGGTGAGCAGTTCAGGTGAGCTGATCCGGTGAGTTGGCCCCCTCGGGGGCCGGCGGGCACGAGCGGAGCCCTCTCGGCAAGGACGGCGATGCTGGTCGAGAGGGCTCTGTCGGTGGTGCTTGTGCTGTTGTCCTGCGGTGACTCAGGCCTTGACCGAGGCCACGAAGGCGCTCCACGCGTCGGCGGGGAACGCCAGCTTGGGCCCCTCGGGGATCTTGGTGTCCCCGAGCTCCAGGGCCTCCTCGACGGTCGACCTGACCATCACGCAGGCGCCGTTGTTGTTGGTGTAGGAGGACGTCGTCCACGTTTCCGTGGTGCCCAGACGAATTGCCATGTTCGTTCGCTCCGTAGCCAGTTGCGTTTACGCCAACCTGTGCTCGCGGTTGGCGTGATCGACGCTACTCGCCAACCTCCTCGTACGGAGCAGCCATTCACTCGACCGGATGGCATATTCCAGGGGAGACTTCCAGTCGGGCGTGTCAGGGGTGTAGCATCCCGCGCTTCGCCCCGGCGGAAGGTCATCCTCCGACGGCCGGTCAGCGCGCGTACTCCTTCGCCACCCGCTCGATGAGCTGCCGCGACTGGTCCACGTTCAGCGACTGCGCGCGCAGGTGCTCGTACATCACCGTGTACTTCTGCACGTCGAGCGGCTTCTCCAGGTACAGGTCGCTGGTGACGCCCTCGATGTAGACCACGCTGGAATCGGCCGCGTCGGCGAACTCCAGGATCGAGTACTGGCCGTTGATGCCCGCGTGCGCGCCGACCTCGAACGGCAGGACCTGCACGGTGATGTGGGGCAGCTGCGACATCTCGATCAGGTGCTCCAGCTGCTCGCGCATCACCGGCCGACTGCCCACGACCCGGTGCAGGGACGCCTCGTCCAGCACCACCCACAGCCGCAGCGGATCGGTCTCGGCGGTGATCCGGCCCTGCCGGCGCAGCCGGACCTCGACGCGCTTGTCGTTGTCCGCCTCCGACGCCTCGGGCGAACCGCCCCGGATGATGGCCTCGGCGTACGCGCGGGTCTGCAACAGGCCGGTGATGATCTGGGGTTCGTAGACCCTGAGCGACTCGGCGTCCGTCTCCAGGCCGATGTAGACGCTGTACGGAATGTCCCCGAAGGCGTGCCACCAGCCCTGCTGCCGCGAGTCCTTGGCCATCTGCATCAGCGACTCGACGATGCGCTGGTCCTCGACCTCGTAGACCCCGCACAGGTCGCGCACGTCGCGCTGGCTGATGCTGCGCCGCCCGTTCTCCAGCCGGCTGATCTTCGACTGCGACACCAGCAGCCGCTCCGCCACCTCTTCGGCCGTCATGCCCTTGAGCTCACGGAGCCTGCGCAGCTCCTGGCCCAGCCGGCGCCGCCTGACGGTGGGATTGACATTGGACGCCACGGGACGTGCACCTCCGGCTGCGTGCCTCTACTTTGCGTATCTGCTGCTGAGCAGACTGCCACCAAGGTGCTTCCTACCGCTGGGAAATGGTGGATATGCGACGGGTACACGCCAGTTCGGGCACGGCACGCCGAGCGGGGCGGCGAGAGTCTGCGCTCTCGCCGCCCCGCTCGGACTGCGGCTCCCGTGACCGGGTTCGTGGGGTCCCGTGATGCGTGCCGGTCGTGGGTCGTACTGGTGCGGCGCGGCGCGGCTCAGTGGGCCACGGCACGCACCATGGTTCCGTGGCGCGGTTGCATCGGAACGCCTCGGGCGGGTTCCGCTGCGGGCCTGGCTCCGCCGGCGGCCTGACGGCCGGACGGGGCCGGGCTGCGGCGCGGCTGTACCGCCACGCCGTTCTGGACGTCCATCACCGCGTGCGCGACGAGACCGCCCATGGGGTCGTGCCTGATCAGGTCCCTGAGCCGGGAGCGAGAGGAACGTCCCTCGTTGCCCGGGTACAGGTGCTTGCCGAGGCCGACCGCGTGTGCCAGGGCGGCGAGCGCCGCGGTCCGCGGGTCCGGCGGTACGCCGGTGCGGATCGCGGAGTCCAGCCGGGCCCTGATCTCCCGGCTGATCTCGGTGTCCGTCGCCTGGTAGCGAGTCGTCGGCAGCACTCCGCACATCTGGCCCGCCACGGCATGCACCATGCCGCACCGCTCCAGATGCGAGAGGTAGGTCTGGCGGAGCCCCAGCCGGGGTCCGCCGATCCAATGGACGGCCCGTACGGGAGCGCCGCGCCTTCGCAGCAACTCCAACGCGCAGTCCAGAGTCGGATCTCCAGTCGGCCGTGGTACAACCACGGCGATACGATCCCCGTCTGGGGCTATCCGTCCGGCCAGCGCCAGCTCTACTAGCTGTGCTCCGGCCAGACCGAGGTCGAGCGACTGCGGCTGTGCAGTGGTACCCGTGGTCGGGTCCAATGCCAGCAACAGAAGCTCCTCCGGAAGTGTTCTGCGGCTCCTGCCCATCCATGCCTCCCCGCGTGGATGAATGACAGGGTGACCCCTCTCACATTGGTCTGTCGAGGGTGCGTGACCGGTTCGTAGTGGAACCGATAGGTATGTCGTTCTCGTCTACCGGATGGGTTTAGTCCGCACACAGGACACTGGTACATGGTTCGGACAGCGCTGGAGAGCGGTGTCAGGGCGGCGGTTCACGGTTCGGTACGCGCGCACCGGGAGTGTGGCGCGAGGAGGAGGCATCGGTGGCGGGCGAGTCCCCCGACAGGTCGAAGCAGCGCGAGTCGTCGGCAGAACCGACGTCGGGGAGCGCGGGTCCGGTTCCCGAGGCCCGGCGCGAGCCCACCGACCCGCGGCTCGCGGTGGCCCGGGACACGAAGGGTTCCTCGACGGCGGCACGCGGCGGCGTCGACACTGCGACGCGCGTGCTGTCCGTCCGGACGGCCGACGAGCCGGAGCCGACGGACGCCGAGCAGGACGCGGACGCGGCTGCGGCTGCGGACGCCGAGCAGGACGCGGACGCAGGGGCTGCCGCGGAGCGGGCGGACGACGCCGGACGGAGTGAGGGCGACCCGGACGCCGAGGATTCCGAGGACGCCGTTGCGGACGCGGAGGACGCGGAGGCTGACGCCCGGCAGGGCGAGAGCGGCTCGGGCGAGGTGTCAGAGGCCCGGCGGGGCTCGGATGCGGCGGATGACGCGGACCCCTCGCTCGCCGAGGACGCCGAGGACGCCGAGGACGCGGTAGCCGACGCCGAGCAGGCGGAGGCGCCCTCGGGTGCGGCCGACTCCGAGCAGGGCGAGGAGCCCTCGGGTGCGGACCGTGACGAGTCCCAGGAGCCCGCAGAGGCGGAGACGGCCACGGAGGGCTCTGGCGAGTCCTCGGGCTCCGGCAAGGAGGGCGCCGACGCCTCAGCCGGTGGCGACGGGCGCCTGCGCGACGCGGTGGCCGCGTGGGTCGCGTCCGCGGACCAGGACAAGAAGCCCGACGCTGCCGAGGACCAGGGCAAGCCCGCCGAGTCCGCCGAGGATGCCGCCACGGACTCCACGGAGGGCCGGCAGGCCGACGAGACCGCGGACGAGACCGCCGAGGCCGGCCCGCGCGCCCGGGACGCCCAGGAGGGCGACGAGGAGGCCGTGGAGGCGGCGTCGAAGGGCGCGCGGAGCGGCGACGACACCGACAAGCCGGAGGCGGACCGTTCCGCCGGGCCCGCGGACCCGCGCGCCTCTGGCGACACCGAGGCCGCCGCGAAGGCAGCCGCAAAGGCCGACGCGGATACGGACGCCACCCCCGCAGACGCCGAAGCCGAAGCCGAAGCCGAAGCCGAGGACGACACCGACGAGGACGACGACGGCGGCAAGCCCGCCGCACCCCCAGTCGACCAGCCCACCGCCGTCTTCAAGGCGGTACGGCCCCCGGTCGACCAGCCCACCACCATGCTGAAGCTCGGTGGTGCCCCCAAGGACACCCCCAAGGACGCTCCCAAGAACGCTCCCGAGGACGCTCCCGAGGACGCCCCCAGGAGCGCCCCCGAGACGGACGCCGAGCGGACCAGCAGGTTCGTCGCACTCAAGCCCCTGGACGATCCGGCGACACGGAAGCCCCAGGCACCCCAAGCCGCACCCCAAGCCGCACCCCAAGCCGCACCTCAGGCCGCGCCCCAAGCCGCCCCGCCCGCCGACGCCACCGCCCCCGTCCCCACCGTCGGCCCCGAGCGGACCACGCAGCAGCCGCTGCCGCCGAGGCCCCCGCTGGACCTGCTGGCGGAGCTGACGAACACCCCGCCGCCCCCGGCCACCCCGCTGCGGACGGCCGTACGCCGGGTCAAGATCTGGACGCCGCTGGCGCTGCTGCTGGTGATCGTCTTCGCGGTCGTGCAGAGTGTCCGCCCGCTCCCCTCGCCCACCCTCGAACTCACCGCCGAGGACAGCTACACCTTCGAGGGCGGCAAGGTCGACATCCCCTGGCCGGACGCGGGCCAGGCCGCGCTGGACGTCCAGGGCATCGGTTCGTTCGGCTCCTCGGGCGAGCAGAAGCCCGTGCCGATCGCCAGCGTCGCCAAGGTCATGACCGCCTACGTCATCCTGCGCGATCACCCGCTCAAGAGCGGCGCGGAAGGCCCGAAGATCGACATCGACCAGGCCGCCGAGGACCAGTCGGACGCGGGCCAGGAGTCCACCGTCGACGTCACCAAGGGCGACAAGATCACCCAGCGGGAGGCCGTGGAGAGCATCCTGATCGCGTCCGCGAACAACGTGGCGCGGCTGCTGGCCCGCTGGGACGCGGGGTCCGAGAAGGCGTTCGTGCGGAAGATGAACCAAGCCGCCCTGGACCTCGGCATGAAGAACACGACGTACACGGACCCCTCGGGCCTGAACAACACGACCGTCTCCACGGCCGTGGACCAGGTGAAGCTCGCCAAGGCGGCCATGGAGCAGCCCGTCTTCCGCGAGGTCGCGGCGATGATGTCGTACGTCGACTACAAGGGCACCAGGCACAACAACTGGAACCGCCTGGTCGGCTACAACGACGTCACCGGCATCAAGACCGGCACCACCACCTCCGCGCTCGGCAACCTCGTCTTCTCCGCGAGGAAGGACGTCAACGGCGACACCCGCCGGATCGTCGGCGCGGTCGTGCGCCAGCCGGCCGGCGGCCCCGACAACACCATCCTGGGCGCCGCGCTCCACGAGGGCGACCAGCTGATCCGGGCCGCGCAGGACGCGCTGGAGTCGGCGACGATCCTGAAGAAGGGCGATGTCGTCGGGTACGCGGACGACGGTCTCGGCGGCCGTACGCCGGTCGTCGTCACCGAGGACGTCACCGCGGTCGGATGGGCGGGCCTGTCCGTCAAGCTGACGTTCGCCGCGGACGACCTGCCGCACGAGGCCGAGGCCGGTGCGAAGGTGGGCACGCTCACTGTCGGGGACGGCAGCACCAACGCCGTGAAGGTCCCGGTCGCCCTCCAGAAGGACCTGGTGGAGCCGGGCTTCGCGGACAAGCTGACGCGGATCGGCTGAGCCGGGAAGCCGTTCCCCGCTGCCGCATCCCGCCGGTAACGGCCCGTCCGGGCGCTGCCCGGCGGGGTCTCCGCCTGCTGGTTCTCGAAGTCGGGGAGGTGAGCGTAACCCTGTAGGAGTGAGTGTCGTTGTCAGAGCGTGAATCTGACGGAATGGGCGAAGACGCAGGGCGTGCATCCGCAGACCGCGTATCGCTGGTTCCGTGAGGGAATGTTGCCGGTACCGGCTCAGCGGGTCGGGCCGCGCACGATCCTGGTGAACATCGATGCGAACACCACGCCCGACGCCATCGGCGGTCTGGGGCTGTATGCCCGCGTGTCCTCGCACGATCAGAAAGCCGATCTGGAACGCCAGGTCGCTCGGCTGTCGGCGTGGGCAGCGAAGGCCGGTCACCGAGTCGTTCGTGTGGAGGCGGAGATCGCTTCCGGGATGAACGGCTGTCGTTCCAAGGCCCGGCGTCTGCTGGCCGACCCGAACGTGAGCACCGTGGTGGTGGAGCACAAGGACCGGCTCGGCCGGATGAACGTCGAACTTGTCGAGGCTGCCTTGTCCGCGACGGGCCGTCGCCTGCTGGTAGTGGACGACGGCGAGGTCGAAGACGACCTGGTGCGGGACATGGTGGAGGTACTGACGTCGTTCTGCGCCCGTCTGTACGGGCGCAGGTCGGCGAAGAACCGCGCCCGCAAGGCACTGGAAGCCGCCGAACGTGGCTGACCTCCGCCCGATCGCCGCGCCGTTCGTCGCTCTCGGCCCGTCCGGTGTGGCGGTACGTACCCGGCTGGGGGACCTCACGCCCGCGGATGAGAAGGTTCTGCGCTTGGTGGGTGCGCACCTGGGCTCGCTCGCCTCGAAGGACCTCAAAACGCGTTGCGCCGACGGCCTGGAGCACTCCACCGAGTCATGGGCGGCCCGTAAGCGGGACCTGACGGCCGAGTCGTCGTCCAGGTGGGCCGGGTCGATCACGAAGGCCACGCATGACCAGTGGGCGCTCGCCCGGCGCGGCCAGGCCGCGCACGTCCAGTCCCTCGAAGCCGGTATCACGACGATCCGGCACCGGCTGTCGCTGCCGGTCGGGGAGAAGGGCACCAAGCGGACTTTGGGGGGCTACCGCTGCGCGCGCGAGTGGTTCCACAAAGCGCGCCGCCTGCATGTGCTGGAGGACCGGCTCGACCGTGTTCGGGCCGACCGGGAAGCGGGCCGGGTGCACATCGTGCGTGGCGGTAAGCGTCTGCTGGGCACCCGCAGCAACCTCGAAAAGACGCAGCTCACCGAGGTCCAGTGGCGTGAGCGGTGGGAGGCCGGGCGCTGGTTCCTCCAGGCGGACGGCGAGTCGGGGAAAAGGTTCGGCAACGAGACGATCCGCATCACGCCCGGGGGTGAAGTATCGATCAGACTCCCGGCCCCGCTCGCCGGCCTGGCGAACGCCAAGCACGGCCGGTACGTACTCACTGCCAAGGCACGGTTCCCGCACCGGGGGCATGAGTGGGCCGACCGTGTGCAGGCGAACCGGGCCGTGGCCTACCGCATCCACTACGACACGCGGCGCGGGCGCTGGTACGTGGACGCCTCCTGGCAGATCCCACCCACCAAGACGATCCCACTCGAAGCCGCCCTCACCGATGGCGTGATCGGCGTCGACACCAACGCCGACCACCTCGCCGCATGGCGCCTGGACACTCACGGCAACCCGACCGGCCGGCCGCGCCGGTTCTTCTACGACCTCTCCGGCAACGCCCAGCACCGCGACGCCCAGCTACGTCACGCCCTCACGCGGCTGCTGAACTGGGCCAAGACCTGCGGCGTGAAGGCCATCGCGGTCGAAGACCTCGACTTCCAGACCGAGAAGACCAGAGAGAAGCACGGGCGCAAGCGCCGATTTCGGCAACTCATCTCCGGCATGCCCACCGGCAAGCTCCGCGCCCGGCTGACCTCCATGGCCGACGCCACAGGTATCGCGATCATCGCCGTGGACCCGGCCTACACCAGCAAGTGGGGCGCCCAGCACTGGCAAAGGCCGATGGCCGGCCCCAACCGTAAGACCACCCGGCACGATGCGGCGAGCATCGCGATCGGACGACGCGCCCAGGGACACCCGATCCGGCGACGGACGACACCGCCCCGTGCACACCAGAGCGATGTGCACGAGCATCGGACCATCCAGGCCGACCGGCGTGCCCCTGAGCGTGAGGGACCCCGCCCCCGCATCCCCGGACCACGGACACGATCCGTGCCACCGGACGCGGCGAGTACGCGGGCAACCAGGACATCCAAAACCGTTCGGGGTGTCCGCAGTGACCAGGTGTGGGTCCAAGACTCACTCCAGCTCACTGGTTAGGAACGGTGCGTGCTAGCGTCCCGAACCGGGGCAGGTCGCCGTACGCGGCGGACGCGGCCGCGAACCGATGGTGAACGGTACGCGGCCGGGGGGAAGATGCTGAGAACAGAAGACGGGACACGGGGAGTGCCTTCGAGTGGCCACTGCGGAGCCGACACGCGCAGACGACGCCGGACCGGGACCGGTATCCGGCCCGCGAATACGCCTGCCCGCAGAGCCGGAGGGCACCCCGCCGGAGGGCACCCCGCCGGAGGGCGCCCCGCCGGAGGGCACCGGCGCACCCGGCCGTGACGGTGGTTCCCGGCTGCACCCCGCCCTGCTGACTCTGCGTGAGCGCATGCTGTGCCACCCGGTCCTGTCGATCACGGGCCTGGCCGGCATGCTCCACGTCGTCTGGTTCTTCACGTTCGCGAACAGCGGCGGCGACCTGGCCGCACAGGACGCGTGGGCCGAGTTCGTCGGCCGGCACCCGGACTCGGCGTACAACCTCGCCTGGTACGGCGGCATGCACCCGGTGTCGTACAGCGTGGTGTCGCCGTATCTGATGTCGGTGCTCGGCGTGCGGACGACGATGATGATCGCGGGCACGGTCTCGGCCGGTCTGCTGACCCTGCTCCTCCTGCGCACCCGCTCGGTCCGCAACCCCCTGTGGGCGTCGCTGGCGGGCGTGTTCGGGCTGTTCTGCAACGCCGTGTCCGGCCGGGTGACCTTCGGCCTGGGCATGATGTTCGCGCTCGGCGCGGTCGCGGTGGTGTTCTGCTGGCCGTACAAGTGGCGTTACAAGCGCTGGGCGAAGGCCCTGTGCGCGGCGCCCCTGGCCGCGCTGGCCACCATGGCGTCCCCGGTCGCGGGGCTGTTCGTGGGCCTGGTGGCGGTGGCGCTGTTCCTGCAGAAGCGGCGTCCCGGGGCCTGGGCCCTCGGCCTGGCGCCGACCGCGGTGGTCGCGGTGTCGGCCTGGCTGTTCCCGTTCTCGGGGACGCAACCGATGATCATCGGGTCGGTGGTGCTGCCCCTCGCGTTCTCGGTCCTCGTCTTCCTCCTGGTGCCGGAGGACTGGAAGACGGTCCGGCTGACGGCCGCGGTGTACGGCCTGGGTGTCGTGCTGGTGTGGCTCATCAGCTCCCAGATCGGCTCGAACATCACGCGCCTGGCGATGCTCTTCGCCGGAGTCGCGCTCGTCGCCGCGCTCCCCTACACGGTGCCGCGCAGCCGCAAGTGGTACGCCGCCGTCGTGGCGCTCGTCGGCTTCACGGTGTGGATCGGCTTCAAGACGGTCGACGACATCGTCCACACGGCCCCGGCGGCCTCCTGGTCCCGCGAGCTCGCGCCGCTGGTGAACGAACTGCAGGAGGTCGGCGCCGAGAAGGGCCGGGTCGAGGTCGTCCCCGCCCGCTCCCACCGCGAGGCCTCCGCCCTCGCCCCGTACGTCAACCTGGCCCGCGGCTGGAACCGCCAGGCCGACATGGAGCGCAACCCCCTCTTCTACGACGACACCCTCAACTCGGCGAACTACCACGAGTGGCTGAAGCGCTGGTCGGTGCACTACGTCGTCCTGCCGAAGGACGAGCCGGACGGCGACGGCGGCGAGCGCGAGCGGGCCCTGGTGCAGCGCGGCCTCCCCTACCTGACCCAGATCTGGGGCGACGCCAACTGGCAGCTCTTCAAGGTGACCGGCCCCACCCCCCTCGCCGGGCCGAACGCCGTGGTCGACCGGGCCGAGCAGGGTGAGGTGATCCTCCGGGTGAAGAAGCCGGGCCGCGTCCTGGTCCGCATCCCGTACTCGCCCTGGCTGAGCATCGTCGACGCGGAGGGCAGGAGCCTGAAGCCGCCCCAGGAGACGGAGGCGTCCAGGAACAGTCCCGAGGCGGAGCCGAAGACGTACACCAACGTCAACGGCTGCCTGCGGGAGACGGAGGAGGACGCCCAGGGCGACAGGTGGACGGAACTGCTGGCCCCCAAGGCGGGCACGTACCGCCTGGCGGCCCCGTACCAGCTCCCCCGGGGCACACCGTGCCCGGAGGAGCTGCGCTGACCCTCAGCGGAGCTGATCCACGTAAAGGTCAGTCCCCGGCACCGTGGGGATGAACGGCGCCACCAGCTCCACCCTGCCCAGCCCCGACTCCGCCACCGCCGTGTCCAGGCCCGTGAAGCAGGGGTCCCAGCACTGCCTCGGGTCCGTCTGGAGGAACCACAGCAGGGTCAGGCGGGTGTCGACGCCCTCGACCTGCTTGACGTAGGTCATGCGGTCGCCGGGCAGGGGGGTCGGGCGGAAAACGGTCACCAGCGCGGCCGGGGAGCCGGCGAGGCGCTTCGGGAGGTGGCGGGTGCGCAGCCACTCCAGCAGCTCGGCGTGCCGCTCGGGGGTGTCCGCCTCCACCACCTGGAGGACCAGGCCCGCGTAGGGGTGGTCGAGGGCGTGGCGGTCCCGGGGGCCCGCCACGCCGTCCCGGTAGACGGTCGCCTCGTGGTTCTGGAACGCCGTGAGGACGTGCGTGCGGTCGTGGTAGACGCGGCCGTCGCGGTTGAGGCGCCGGTTGACGGCGACCGTCCAGCGCATGTGGTCGTCGTAGCGGCCGTCGGTGATCCAGTACGTGGAGAGGTAGCAGCCGGTGGTGACGGGCCGGGCGATCGCCGACTTCTCGGGGTAGCGCAGGAGTCGCAGGTCCCGGGTGGCCACCCAGCGGCGGCCGGCGAACATCCAGGGCATGGCCATCGCACCGGCGTAGTAGTGGTCGTCCTCGTACCAGCGGTTGTACGCGTACTCGTGGCCCGGCCGCGGTTCGACCAGGGTGATGAGGGCGTGGCCGGGGTGGGTGCCGTAGGGGCCGACAGCGGCCAGTTCGGCGTACAGCTCGCTGCGGGTGTCGTCGCTCATGCCCTTCCCCTCTCTTGGCGGCTGACCCATACTCTGACGCCCCGTCAGATAATGCGCCAGGGTTCCGGGGAGGCTTCGATGCCACTGCTCGCGGGGAAGACGGTCGTCGTGTCGGGGGTCGGGGCCGGGCTCGGGCGGCAGGTCGCGGCGGCCGTCGTACGGGACGGCGGGCATGCCGTGCTCGGCGCCCGCACGGAGGCGCATCTGGCGAAGACCGCCGAAGAGGTGGACCCCGGCGGGGCGTGCACGGCGTACCGGGCCACCGACATCTCCGACGAGGCGCAGTGCGAGGCGCTCGCCGGGCTGGCGGTCGAGCGGTTCGGCCGGATCGACGCCGTCGTGCAGGTGGCCGCGCTCGACGGCCACTTCGGCGGGCTGGAGGACGCGGACTTCGAGGCCTGGCGTGCCGTCCTGGACGTGAATCTGCTGGGCGCGCTGCGGATGACCCGGGCCTGCCTGCCTTCGCTCAAACAGGGCGGCGGGTCCGTCGTGTTCATCGGGACGCAGTCGGCCGTGGCGGCTCCGTCGCAGGTGCGGCAGGCGGCGTACGCGGCGTCGAAGGGGGCGCTGACGAGTGCGATGTACTCGCTGGCGCGGGAGCTCGGCCCGCACCGGATCCGGGTCAACACGGTGCTGCCCGGCTGGATGTGGGGGCCTTCGGTGCAGGCGTACGTGCGGTTCGCGGCGCGGTCGCAAGGCGTGTCGGAGGCGGACGTGCTGGGCAGGCTGACGGATCGGATGGCGCTGCCGGAGCTGACGAGGGACGCGGACGTGGCGGACGCGGCCGCGTTCCTGGCCTCGGACCGGGCGCGGTCGATCACAGGGCAGTCGCTGCTGGTGAACGCGGGAGAGCTGATGCGCTGAGGAGCGACTTCCAGCCACATCACTCGTTCATGTACATAAACAGAGGTCACCTCACCGAACTATTTTGCGCTCTCTTGACCTTCCTCTTGCTTGCCGTGCGGACGTCACCGAACCCAGAGTTCACATGCCTGACTGTGGCGGCAGCACCGTGGAAGGGGACTCATGAACGGTCTCGACTGGGCCGTGCTCATCGGCTACTTCGCCGTGATGGTCGCGATCGGCGTCTGGTCGCACAAACGGGTGGACAACGTCAGCGACTTCTTCACCGCCGGCGGCAAGATGCCGTGGTGGCTCTCCGGCATCTCCCACCACATGTCGGGCTACAGCGCGGTGATGTTCACCGGGTACGCGGGCATCGCCTACACCTACGGCGTCACGTCCTTCGTCACCTGGTCCTTCCCCATCGCCCTCGGCATCGCCATCGGGTCGAAGCTCTTCGCACCGCGCATCAACCGGCTCCGCTCACGGCTCCATGTGGCCTCCCCGCTGGAGTACCTGAAGAACCGCTACGACCTCAAGACGCAGCAGGCGCTGGCCTGGTCCGGCATGCTGCTGAAGATCGTGGACGTGGGCGCGAAGTGGGCGGCGATCGCGACGCTGTTGTCCGTCTTCACGGGAATCTCCCTCAACCAGGGCATCCTCATCACCGGCTCCATCACGGCGATCTACTGCACCATCGGCGGCCTCTGGGCGGACGCGCTGACCGAACTCGGCCAGTTCATCATCCAGTTGCTGGCCGGCATCGCGATGTTCGCGGCGGTGTTCGTACGGCTCGACGACCACGGCGGCTTCTTCGGCGTCTGGGACTCGCCCGAACTCCAGGGCCACGAGAAACCGCTGGTCGGCCCGTACGGCACGGTCTTCCTGCTGGCGTTCCTCTTCATCAAGCTCTTCGAGTACAACGGCGGCATGCTCAACCAGGCCCAGCGCTACATGGCCACGCCCAACGCCAAGGAGGCCGAGCGCTCGGCCCGCCTGTCGGCGATCCTCTGGCTGGTCTGGCCGCTGGTGCTGTTCTTCCCGATGTGGATGTCGCCGCTGCTGGTCGACTCGCAGAAGCCGGACGGCTCCGACTCCTACGCCCTGATGACCGAACAACTCCTGCCGCACGGCCTGTTGGGCCTGGTCATCGTCGGCTTCTTCTCGCACACCATGGCCATGTGCTCCTCCGACGCCAACGCCATCGCGGCCGTGTTCACCCGGGACTGCGCGCCGGTGATCTGGGCGAGGGCCCGCACCTGGAACCAGAGCCAGGGCCTGCGGGTCGCCCGGATCGCCACGGTCGTCTTCCTCGGCCTGTCCATGGCGGCGGCGACGCAGGTCGACTCCCCGGCGTTCAAGGACATCATCACCGTCGTCATCAAGTGGGTGGCCGGCCTGATGGGCCCGATGGCGATCCCGATGATGCTGGGCCTGCTCCGCGCGTTCCGCCGCTCCGGCCCGACGGCGGCCCTCGTCAGCTGGTCGATGGGCCTGCTCGCCTTCTGGCTGGTGAACTACCCGATCCACTGGAACGTCGAGGGCGGCGTGCCGCTCCAGTACCAGGTGTCGATCCCGCTGGCGGTCTCCCTGGTCCTCTACGTCCTCGTCGGCTACATCAAGCCGGAGGACACCCCGGAGCGGCTGGCGCTCATCGAGAAGATCAACACCGACGGGGGCGGGGCGACGGCGGCCGCGATCCCGGCACCGGCCGGCCCGGCGGACGACGTGGTACGGGCGACGGTCAGGGAGTGAGCCGGACGCTCCGCTCAGGCACGGGGATAGCGGGCGAGCCACCCCGGTGACGACCCGCCGGGCCCGTGCAGGGCGGGCCCCTGGGTCATCTCCATGGCGAAGTCGTCGGCCAGCTCCAGCATCGTGGGACGGCCCTCCAGCTCGGCCAGCCAGGCCGGGGGGAGGGCCGTCTCGCCGTGCAGGGCGCCGAGCAGACCGCCGGTCAGCGCGCCGGTGGCGGCGGACGGGCCGTCGTGGTTGACGGCGAGAGCCAGCCCCTGCCGGACGTCGGCGGCGACGAGGGCGCAGTACACGGCGGCACCGACGAGGCTCTCCGCCGTACCGGACCCGCACAGCTCCGCCACGCGCTCCGGCCCGGGCAGCCCCTGCCGCACGGCACCGAGCGCGTGCTGGAGCGCGTCCGACACCGGCTGGTGCCCGGGCCGGGCCGCCAGCAGCGCGAAGGCCCGCTGCACGGCACCGTCCAGGCTCTCCCCGAGGGCGAGGGCGTGCACGATCACGGCGTACGCACCCGCCGCGAGAGACGCCGTCGGATGACCGTGGGTCTGCGCCGCGCACTCCACCGCGAGCTGGGCGACGAGCTGCGGCTCCCACCCCACGAGCAGCCCGAACGGGGCGGACCGGGCGGCGGCCTCCGGCCCGAGCTCACCGGGGTTCTTGGGCGCCTCGGGGGTCCCCATGGTCTCGTCGCCGAGCCCGAGGAGCAGCGCCCGGCTCGGATCCCGGCGCGCGTACAGCCACTCCTCCCGCGCGAGCCACCCGTCTTCCTTGCGCCGCTCGTCGGGCCCCCAGTCCCGCTGGGTGGCGGCCCAGCGCCGGTAGGCCCGGTGCAGGTCGGTGGGCGGATGCCAGGCGCCGGTGTCCCGCCGCACCTGGGCCCGTATGAGCCCGTCGACGGAGAACAGGGTGAGCTGCGTGAGGTGGGTGACGGCACCGCGTCTGCCGTAGGCGGGAGCCAGATCGACCAGCCCCTCCGCCCCGTACGCCTCCCTGATCCCGTCGATCCCCAGCCCGTCCACGGGCGCACCCAGCGCGTCCCCGACGGCCACGCCGAGCAGCGTCCCCCGCACCCGGCTGCGAAAGTCCTGCTGCTCCGTACGCCCCCAGACGGCACCGGCAGTCGCACCCACCTTGACCTCCCAGGGGCCCGTCCACACGTACGACAGTTCAGCACTGTATTCGAAGGCGGAGGGTGGGTTCAGGGGGTGGAAGGGGTGGGGGGTGTGACTGAAGGTGGTGCCGGGTGGTGCCGAGTGGTCGGTGATCAGCCGTGCCAGGTCAGGTTGCAGACATGGAGGCACTCATCGCATGCCTACACCACCTCGCGCCCGGTGGTCCTGCAATCGCGGCATCCGCCGGGCTGCGCGGCCCGGAAGGCCCGTTCGCAGCCGTCGTTCACCCCTGCGGGTGAGCTGCGGGGGCGGTGGGGGTGGGTTGGTTCTTTCCCCGGTTCTTTGGTTCTTGGCGGCGGGACCGGCCGGGTCATGACGGGCCGCGATCCGGCTCCTCGAAGTCGCGGGCCAGGACCTCTGCGTCGGGATAGCCCGATCCCGACCCGGTATCCCCGGTGACGCCCAGATCACGGCGCATCGCTTCCCTCGCGACGGCGATCAGGGACCAGATGCCATGCTGACCCACAGCAGCCGTGCGCAGGGTCTCGTCTGGCCGTGGGGATCCCTGCTCCAGGCGCTTGACCTGCCCGTACACCCCGTTCAGCGCCTCGTTGACCGCCCGGGCGGGGGCGATCACCGCGTCGGGCGCGATCATCAGCGCCTCCGACCAGCGGTCGCGATAGGTGTCCTTTGCCGCCTCCAGGGCCTGTACGTCCTCGTCACCGGGTGTGCGGTCCCGCATGACGTACAGGTGCCGGCTGATCGCCGTGCAGAACTGCCGTGCGTCGCGGTGCAGTTCCGTATAGGTGCGGCGCCGCAGCTCGCGGTTCTCGCGCCTCTCCTGGAGCGCCTGGGTCATCTCCAGCTCGCGCCGTTTGGCCCTTTCGGCACCCTGCTGGGTGAGCAGCGCACCCCCGAGCGTCCCCGCCACACCGGCCACGGCTATCAAGACCGCCCCCACGTCCATCCGACCACCCTAGACCGAGTGACCTGCCAAGTCGCTACGATCAAGCGCCAGTTCGGCCCATACCGTCTTCGCATGAGCCGGTGCCTCCGTCACGCCCCAGCGGTCCGCAAGCACCTCGACGATGCGCATGCCCCTGCCTCCTTCCGCGTCCTCCTCGACCGGGTTGGGGAGTCGCGGGACCCGGTCACCCCGGGCGTCCGTGACCTCGATGCGGAGGGTGTGGTCGGGGCGCAGTTCGAGGCCGATCCGGAAGTCCCTGCCCGGGACCCGGCCGTGCAGTACGGCGTTGGACGCCAGCTCGGCCACCACCTGCGCGGTGGTCTCGTACGGCTCGCCCCACTCGTCGAGTTGGCGTTCGGTGAGCAGGCGGGCCAGTCGAGCACCTCTGCGGGTTGCGGACAGTTGTACGGCGAAGTACCGGGTGGGGGTCGGGGTTCGCGTGGGGGATTTCTGACTCATGTCACCCAGCGTGGCCGTTCCTCCCTACCCTGAACAGCGATGACCTCGGTACGGAGCGTGACTGTCCGGACGCGTGGCGGGGTCGTACGGCTCGTACGTCAGGAGGGGAAGGCGTGGAGGACGAGGAAGCGGCGGCCGTGCTCAGGACGGTCGGGCGGCAGATCAAGATGTGGCGCGAGGCCGCCGGTCTGAAGCAGGCGGAGTTGGGCTTGGCCATCGGGTACGGGGAGGAGATGGTCTCCTCTGTGGAGCGGGCGCGGCGCGTTCCGAAGCCGGATTTCCTGGACAAGGCCGATGAGGTGCTGGGCGCCGGCGGCAAGCTCTCCACGATGAAGGAGGACGTGGAGAAGGCCCGGTATCCGAAGAAGGTGAGGGACCTGGCGAAACTGGAGGACGAGGCCGTCGAACTCGGGGCCTACGACAACCACCAGATCAACGGGCTTCTCCAGACACCGGAGTACGCCCAGGCGTTGTACGCCATGAGGCGGCCGGCCTTCACGGAGGACGAGATCGAGCGGCACGTCGCCGCGCGCATGGCACGGAAGGCCGTGTTCGATCGCGTGCCGCGAGCACTCATCACCTTTGTCCAGGAAGAGACGACGCTACGGAGGCCGGTCGGAGGCAGAATGGTGCTGCGCCAGCAGCTCGAACACCTGT
This sequence comes from Streptomyces sp. NPDC033136, assembly GCF_055578235.1. NCBI lineage: Bacteria > Bacillati > Actinomycetota > Actinomycetes > Kitasatosporales > Streptomycetaceae > Streptomyces > Streptomyces sp. NPDC033136. Next base: position 22,879 of record NZ_JBVIPD010000033.1, read on the forward strand.
TGGAGGTCGCCGAGTTGCGGCACGTGTCGATCCAGGTCATGCCGACGGACCGGGAGGATCACGCGGGGATGGCAGGCCCGTTCGGGGTGCTGAAGCTCCAGGACGGCAAGACCCTGGGACACCTCGAAGCCCACCTGCACAATCGCGTGATCAGCGATTCTCGGGGCGCCCAGATCCTCGACATGCGCTATGGAATGATCCGGGCGCAGGCCCTCTCGCCCCAAGAGTCCCTGGCCTTCATCGGAAAAGTTCTGGGAGAAGAGACGTGACCACTGAGCTCGACTGGTACAAGAGCAGCTACAGCAGCAATGACGGTCCTGCTTGTGTCGAGGCCGCCATATCCCGAACCCCATCCCCCGCCATCCTCATCCGCGACTCCAAGAACAAGAACGGCCGTCGGCTGGCCTTCACCGACGGTGCCTGGTCCGAGTTCCTGGAGTTCGCGGCGGGACGCTGAACGGTCTCCTCGCCCTCGCACGCCGACGGCTCCCTCCTCCTTCTGTGAACAGGGGAGGGAGCCGTCAGGTGTGTCCGGAGGGGCGCGCCCTCAACAGGTCAGGCGTGACGGCGCGAGTGCCGGTTGCCGGTGATCACGCGGTAGAGGGCGAGCAGGATGAGGGAGCCGACGATCGCGGCGATCCAGGTGGAGAGTTCGAAGAACCCGTCGATGGAGTCGACGCCGAACACGACCTTTCCGAGCCATCCGCCGAGCAGACCGCCGGCGACACCGATGAGCATGGTGATGATGATGCCGCCCGGGTCCTTGCCCGGCATCAGGGCCTTGGCGATCGCGCCGGCGAGCAGCCCGATGATGATCCAAGCAATGATGCCCATCATGCCTCTCCACTTCGTCATATAAGGATTGTGTTAAGTCATCGGGTGCACCGAATCTCCCCCGGCAAACACCGCCTTCTCACATCGGCTCCGCCTGCTCTGATCCGAACGAGCGGCGTAATCCGGGTCCGGTGAAGTCGACGCGGGCGGCGGCGTGTTCGGCGGATCGGCCGCGGAGTACGGGTACACCGGACGGCCGCCCCTGGGGAGAATGATCGGCATGGCCACCTCCACATCACGCGGCGGGCTGTCTCTCGCCGCCACGCTGCTCACCGCATCCGTCGCCCTCTACATGGCACTTGTCGCCTTCGGGAACATCACCGACTTCGGGACCAACCAGCAGTTCGTCCGGCACGTGCTGGCCATGGACACCACGTTCAAGGACGAGGACCTGATGTGGCGGGCCGTCACGAACCAGTCACTGCAGGACGCCGCCTACGTCGCGATCATCGTCTGGGAGGCCGTCGCCGCGCTCGTCCTCATATACGGGACCTGGCTGTGGGCCAGGCGGGACGAGGTGCGCGCCCGGCGGATGTCCACGTACGGGTTGCTGATGGTGATGCTGCTCTTCGGGGCCGGGTTCATCGCGATCGGCGGTGAGTGGTTCTCGATGTGGCAGTCGAAGAGCTGGAACGGGCTGGACGCCGCGACCCGGGTGTTCGTGTTCAGCGGGGTCGTGCTGATCGTCAACCAGTTGTCGGTCCGGCGGCCGGAGACGGCAACCGCCTGAGCCCAGGCCCTACTTGACCACGGTCACGGTCGTGCCGACCGTGCCGAACGCCCACAGTGCCGTGCCGTCCGCCTTCTTCGTCCGGACACCGCCCGTCTTCGCTCCGGAGGCGGCGGGCGGTGGCGAGGCTCCGTCGACCGCGTGGGAGAAGGCGACGGAGACGCCGGACTTCGCGGCGAAGTAGATGATGTGCTCGATCCGGACGCCGTCGGAGCCGGTCGTGGCCGCGTTGCGGGACGACACCGTGTAGGTGCCGGGGTCGGGGCTGACGGTGCCCGGCCAGACGGTGAACGTGCGGCGGGTCGCCTCGCTGGCGTCGACCAGCCAGACCCGCTTCTCGCCGAGGGAGTAGACGATGCGCCGGCCGGTGCCGGAGCCGTCGGGCACCCGGGTCGGGACGGACGCGGTGGCGGTGGGCTGCGCTCCCGCCGACGCCGAGGCGCTCGGCTTGGCCGAGGTGGCGGTGGGGTGCGGACCCCGGTCCGCCTGCACGGCCAGGACCGTCACCGCGGCTATCGCTCCCACGGTCAGCCCGGTCGTCCAGGCCCACGAAGGAAGTCGGGCAGGCACGGGCACGCATCTCCTCAGTCACGGGGCCCCGCGGAACGGGGGTTCCGATCATCGTACTGCGAGCCCGTTGTTCCCCAGGAGGCTCAGGGGCCGTCCACGGCCTTCCGGACCGGGACCGGCCCGGTGCCCGCCCCGCGGGCGGTGTGGCGCGGGGAGCGCACCGGGGCCGGGTAGGAGAGGTGCACGAGCCGGATCTGCTCCTGCCGCATGTGCGTGAGCGACTCCAGGATGTAGCCGACGAGCAGGACGACCGCGGCGATGGTCATGATCGCGGCGGCGAGGATCGCCGTGGGGAGGCGGGGCACGGTGCCCGTGCGGACGAAGTCGGCGATGACGGGGATGCCGAGGATCACCGAGATCAGGGCCAGGACGCCGGCGATCACGGTGTGGACGAGGGAGGGGCGCTCGCGGCGCGCCAGGTCGAGGATGACCCGCAGGATGCGCCAGCCGTCCCGGTAGGTGCGCAGCTTGCTCTCGCCGCCGGCGGGCCGGACCCGGTAGTCGACGACCGCCTCCGCCGTGGGGAGACGGAGGTGGAGGGCGTGGATGGTCATCTCGGTCTCGGTCTCGAACTCGCGGGCCAGCGCCGGGAAGGACTTCACGAAGCGGCGCGAGAAGACCCGGTAGCCGCTGAGCATGTCGGTCACGTCGTTGCCGAAGAGGGACCGCACCGCCCCGGTGAGCAGCCTGTTGCCGACCGCGTGCCCGGCCCGGTAGGCCCCGTCGGCCGTCACACGGCGGGCGCCGACGACCTGGTCGTACGGCCCTTCGAAGAGCAGGTTCACCAGGTCCCGGGCGCGGGAGGCGTCGTAGGTGTCGTCGCCGTCGATGATGAGCAGCGCGTCCGCGTCGACATCGGCGAAGGCGCGGCGGATGACGTTGCCCTTGCCCTTGCGGGACTCCTCCCGGACGATCGCGCCCGCCGCACGGGCGACCTCCACGGTGCGGTCGGTGGAGGCGTTGTCGTAGACGTAGACGACGGCCTCGGGGAGGGCCGCGCGCAGGTCGCCCACCACCTTGCCGACGGCCGCCTCCTCGTTGTGGCACGGCACGACGCACGCGATCGTCGGCTCCACGGCTGCTCCCATCCGAACCGGCACCGATACGACAGATACGTCGAAAATCATGCAATATGGGCGGGTCTGTACGGCGGGGGCGCGCCGGGTCGCTACTCTCGCTGCGTGCCGGTCCTCGCCTCCATGACACTGCGTGCGCGTGACGCCGTCAGAGGCGTCTGGCGCGAGGCCGCCAAGTTCGGCGTCGTCGGGGCCCTGGCCTTCGTCGTGGACCACGGCGGCTACAACCTGCTCGTCTTCGGCCTGCCCGGCGGCGCCCGGGGCGGGCCGATGGCGGCCGCTCCCGTCCAGGCCTCCGTCCTCGCGACCGGCGCCGCCGCGCTCTTCAGCTGGGCCGGAAACCGCTACTGGACCTATCGCCACCAGCACGGCGAGCGGGTGACCCGCGAACTGGCCCTGTTCCTCGTCGCCAACGGGGTCGGGCTCGCCATCACCGCGGGCACCGTCTTCGCCTCCCGGGAGCTGCTCGGGCTCGACTCCCCGCTCAGTGACAACACCGCCCGCATCCTCGGCTGGGTGCTCGCGACCCTGTTCCGCTTCTACGCCTACCGGCGCTACGTCTTCGTCGCACCCTGAGCGTCGCACCCTGAGCCGTCGGCAACCGACGACCCGTTAGCATCCGGCATATGGGACAAATGACATGGCTGCCGCGTGTGCAGCGCTGGGTCTGGGGGCTGGCCGCCGTCGCCGCGGTCTGCTGCCTGGGCACGATCCTCGTGTTCGCCCCCGGCTACCTGAGTCCCGACAGCCTCGACCAGCTGCGGCAGGCCAGGGGGCAGCGGCCCCTGACCGACTGGCATCCGCCCGTGCTGAGCCTGGTGTGGCGGGCGCTCATCGCCGTGACCGGGTCGTTCGCAGCCATGGCCGTCCTGCAGTCCGTCATCCTCTGGGGCGCGCTGTGGGTCCTGGCGTGGTGCGTCTGGGGGCTGACCGCGAGCCGCGGCGGTTCGCTCGCCGTGCTCGGCCTCGGGCTGCTGCCCTTCGTGCTGACGTTCGCCGGGGTGGTGTGGAAGGACGTGCACACGGCGTTCGCGCTGCTCGCGGCCTGCGCGGTCGCGTTCACCGGGCTGCGGATCCGGGACCGGCGGGTGCGCCCGGGCGTGCGGTGGGGGCTGCTCTGGCTGGGCGTGCTGTTCCTCGCGTACGCCATGCTCGTGCGCAAGAACGCCTTCTTCGCCGCGCTCCCCGTCTTCGCCCTGCTGGTCCTCGCGCTGTGGCGTGCTCCGGGGCGCCGTACGTGGGTGATGTGCACGGCCGCCCTCGTGGCCGGGCTCGTCGTGCCGGCCGCCGCGATCTCGCTGTTCGCGAAGCCGGTGCAGACCAAGCAGGGGGCGCAGATCATGCTCGACGACCTCGTCCATGTGCTGACGGCGGACGAACTGCGGTCCGCCGACGTGTCACCCGGCCTGCGGGACCGGCTCGTGGCCGCGGCACGGGAGTGCGAGCGCGTCGGGGCCCTGTCGGACGCCTACTGGGCCTGCTACGAACGCCCGGCGGACGGGCTGCGCGGGGACTCCGGCGAGATCACGTCCCTGTGGCTGCGCGAGATGAGCGGGCACGTGCCGCAGTATCTGCGGTACCGGCTGCGGCTCTTCACGTCGTTGCTGTTCGAGACCGGCTATCCGTACCACCCGGGGGTCAGCCGCAACGACCTGGGCATCGAGGTGGCGCATCCCCGGCTGGAGGGCATGCTCGACACGTACGTCACCGGCGTGGCGGCGGACCTGCGGTGGCTGTTCCGCGGCTGGTTCTGGCTCACGGTCGCGCTCGTGCTCGCCGTACGGCCCGGCAAGGGGGTCTTCGCGATGCCGGTCCGGGCCCTGGGCATCAGCTCGGCGGCCTACATCCTCGGCTACCTGCCGATCATGCCCGCGACGAACTACCGGTACCTCTACTGGCCGGCCATCGCCGGCGCCCTCGGCCTGCTCCTGCTCCTGCTCGGCCGGCGCGGCACTCCCCCGCGACCGGCGTCCCCCGGCGCCACGGCCGACCGCGCCTCGACGGCGCATCAGCCGGCGGACGCCGGGGGCCAGTAGACAGCCTGCCTCGGTCAGCCGGAATCGTCACTGTCAGTCCAGCACCGGCAGCAGCTCCGGCAGGTGCCCGTCCGACGCCTGTGCCGTCCGCTGCCGCTCCTGGGGGACCTCCCCGTACAGGGTGGTGCGGGGCCTGGCCGGGCGGCCCGCCGCGTCCGCCACCGCGATCAGGTCCTTCACCGACTTGTACGAGCCGTACGACGAGCCCGCCATGCGGGAGATGGTCTCCTCCATGAGCGTCCCGCCGAGGTCGTTGGCGCCCGAGCGGAGCATCTCGGCCGCGCCCTCGGTGCCCAGCTTGACCCAGCTGGTCTGGATGTTGGGGATGTGCGGGTGCAGCAGGAGCCGGGCCATGGCCGTGACCGCGCGGTTGTCCCGCAGGGTCGGGCCCGGGCGGGCGATCCCCGCCAGGTACACCGGCGCGTTGGTGTGCACGAACGGCAGCGTCACGAACTCGGTGAAGCCGCCCGTGCGCTGCTGGATGCCGGCGAGGGTGCGCAGGTGCCCGAGCCAGTGACGGGGCTGGTCCACATGCCCGTACATCATCGTCGAGGACGACCGGATGCCCAGCTCGTGGGCCGTCGTCACGACGTCGATCCAGTCCGCCGCGGGCAGCTTGCCCTTGGTGAGGATCCAGCGGACCTCGTCGTCGAGGATCTCGGCGGCCGTGCCCGGGATGGTGTCCAGGCCCGCCTCCTTGGCGGCGGTGAGCCACTCGCGGACCGACATGCCGGTGCGGGTCGCGCCGTTGACGACCTCCATCGGCGAGAAGGCGTGCACGTGCATGCCGGGCACGCGTTCCTTCACGGCCCGCGCGATGTCGAAGTACGCCGTGCCGGGCAGGTCCGGGTGGATGCCGCCCTGCATGCAGACCTCCACCGCGCCGACGTCCCAGGCCTGCTGGGCCCGGTCGGCGACCTGGTCGAGGGAGAGGGTGTAGGCGTCGGCGTCCGTGCGGCGCTGGGCGAAGGCGCAGAAGCGGCAGCCGGTGTAGCAGACGTTGGTGAAGTTGATGTTGCGGGTGACGATGTAGGTGACGTCGTCGCCGACGGCCGACTTCCGTACGTCGTCGGCGACCCGGGCGAGGGCGTCCAGCGCCGGGCCGTCCGCGTGCAGCAGGGCCAGCGCCTCGTCGTCGGTGAGCTTCGTCGGGTCGTCGGCGGCCGTGCGCAGGGCCTGCCGTACGTCGGTGTCGATGCGCTCGGGTGCCATGCCCGGGGCGGCGGCCTCGCGCAGGGCGCCCCAGTCGCCGTACACCTCGTCGAAGTCGTCCCGGCGGTCGCCGCTGCGGCCCTCGGTGTCGATCGAGGAGTGCAGGTCCGTGCGGCCGGACGCGACGAAGACCTCCTCCGGCTCCTGCCACGGCAGGCCCTCCGGCAGGGCCTCGGGGCGGGCGAGGCCGGTCTCCGGGTCGGCCAGCGCGGCCACGTGCGGGCGCAGCCGCGGGTCCAGCCACGGCTCGCCGCGCCGGACGAACTCCGGGTACACGCAGAGTCGTTCGCGCAGTTCGAAACCGGCGGCGCGGGACTTCTCGGCGAGCTGGTCGATCTGCGGCCAGGGGCGCTCGGGGTTGACGTGGTCGATGGTGAGCGGGGAGACCCCGCCCCAGTCGTCGATGCCGGCGCCGATGAGCCGCTCGTACTCGTCGTCGACGAGGTTGGGCGGGGCCTGGATACAGCCCGAGGGGCCCATCAGGAGGCGGGCGACGGCCACCGTGGCGACCAGTTCGTCCAGTTCCGCGTCCGGCATGCCGCGCATCGCGGTGTCCGGCTTGGCGCGGAAGTTCTGGATGATCAGTTCCTGGACGCCGTGGTAGGCCCGGGAGACCTTCCGCAGCGCGAACAGGGACTCGGCGCGCTCCTCGTGGGTCTCGCCGATGCCTATGAGGATCCCCGAGGTGAAGGGGACGGAGGAGCGGCCCGCGTCCTCGAGGACGCGCAGGCGGACGGCGGGCTCCTTGTCGGGAGAGCCGTGGTGGGGGCCGCCCGGCTCGGACCAGAGCCGGGTCGCGGTGGTCTCCAGCATCATGCCCATGCTGGGCGCGACGGGCTTCAGCCGCTGGAAGTCGGTCCAGCTCATCACCCCCGGGTTCAGATGGGGCAGCAGGCCCGTCTCCTCCAGGATGCGGATGGAGATGGCACGGACGTAGGCGAGGGTGTCGTCGTAGCCGTGCGCGTCGAGCCACTCACGCGCCTCGGGCCAGCGGTCCTCGGGCTTGTCGCCGAGGGTGATGAGGGCTTCCTTGCAGCCGAGGGCGGCGCCCTTGCGGGCGATGTCCAGTACCTCGTCGGGGGACATGAACATCCCGTGGCCGTCGCGGCGCAGCTTGCCGGGGACGGTGACGAACGTGCAGTAGTGGCACTTGTCCCGGCACAGCCGGGTCAGGGGGATGAAGACGCTCTTCGAGTACGTGATGACGCCGGGGCGGCCGGCCGCCTCCAGGCCCGCGTCCCGCACCCGGGCGGCCGAGGCCGACAGGTCCTCCAGCCGCTCGCCCCGGGCCTGGAGCAGGACCGCCGCCTCGGCGACGTCGAGCGCGACGCCGTCCCTGGCCCGTTTCAGGGCGCGACGCATGGAGTTCTCGGTGGGGCCGGTTCCGGAGGTCGCGGAAGTCGTCATCCTTCGAGCATACGAGTGCGCTGATCAGGCGTGGGGAACCCCGTCAGTGGAAGGCCAGCCACCCGATGCCCAGGACGGACACGAGACCGGCTGCGGCCACGGCGGCCGGCCGGTTGCGGTGCAGGGTGAACCAGAGCAGCGCGGCGGTCACGAGCACCGCGGCCGTGCCGATCGCGCCGCGCAGCGGCCCCTCGCTGTAGCCGTACTCGCCGAAATGGCGCACGAGCCAAGAGAACCAGACAAGCCTCACAACACTCTCCCCCGTCATGACTGCGAGCAGGAGCCTCGTCCCGTGCGGCGCGGTGGTCAGTCGCGCAGGGGTGGGCACCCGGGTCGGTTACTGATCCGCAGTTTAGTAGAGGAGGCGAACCACCTTGTCTGGCAGGGCAGTTGTCAGAGGTACTCCGCGAGGCCGTCCAGGGCCCTCAGCACCTCCGCCTCCCCCGCCGGAGGCAGCTGCGTGACGACCTCCTCGATGCCGAGGTCGGCGTAGTGGGCGAGCTTGCCCGGGGCCGGGTGGACGGCGTACGGGACGATCTGGAGGGCCTGGGGGTCGCGGCCCGCCTCGGCCCAGGCGGTGCGCAGCAGGGGCAGGGACTCGGACAGGCCGCGTCCGCCGATGGGCAGCCAGCCGTCGGCGCACTCGCAGATGTGGGCGAACAGCTTGGGCCCGGCGGCCCCGCCGACCAGCGTGCGCGGGCCGACGACCGGGCCGCGCGGCTTCTGCACGGGCTTGGGGTGCGCGTGACTGGCCCGGACGCTGCCGAACTCCCCCTCGTACGGGGTCGGCTCCTCCGACCACAGGGCCCGCATCAGCGCCATCCGGTCCCGGACCAGCGCGCGCCGGGTGCTCCACCGCACGCCGTGATCGGCGGCCTCCTCGACGTTCCAGCCGAAGCCCACCCCGAGGGTGAACCGGCCACCCGAGAGATGGTCCAGGGTCGCGACCTGCTTGGCCAGGTCGATCGGGTCGTGCTGGGCGACGAGCGTGATGCCCGTGCCCAGCCCGAGCCGCTCGGTGACGGCGGCGGCCTGGCCGAGGGCCACGAACGGGTCGAAGGTGCGGCCGTACTCGCGCGGCAGCTCACCGCCCGCCGGGTACGGCGTGGTCCGCTCGACGGGGATGTGCGTGTGCTCGGGCAGATACAGCCCGGCGAAGCCCCGGTCCTCCAGCTCGCGTGCGAGCCGGGTCGGGGTGATCGTCTCGTCGGTGAGGAAGATCGTCACGGCGATGCGCATGACCCATCTGTACCCGAGGGGCGACCGACTGTCCATACCGACCGGTCGGCATTCGCGTGACCGTGGCGAGTGCCGGGCCGCGCGGCCTGTTCCGCTGCTGCCCGCCGCCGGGTCTTCTTCCCTTGCCCGCCGGTTCACGGCTGAATACGACCGTTGCACGCACCACCCCCCGCACACCCCGCACACCCCGCACCACCGCACACCACCCATGCCCTGTCACCGACGACACCTGGGGAGCAGCAGCATGTGCGAGGACGACCACGGCGGGCTCGGCCGCCGCGCCCTGCTCATGACGGGAGCGGCCGCCGCGCTTACGTTGGGAGGCGTGAGCTTCGCTTCAGCGGCCGACGCGGACCAGGGCGACGGGGACCGGGAGAGCAGAACGGTGCGGGGCACGCTCCCGCCCGGGTCGCCCGACTTCGTGTACGTGCCCGTCGAGGTCCCGGCCGGGGTGCGGGAGATCAGGGTCGCCTACGGCTACGACCGGCCGTCCGTCCCGGCGGGCACCACCGGCAACGCCCTCGACATCGGGATCTTCGACGAGCGCGGTACCGAACTCGGCGGCCGGGGCTTCCGCGGCTGGTCGGGCGGGGCGCGCACCGAGTTCTTCGTCCGCGCCGACGACGCAACGCCCGGCTATCTCCCCGGCCCGGTGCGCGCGGGCAGGTGGCACATCGCGCTCGGCCCGTACACGGTCGCCCCGCAGGGCCTGTCGTACGAGATCACGGTCACGCTGACGTACGGCGAGGCGGGCGAGGCCGCCCGGCCGGTGTACCCGCCGGACCGCGCGCGGGGTCGCGGGCGTGCCTGGTACAGGGGCGACTGCCATCTGCACTCCTGGTACTCCGACGGCCGCCGCACCCCCACCGAGATCGGGGAACTGGCCCGGGCGGCCGGCCTGGACTTCATCAACTCCTCCGAGCACAACACGCACGCGGCGCACGCCCACTGGGCCGACGTGGCCGGGGACGACCTGCTGGTCATGCTGGGTGAGGAGGTCACGACGCGGAACGGGCACGTGGTGGCGCTCGGCACCGACCCGGGCACCTTCGTCGACTGGCGCTACCGTGCCCGCGACAACCGCTTCGGCCGGTTCGCCCGGCAGATCCGCCGCGCCGGCGGCCTGGTCGTCCCGGCCCACCCGCACGCCATCTGCGTCGGCTGCAACTGGAAGTTCGGCTTCGGCGAGGCCGACGCGGTCGAGGCGTGGAACGGCCCCTACACGCCCGACGACGAGGTCGCCCTCGCCGACTGGGACAGCATGCTGGTGGCGTCCGTACGGGACGGGCGCGCCTGGCTCCCGGCGATGGGCGGCAGCGACGCCCACCGAGCCCCGGACGCCGTGGGCAGCCCCCAGACGGTCGTCCTGGCCGACGACCTGACCCGGGAGGCGATCCAGGACGGCATCCGGGCGGGCCGGTCCTACGTGGCCGAGTCGGCCAGGGTCGCGCTGTCGTTCGGGGTGTCCGGCGGCCGCGGTGAGCACGCCGGCATCGGAGAGCGGCTCACGGTCGGCCACGACACCCCCGTCGCCGTCCGCCTTGAGGTGACGGGCGCCCCGCGCTGCACGGCCCGTTTCGTCACAGACCAGGGCGTGCTGCACACCAGCGCCCCGCTGCCGGTGTCCGGCTCGGGGGTCGTGGAGTGGCGGACGACACCGTCGTACGCGGCGTACGTCCGGGCCGAGGTGCGGCACGAGGCGGCGGCGGGACCGGTGCCGGGGCCGATGGCGGCCTTCACGAATCCGGTCTTCCTGGGACGTGCCACGGGATGAGGTGACGTCAGCCCCGGCCGGAGCCCGGCCCCTCCGCCAGGTCTGCCACCACCGCCGCGTGATCCGACGGCCACACCCCGTCCACCGGGCCGTCGCACGCCCGCCGGACGTCCCGTACGTGGCCGAGTCCGCCGGGGCCGGGCAGGCCCACGTGGATGTAGTCGATGCGCACGCTCGGCTCGTGGGTCGGCGCCACGTACGGGTTGGCCGCGTCCCAGGTGGCGGACGGCGCGGCCGGGCCGGCGTACTCCCACGCGTCGCGGAGGACCTGCCGGGGCACGGCCGGGGCGGTCTTGTAGCCGCCGAGGAGGCGGACCTCGTCGGAGTCGGGCCAGGCGTTGAGGTCGCCGGTGACGACGGGCGGGAAGGGGGTGCCGCCGCGATGGCGGGCGACGAACCCGGCGAGTGCGGCGACTTGGCGGCAGCGGACCGCCGAGGCGTGCTCGGCGGAGGTGAAGTGGGTGGTGAAGAAGGGGATCTCGTGGCCGGGCCCGGCCAGGCGGGCGTAGAGCGCCAGGCGGCCGTCGTCCAGGTCCGCCGGGGCGGGCAGCGGCAGCATGTCCTGGTCGACGACCGGCCATCTGCTGAGCACGGCGTTTCCTATGTCGACGGTGGGGTCCCCGATCCGCCGCCGCCAGCGCTCCGGGGCGGGCGAGGCGGCCCAGGCCCAGTGCAGGCCCAGCTCACCGGCGAGCCACTCGGCGAGGTTCTCCCCGTCGGCGGCCCACACCTCCTGCAGGCCCACGACATCGGGCCGCAGCTCCCGCAGGGCCGCCAGGATCGCCTTCTGCCGCGCTTGCCACGGCCCGAAGCGCCACCACAGGTTCCAGGTCACGATCCGCATCCGCAGCCACCCGCTCCCGTCGTCGCCGCGTCCGGGATCATTGAAGCAGGAACCATTGCAGATTCCGTGAGAGCTACGTGTGAAGGAGACCGCCGGCCATGTCCCGCCACACCGACCTGAGGTTCCGCGCCACCACGGCCTTCCAGCGCCGCATCAACCCCCTCATGCGCCGCCTCCCCCTCCAGACCGTCCTGGAGACCACGGGCCGTGTCTCGGGCGTGCCCCGCCGGACACCGGTGGGCGGCCGCCGCGTCGGCGACTCCTTCTGGATCGTCTCGGAGTTCGGCGAACGGTCGCAGTACGTCCGCAACATCAAGGCCGATCCGCGGGTGCGGGTGCGCGTCCGGGGGCGGTGGCACGCGGGGACCGCGCATCTGGTGCCGGGGGACGATCCGGTGGCGCGACTGCGGCGGCTGCCCCGGGTCAACAGCCTGGGGGTGCGGGCGCTGGGGACCGATCTGCTGACGGTGCGGGTCGACCTCGCGGACTGAGGGGTCCTTTCACTGTGCCCGCCCGGGTCGCTCACAGCGAAAGGCCCCGTGAGTCACCCCGGCCAGACGATCGCCTGCACCTCGCTGTAGGCGTGCAGCGCGTACGAGCCGACGTCCCGGCCGACCCCGCTCTGCTTGAACCCGCCGAAGGGTGCCTCCATGTTCCGGCCCACGGTGTTCACCCCGACGCCCCCGGCCCGGAGCCGCCGCGCCACCCGGAAGGCACGGGCCACGTCACCCGACCAGACGTAGTCGATCAGGCCGTAGTCGGTGTCGTTGGCGAACGCGATGCCCTCCTCCTCGTCGTCGAAGGGGACTACGACCACCACCGGCCCGAAGATCTCCTCGCGGGCCACACGCATGTCGTTGGTGCAGTCGGCGAGCAGGGTCGGGGCGACGTGGAAGCCGGCCGGCAGGTCCGGACGTTCGCCACCGGCGACCACCGTCGCGCCTTCCTTGCGGCCCAGTTCGACGTACGACTCCACCCGGTCCCGGTGCGCCGCCGAGATCACCGGCCCGACCACCGTGTCCGGCTCCCTCGGGTCCCCGACCTTCAAGCGGTCCGCGTAGGCGGCCAGTTGCCCGACCACCCGGTCGTACACCCCGCGCTGGGCCAGCACCCGCGTCGGTGCCGTGCAGATCTGCCCGCTGTAGAAGGAGAAGGTGGTGCCGATGCCGGCCACGGCCGAGCCGAGGTCGGCGTCGTCGAAGACGACCGCCGCGCCCTTCCCGCCCAGCTCCATCAACTGCCGCTTCATGCCCCGCCCGCACACCTCGGCGATGCGCTGCCCGACCGCCGTGGAGCCGGTGAAGCTGACCATGTCGACGTCGGGCGACTCCACGGCCGCCTCGCCGACCCCGGTCGATCGCCCCGACACGACGTTGACCACGCCCGGCGGCACCCCGGCCGCCTCCAGCGCCTCGGCCATCCGGTAGACCGACAGCGGATCCTGTGGGGCGGGCTTCACCACGACCGTGTTGCCCATGGCCAGGGCGGGGGCGACCTTCCCGGCCGCATTGGCCCAGGGGTTGTTGTACGAGGTGACGCAGGTGACGACCCCGACGGGCTGGCGGACGGCCAGGGCGCCCATCACGCCCGCCCTCCCCATGGGCCCGGCCTCGTTGATCTGCGGTGGGATCGCCCACTCGGCGGGCTCCACGCGCGCGTAGCGCCGGAAGCGGGCGGCGGCGACCCCGACCTGCATGCCGCGCGCGGTGCCGGTGGTCGCGCCGGTCTCGGCCCGGGCGAGCCCCGCGTACTCCTCGCTGCGATCGGCGATGATCCGCGCCGCCCGGGCCAGCACCGCGGCGCGCTCCTCCGGCGCCGTGCGCGACCACGGCCCCAAGGCCTCCCGGGCCGCGGCGCAGGCCGCGCGCACCTGATCCCGGGAGGCCTCCGGCGCCCACCCGACGGTCTCCTCGGTCGCCGGGTCGATCACCGCGTAGTGCCCGCCGTCCGGCTCCACCCAGGAGCCGCCGACGAACAGCGGCTGCCCCGCCGTCACCGCGTGCTCACCGTCTCCGTGTCCCGCCCGGAGCGGAGCACCCGGCCGGGCACCGCCCCGGTCACCACGTCGTCCCGGATCGCCTCGACGCCGTTGACCCACACGGCCCGCACGCCGAGCGCCCGGGAGTCCAGCCGTGGGCTGTCGCCCGGCAGGTCGTGGACCAGGGTGGCCGGGCCCGCGTCGATCCGCTCCGGGTCGAACAGGACGAGGTCCGCGTGCCAGCCCTCCCGCACCTGCCCCCGCTCACGCAGGCCGAAGAGCCGGGCCGGGGCGTCGGTCAGCATCTTCACGGCCTGCTCCAGGCCGACGAGCTTCCGCCCGCGCAGGCAGTCCCCGAGGAACCGGGTGGTGTACGGCGCCCCGCACATCCGGTCCAGGTGGGCGCCCGCGTCGGACCCGCCGAGCAGCACGTCCTCGTGCTGCCAGGTCTCCGCGCGCAGCGCCCAGGACGCCGGGTCGTTGTCGGGCGGCATCGGCCACAGCACCGTACGCAGCTCGTCGTTGGCGCAGATCTCCACCAGGCACGCGAAGGGTTCCTGGCCGCGCTCCACGGCGATGTCCTTCACGACCCGGCCGGTCAGCCCCGCGTTCGCCTCGCTGTAGGTGTCGCCGATGACGTACCGCCCGAAGTTCGCGAGCCGCCGGAAGACGCCGGCCTCCTTGGAGTTCGCGCGCCGCAGCAGCTCGGCCCGGACGCCGGGATCCCGCAGCTTCTCGATCCGCTCGGGCACGGGCAGCCCGAGCACGGGCCCCCACCCGGGGATGAGGTTCAGTGCGCAGAAGGTGCCGAGCGACATGTTCATGGGCGTGAGGATCGGCATGGTCAGGGCCACGACCCTGCCGCCCGCCTTCCGCGCCTGCTCGCTCGCGAGCAACTGCCGGGGCACCCGCTCGGGCACGGCCGCGTCGATCGTGAGCACGTTCCAGTTGAGCGGCCGCCCCGCCGCCGCGCTCATCTCCACGAACAGGTCGATCTCGGCGTCGCTGAACTGATCGAGACAGCCCGCGACGATCGCCTCGATCTGCGTGCCCTCGTGCTCACCGACGGCCCGGGACAGCGCCAGGAGTTCGGCCGGCTCGGCGTGCCGGGAGGCGACCGGTTTCCCGTCGCCGTCGGAGTGGCTGCTCGACTGGGTCGTGGACAGCCCCCACGCCCCGGCGTCCATGGCCTCGCGCAGCAACCGCACCATCGCGGCCAGTTGCTCCGGCGTCGGCTGGCCGCCCACGGCCTCCGGGCCCATCACGTACCGCCGCAGCGCACAGTGCCCCACCATGAACCCGGCGTTCACGGCGATCCGCCCCTCCAGGGCATCGAGATACTCCCCGAACCCGTGCCAGTTCCAGGGCGCCCCCTCCTCCAGCGCCACCAGCGACATGCCCTCGACCTTGGACATCATCCGCCGCGTGTAGTCGGCGTCCTCGGGCCGGTCCGGGTTCAGCGGCGCCAGAGTGAAACCGCAGTTGCCGCCGGCGACGGTGGTGACCCCGTGGTTGAGGGAGGGTGTGGCGTACGGATCCCAGAAGAGTTGCGCGTCGTAGTGGGTGTGGGGGTCGACGAAGCCGGGGGTGAGGACGAGGCCGGCGGCGTCCTCGGTGGTGCGGGTTTCCTGGTCGACCCGGCCTACGACGGCGATCCGGCCGTCGCGGATGCCGATGTCGGCGGTGTACGCCGGGGCACCCGTCCCGTCCACGACGATCGCACTCCTGATGACGTGATCGAGCACGAGTATTCAACTCCCTCGGATCCAGTGCCCTGAGGGGCGCGGGGAACTGCGCGAACCACCACTACGCACCCGCACCCGCCGACGCACGCTCAGCCAATCCCTCGGAACCGCGAAGTCCGATGCACCGGATCCGTGTCGATCTTGGGAATCACGTGCTCCCCGACCAGCCGGATCGTCTGCAGGGTCTCCTCCTTCGGCACCCCCACGGGCAACCCGAAGCTCAGCTGGTCCGCCCCGGCCTGCTCCCACCGCTTGCACTGCCGCAGCACCTCGTCCGGATCGCCGCAGATCAGCAACTCCTCCTCGATCAGCACCTCCACGAACTCCTCGGTGTACTCCGGCAACGTCTCCGGCCACACCGGGAACCCCTCGGGCCGGGGGAACGTGTCGTGGTACCGGAACACCAGGGACGGCAGGTAGTGCAGCCCCCCGCCGGCCGCGATCCGCACCGCCTCCTCATGGGTCGGTGCGCAGATCGCGGTGGTCGTCACCATCACGTTGTCGTTGACGAAGGCGCCGACCGGCTCCGCGTCCACGATCGCCGTCTTGTACTGCTCCAGCACCCACTCCATGTCGGAGACCTTCTGCACGCTGAAGCCCAGCACCCCCAGGCCCTTGCGCGCCGCCATCGCGTACGACGGAGGCGACCCGGCCGCGTACCACATCGCCGGGTGCGACCTGCCGTACGGCTTCGGCAGGATCTTGCGCGGCGGCAGCGACCAGTGCTTGCCCTGGAAGCCCTCGTACTCGTCCTGGAGCCACATCTTGGGGAACTCGGCGATGGTCTCTTCCCAGATCTCCTTGGTGTGGTTCATGTCGGTGATCCCCGGCAGGAATCCGAGGATCTCGTGCGATCCGGCCCCCCGCCCGCTGCCGAACTCGAAGCGGTTGCCGCTGAGGTGGTCGAGCATGGCCACCTTCTCGGCGACCTTCACGGGGTGGTTGACCTGGGCCAGCGGATTGAAGATCCCCGATCCCAGGTGGATCCGCTCGGTCGCGTGCGCCAGGTACCCGAGGAAGACGTCGTTGGCGGAGAGGTGCGAGTACTCGTCCAGGAAGTGGTGTTCGGACGCCCAGGCGTACTTGAAGCCCGCCCTGTCCGCCTCGATGACGTACTCGGTCTCCTCCATCAGCGCCTTGTGTTCGGCGAGCGGGTCGGTCTCGGCCCGTTTGCCGACGTATCCCTGTACGAAGATGCCGAATTCCAAGGAGGTTCACCGCCCCAGGTTCAGGTCTGACGATCCGTCAGATTCATGGCTCCGACTGTTCCACCGGGCTCCGGGAGCGTCAATAGCAGACGATGCGTCAGCTCGACTCGTCAGATGACGCTGACGCCCGCCAGCCACCCCCCGTCGATCACGAACGGCTGCCCGGTGATGTACGACGAGTCCTCGGAGGTGAGAAAGAGGGCGAGCCGAGCCACCTCCTCCGGCTGCCCGACCCTCCCCAGCGGCACGAGCGTGCGGTACAGCCGGTCCAGCCCCTTCGCCGTCTCCTCGGGGTCGGCGGTCGGATCCAGCCGGGCCGGGTTGGACATCGCCGTGTCGATGGCCCCCGGGCAGACGGCGTTGACGCGGATCCCCCGCCCGGCCAGCTCCAGGGCGGCCACCCGGGTCAGCCCGACCACGGCGTGCTTGGTCGCCGCGTAGGCACCCACGGCCGCCATCCCGGTCAGGCCGGTGTAGGAGGCGGTGTTGACGATGGTGCCCCCGTCGGACATCTCCGGCGCGACCGCCCTGATGCCCAGGAAGCAGCCCACCTGATTGACCCGCACGACCTGCATGAACTCGTCGAGGGGTGTGTCGAGGAGGGAGTTGAAACGCAGGATGCCGGCGTTGTTGACCAGCCCGTCGACGTGCCCGTACGCCTCCTTGGCCACGGCGACGGCGGCCTGCCAGTCGCCCTCCCGGCCGACGTCGAGACGGAAGTACCGGGCGCCGATCTCCTTCGCCAGGGCCTCGCCCTGGTCGTCGAGCACGTCCGCGACGACCACCCGGGCACCCTCGGCCGCGAACAGCCGCGCCTCCTGCTCGCCCTGGCCCCGTGCGGCGCCGGTGACGATGACGACCCGTCCGTCGAGCTTGCCCATTACGGCCCCCTTCACGGGTGGACACGGTGGACTCCGCATCGTAGCGGCATACCTGACGATGCGTCAGATGCAAGCTTCGGACGTTGCTGAGGCGAATGTCACGTGACCGGCAAGTAGGGATGTTTGACCCTGTCGGGGTCGGTCAGGCCCGTCCAGGATCTGGTTCATGGCCAAGAGAAGACTGAGGAACAGGAAGATCAGGACGGTCGCGATCGGATCGGCTCTCGTGACCGGCGGAGCCGTGGCCACGGTACTGCTGCCGTCCGCGAACGCCGCCGACGAGAAGACGCCCGAGCGGATCGTGACGATGTGCCAGCGGGCGAAGGTACTCAACGGCACGCAGCAGTCCATCTTCGATTTCGGCGGCCACCCGATCGCCGGACCGGGTTTCGCGTCGGACAACTGCGAGTTCGTCGAGACGGACTTCGAGACCTTCGACGGACCGGCCGAAAAGGCCTCCATCGACTTCCCCAACTGCGAACCCAACGCCACCGAACCGGCGAAGGTGTCGGTCACCTGGTCGGCCACGACGGCACAGGGCCAGGGCAAGTACACCGTCACCCAGCAGGGTGGCGGCGGAGGACTCTTCGGAGCCCTGAGCGGCTCCTGGCTCAAGCACAAGGGCACCCTCGACCTCACCCTGAAGTCGGCGACCGCCAGTGACACGGAAGAGCGGGAGGTGCCGGTCGGCAAGGTGCTCCACATGGAGTTCACGCCCAAGATGCAGCGCATGACGGGCGAATGGCGAGTGCGGATCGACGCCCGCGAGGCGACGACCACCACCAACGCCACGCCGGAACAGAACTTCGTGGCACCGGAGGTCGTCGAGGGGCCGGTCATGCTGCCGGGCGCCGCAGGCGCTCCCGGTGTCGTGGACGGCACGTCCAGGCCGGTGCTGACCGATTGCTGACACCCCGCGCACCCCTTCCCCCACCCCCTTTCCCCACAGGAGAACCCCATGACAAGCGCCGGCCGCAAGAGAAGCCACCGGAGCAGGAAGAAGCGCATCACCCTCGCCCTGGCCCCGGTGGCGGCCGTCGCGGTGGCCGTACCGCTGATGAACCCGGCCGGTGCCGCCACCCCTTCCGAAGTGAGCGCCGACTGTTCGGCGGACTCCGACAGGCTGGAGAACTGCGAGTTCGTCGACGTCCAGTTCAAACGGGACAACCTCGGGCCGAACCAGCGGGTCTCCCCGGTGTCCGACAACTGCGGATCGACGAGCACCGCCTCGAAGACCTTCGATGTGAGCACGTCCGTCACCAGGGTCGTTCAACTCGAGGACGGATTCACGGCCGGCGCCGACACGAAACTCGGCAACTCCTTCTTCGAGATCGGCCTGAAGTTCAGCACCTCGGAAATCAACATCACGCGTGACGACAAGGCGACCGGCCTGGCGTTCAGCAGGACGGACACCGTGCAGGCGGACAGCATCGCCTTCTTCATGTGGTCCGCGAAACGCACCGACGTGAGCGGATTCCTGCGGGCCACGTACGAGGAGGCGCAGAACGGCCAGAAGGTGTTCTTCTCGCCGAGTGAGGGCGGCACGAGCGTGCACGTCTTCTATCCGCAGATCCTGAAGAACGGCACCCCCGACGGGCGCCTGTGGCTGCGCAACGTGAAGTGCGGGACGCCGGAGGCCGCGGGGCTGCTGAACTCCACGCGCGCCCTCAGGTCCGAACCGGGCTTCGGTGAGGGCGGCGAGAACGTCACCGACGTCGACATCCCGCTCTCGGAGATACCGGCGCCGTAGCCGGGCGCACCGGAGGTTCTCAGACGCGAAGCACGGGCGCGGCTCCCAGCCACCTCAGGACCGCGTCCGTGCTGCCGCGTGCGTCCAGCTTGGCGTAGATGTTGCTGAGGTTGTTGCGCACGGTCTTCTCGCTCAGCCGTAACCGCAGCCCGATCTCCTTGGCGCCCAGCCCGGTCGACAGCAGTTCCATGATCTGGCGCTCGCGCGGGGAGAGCAGCGTCCGCAGCCGCTCCATCGCCGCCCCGCCTTCGGACAGCCGCCGCAGTCCTTCCCGCAGGGCCGCGCAGGCCGCCGGGGAGAGGTAGGTGTGCCCGACCGCGGCCCCCACGACGGCCGAGGAGAGCATGCGGGTGCAGTGGTCACCCTCGACCAGGTAACCCGCTCCCGCGCGGAAGACCTCGATGATCGTCCCGTAGTCCCGGCGAGGGCTGACGACGATCACCGGAGCCGCCGTACGCTCGCGTACGGCGGGCAGACCCGACGCCGTGTCCGACGGATCCTCGCAGCGCAGGATCACCACTTCCACGCCCCGGAGAGTCCGGAGCTCCTCGAAGGGCGGAGTCACCCGCACCGTCTGCCCCACGCACGGATCGTCCGGTGCCGGCCAGCCGGTGTGCGGCCAGGCGCCCTCGGGGCAGGCGAGGGCGACGGAGACTGACTGGGAAGTACGCACGTCGTTGTGTCCTTCCACCGGATCCGTGGGTCCGTACGTGCGTACATACGCGACGCGACGCGGATATGTTCAATCTTTCAAGGACCCTCGCCACCGGTCTTCCAGTCGACGGCTGCGTGCTTCAGGTCCACGGGTTCGCGGAGCACGGCGTCGCGGTGGCGGCCCCGGTGGCGGGGATCTCCGGGACGATCAGCTTCTGGCCGGGGCTCAGCACCGGTACGTCCAGGAAGTTGAGCGCCATGAGGTAGGGGACGTTCGTCCCGTACCGGCAGGCGAGTTCGGGCAGGGTGACGTTCGGCGGCACCCGGATCGTGCGGTAGGAGACGACGTCCTGGCCACTCGGGCTGGGCAGGGGCAGGCAGACGTACTGGTACGGCCGGTACCTTCTCCGAACTACCGGGGTCGTCCCGTGTTCAGGTGATGGGATCAGCCCCAAGGGCGGTATGGAGCCGGAGAACGGCCGCGATCGGCAAGGGCGTTAGCTTCTTCCCCGTGGCGGAACACCAGGACGAGACGAGGGCGGCCTACGACGGGGTCGTCGAGCTCTATGCGTCAATGTTCGCTAATCGGTTGGAGACGCGGCCGTTCGCGCGGAACATGATCGGCACTTTCGCCGAGCTGGTGCGCGGGACGGGGAACCCGCGGGCAGCCGACGTCGGGTGCGGGCCTGGGCATCTGACGGCCATGCTGCACGAACTGGGGCTGGAAGCCTTCGGGCTCGACCTCTCCCCGGGCATGTCGACCACGCCCGGCGGGCCCATCCGGCGCTGCGGTTCGATGAGGCGCGGATGGGAGCCCTGCCGGTCGAGGACGGCGCATTCGGCGGCGTGCTGGCCCACTACTCGATGATCCATACCCCGTCTGGGCAATTGGCCCCGCTGCTCGCCGAGCAGGTACGTGTTCTGGCACCAGGGGGCCTGCTCCTGGTCTCGTTCTTCGCGACCGATGAACCGGAGCCGGTCTGCTTTGACCACAAGGTGACGCCCGCCTATAGCTGGCCTGTGGACCAGTTCGCCGAGTTGCTGGCCAGGGCCGGGCTCGTCACGTTCGCCCGGCTGCTCCACGACCCGGCTTCCGAGCGAGGCTTCCTCGACGCCCACTTGCTGGCCCGCCGACCCTAGGGCCTGTGTGATGTCGTGATCAACCTTGCCGATCCGGGTCCGTACGGAAGGTGGATCCGGATCGGCAAGCTGTCAGAACGGCACGGCGGGGCAGCTGGTGCCCTGTGGTGGGACTGCCAGGTCGGTGAGATAGCTGTCCACGGCGTCCTCCATACACGGGCCGCTGGTGACGCTGCCGTGCCCGTGGCCCTCGTAGGTGAGGAGCACGCCGCTGCGGCCGAGCTGCCGGGCCACCGAGACCGCCCACGGGTAGCCGGTGGCGGGGTCGTGCAGCGCGTTGGAGACCAGGATCGGCGGGGCGCCGTGTGCGTCCAGGCGGTGCTGTGGGTTGGCGGTCGGCGCGCCCAGGCACGCCGCTGCCATGTGGATCGGCAGCAGGTAAGGCAGGTCGGGCGCGGTCTTGTTCATCATGGCGACGAGCGAGGCGTACTCCTGGTAGTCGCGCACTGGCAGGTGCCAGTCCGAGCAGAAGACCGGGGTGGCAGGAGGCAGCGGCGCTGTCGAGGTGGGCGACGCAGGCAGCGGCTTGCTCGCGTCCATCCCCGCGATCGCCGTGGCCAGGCCCGCGTAGTCGGCCACGTAGAACTTCTTGAACGCGATCTTGTTGACCAGATCCGAAGACGACAGCGAGGTGCCCGGCTTCGCCGGGTCCTCCAGCTCTCCGCGCCCGGCCCGGGCCAACAGGCCCTGCCAGACGGCGCGGACGTCGCGGCCGTGCAGCGCGCAGTCCGCGGCACCGTCGCACCACTTCACGAACTCCTGGAATGAATCCTGTGCCGCGGCCGCCTCGGACTGCAGGAAGTCACGGGTGGTCGGGACGCTGTGGTCCATGACGCTCTCCAGCACCATCGCACGCACGCGGCGCGGGTAGGTCTCGGCGTACTGAGCCCCGAGCAGTGTGCCGTACGAGCTGCCGTGGAAGGTCAGTTTCCGTTCGCCGAGGGCGGCCCGGAGGGCGTCCAGGTCCCGGACCGTCTGGGCGGTGTCGAGGTGGTCGAACACTGGGCCGGTACGGGCCCGGCAGTCGGCACGGAGCCGCTTGTTGTACGCCATGGTGGCCTCGAAGTCCGCCTGGCCCTTCAGCTCCGGTGACGGCCGCTCGGCAAGCAGGTCGCCAGAGCAGGTCACCGGGTTGCTGTTGCCCACGCCGCGCGGGTCGAAGCTGACGATGTCGAACCTGCGGCGGACCTCTGGGCTGAACCGGCTGATACGGCCCACCACCATCTCCACACCCGAGTCGCCCGGCCCGCCGGGGCCGAACACCATCGAGCTGACGCGTGCGCCGGGGTCGGTGGCCTTGCGGCGGGCCACGGCCAGGTCGAGTCTCGGTCCGTCCGGGTGGGCCCAGTCGACCGGCACCGAAAGAGTGGCGCACTCGGCTCCTGGCTTCGCCGGGTCGTCACACGGTGCCCACCGCAGGGCTCCGGTGGCAGGCGGCGACGCGTGGACCGCGGGAGCGGCGGCGAGGCTGGTGATGACGGCCGTGGCGGCTCCCACGGCCATGGCCGTGCCCCGTGCGGCGATGCGCCCCAGTGTGGATCTGCCCCTTAACGGCATGGATCCTCCTCATGAAGAGAGCGGTTGTGTCAGCGTGCGGACCCGGCCGGGGCACCGTCGTCACGTTAGGTGCGCTGTTGCCCATGTGGTGCCCCTGCCAGGGGTTTTTCCGGGTCGGGTCGGGGACCGATCAGGGGCGACCGGGGCGCAGCGCGAAAAATGGTCAGGGTCGGGTCAGGGGAAAGGCTCCGTCGCACTCTCGGTCGGCCCGTCAGCCACGACACCGACCTCCACAAGGAGAGAAACACCGTCGAACGGCTGATCAACACGCCATGGCCGCGGCATCACCGCCCGAACGACAGGCGTCCTCTGACCATCGCCGGAGACGACAACGGCCCAGGTCACGAATGGCGCGGTTGAACATCATGCGGGCCGCGTCGTACTCCAGCGGCCGCCAAGGGCGCCGTAGCGTCCACCACCCCGGACGGGCACGTCGGTGTCCGCGGCTCCAGGGTGGGTGTGTACACCGGTGGCGTGGTGCGATCCGGCGGCGGGAGATGAGAGATCCGGTAGTTGAAGAAGCCCGCGAACCCCCCGTCGGCCGTCCCGCCGGCCTCCTCGGTCTCCGCCCTCTCCGCCCTCTCCGTCGTCATCCGCGTGCGTCCTCTCCCCGTGCCTGCCTCAGCGCCAGTCGTGCGCGGTCCGGTCCGCGGTGTTCCAGGACGAGTCCGTCGTGTCCGCAGGCCCGGGCCAGCACCACGAGCCGCCGCCGTTCCCGGCACATCAGGCAGAAGATCAGCACCCTCGGGAACGCCGTCACCACGCCCACCAGGGCCACTACGGTTACCGTGTCACGCATCGGGCAAGCACTCTCCTGTGTCCGGGGACGAATGGTGTGTTCTGCCCAGTAACAGCACCCGAGCGGCAGAGTGTTTACCCGCACTTCGGGAATTCCCGCACCACGCCCCGGCGACACCCGGTAACGGTGCGTCACGGACCGCCGGTATGCGTCCTCAGCGGTCCGTGCAGCATGAGCGTTCGGTCAGGTCGCGTGGTCTGGTGCCGTGCATCGCAAGGCGCCAGGACCCTGGATGGGGTGCCCCGTTCTCATGGGGGTCCGGCGCCGGTGACAGGCCGCGTGCCCCGGGCGCCCGCAGGGTGACGACCCCTCAGAGCAGCGGCCCCACCTCGGCCCCGAACGCGGCGATCTGGTCGACGAGTTCGCGCCTGTCCCGGCTGCGGAACCGCACCTGGATCTGGTGCACGCCCATCGCCCGGTACGCCCGCAGCGACTCGGCCAGTTCCTGCGGCCCGCCGGTGAGGGTCCTGCGGCCCACGTCCCAGCGGGGCGTGCCGACGTACAGGGGCTCGGTGATGGCGCCGACGGTGAACGGCCCGCGCGCCCCGGCCCGTTCGCGCAGCTCCCGGATGCGCGCGAGTTGGGCGGGCAACCGGTCCCTGGGGTCCCCCTGCGGCAACCACCCGTCACCCTTCAGCGCGGCCCGTCGTACGGCGGCGGGCGAGGAACCCCCGACCCACAGCGGGACCCGGCCCTGCACGGGCCGGGGCCGCTGTCCCAGACCCTCGAAGTCGTACAGCTTGCCGTGGTGTTCGGGGAACTCGTCGGGTCCGAGGGCGGCCCGCAGGGCGTCGACGCACTCGTCGAGCACGGCCCCGCGCCCGCGGAAGTCGACGCCCAGCGCCTCGAACTCCTCCTGGACGTGCCCGGCGCCGACCCCGAGGATCAGGCGGCCGCTCGAAAGGTGGTCGAGGGTGGCGTACTGCTTGGCGGTGAGCAGGGGATGGCGCAGAGCGACGATCGCGACATGGCTGAGCAGCCGGACGCGCTCGGTGGCGGCGGCGAGGAAGGCAAGCGTGGCGACGGGGTCGTACCAGACCGTGCTCATCGCGGCGGCCAGCCTGCGCGGAATGCCGACGTGGTCGCAAGCGGCGAGGTAGGCGAAGCCGGCCCGGTCGGCGGCGCGGGCGATGCCGAGGAGGTCCTCCGGACCGGCCCCGGCCTCCCACCCCTCGGCGTAGAGGGTGCTCTGCGACTGCACCGGAAGCTGCATCCCGTACAGCAGCGTCACCGCGCACCACCGCTGCCGGGCCACAGCCCCTCGTCGGTGAGCCCGAGCAGGTTGATGGCGTTCCCCCGCACGATCCGCTCGACCACGTCCGGAGCCAGATGCCCCATCTGCGCCTCGCCGACCTCGCGGGACTTGGGCCAGGTGGAGTCGGAGTGTGGGTAGTCGGTCTCGTAGAGGACGTTGCCGACGCCGATGGAGTCGAGGTTGCGCAGCCCGAAGGCGTCGTCGAAGAAACAGCCGTGGACGTGCTCGGCGAACAGCTCGGACGGCGGCCGGTGCACCTTGTCGGCGACACCGCCCCAGCCCCGGTTCTCCTCCCACACCACGTCGGCCCGCTCCAGGATGTAGGGAATCCAGCCGATCTGCCCCTCGGCGTACATGACCTTGAGGTTCGGGAACTGCTCGAACTTGCCGCTCATCAGCCAGTCGACCATCGAGAAGCAGCAGTTGGCGTAGGTGATGGTGGAGCCGACGGCGGGCGGGGCGTCCGCGGAGGTGGACGGCATGCGGCTGCTGGAGCCGATGTGCATGGCGATGACGGTCCCGGTCTCGTCGCAGGCGGCGAGGAAGGGGTCCCAGGCGTCGGTGTGGATGGAGGGCAGCCCGAGGAACGGCGGGATCTCGGAGAAGGCGACGGCGCGGACCCCGCGTGCGGCGTTGCGCCGGACCTCCGCCGCCGCCAGCCGGGCGTCCCACAGGGGGATGAGAGGCAGGGGTATGAGCCGCCCGTGCGCGTCCGGGCCGCACCACTCCTCCACCGTCCAGTCGTTGTAGGCCCGCACGCAGAGCAGTCCCAGCTCGTGGTCCCCGGCCTCCGTGAAGGTCTGGCCGCAGAAGCGCGGGAAGGTCGGGAAGCACAGGGCGGACTGGACGTGGTTGACGTCCATGTCGGCGAGCCGCGCGGTGACGTCGTAGGAGCCCGGCCGCATCTGCTCGTACGTGATGACCTCGAGCCGGATCTCGTCCCTGTCGTACCCCACGGCGGTGTCGAGGCGGGTCAGCGGCCTGCGGAGATCCTCGTAGACCCACCAGTCCCCGACCGGACCGTCGTCACCGGGCTGTCCCATGACGGGCTTGAAGCGGCCCCCGAGGAAGGTCATCTCCTTCACGGGCGCCCGGACGATCCGCGGCCCGACGTCCCGGTACTTCCGCGGAAGCCGGTCCTGCCAGACGCTCGCGGGCTCCACGGTGTGGTCGTCCACGGAGATGATCAGCGGGAACGTGCTGTCGTGGGTGTCCATGGCGCTCACCGTAGCGCTGATCTGACGGGTCGTCAGCTATGCGGCAAGGGCAGGTTCCGGCCGCGATGGCGTGATCCGCACGGACCCCGCCCTCGCGCCTGCGAAGAGAGTGTGCGGACCTTGTGGACTCCCGTGCGCCGGCCTGCGATCGGTGTCCCCCACGGCTGACGTATCCGCCGCGCACAAGGCAAACTGGCCTGGTTGCTCAGGATGTCTAGGGGGACTGCATGGACGGTGTACCGGTCGGTGTGCCGCGCGTACCGGAGCAGCGGCCCGACTCCTCTCCGGAGTCGCGGGAGCCGGCGAGGCCGACGGAGCCGGTGGTGTCCGCGCCGCTGCGCTTCAGCGTGCTCGGCCCCGTGCGCGCCTGGCGCGCCGACGAGCCGATCGCCACCGGCTCCCCCCAGCAACGCGCCCTGCTCGCCGCGCTGCTGCTGCGCGAGGGCCGCACCGCCACGGCGGCGGAGCTGATCGACGCCCTGTGGGGCGAGGAACCGCCCTCACAGGCCCTGGCGGCGCTGCGGACGTACGCCTCCCGGCTGCGCAAGGTCCTCGACTCCGGCGTCCTGGTCAGCGAATCAGGCGGCTACGCGATCCGCGGCCTGGCCGAGGGCACCCTCGATCTCGCCGTCGCCCAGGGCCTGGCCACCGAGGCGGAGAAGGCCCGCTCCGCCGGCGACCTCTGCCACGCCCGTGACGTGCTGCGCCGCGCCCTCGCCCACTGGGACGGGGAGACACTGGCCGGCGTGCCGGGCCCGTACGCGGAGGCCCAGCGGGTCCGCCTGGAGGAATGGCGGCTCCAACTCATCGAATCCCGCCTGGACATGGACCTGGAGCAGGGCTGCCACGCCGAGGCGGTCTCGGAGCTCACCGCCCTCACCGCCGCCCATCCGCTGCGCGAGCGGCTCCGCGAGCTGCTGATGCTGGCGCTCTACCGCAGCGGCCGCCAGGCCGAGGCCCTCGCGGTGTACGCCGACACCCGCCGTCTGCTCGCCGACGAACTGGGCGTGGACCCGCGCCCCGGCCTGAGCGAGCTGCAGCAGCGGATCCTCCAGGCGGACCCGGGACTGGCGAAGCCCTCCTCACCGGCCCCCGAGCCGGTCTCCGTCCCCGTCCGCCCCGCGCAACTGCCTGCGACGGTGCCGGACTTCACGGGCCGCTCCGCCTTCGTCCGCGAACTCGGCTCCATCCTGGCCTCGGCCGACGGCCGGGTCATGGCGGTCTCGGCCCTGGCCGGCATCGGCGGCGTGGGCAAGACGACCCTCGCCGTCCACGTGGCCCACCAGGCCCGTACGGCCTTCCCCGACGGGCAGTTGTACGTCGACCTGCAGGGCGCGGGCGCGCGGGCGGCCGAGCCGGAGACGGTCCTCGGCTCCTTCCTGCGCGCACTCGGCACGGCCGACTCGGCGATCCCCGACTCCCTGGAGGAACGCGCGGCGCTGTACCGCTCGGTCCTGGCCGGCCGCCGCGTCCTGGTCCTGCTGGACAACGCCCGGGACGCCGCCCAGGTGCGCCCCCTGCTGCCCGGCACGGACGGCTGCGCCGCGCTGGTCACCTCCCGGGTGCGGATGGTGGACCTGGCGGGCGCCCACCTGGTCGACCTGGACGTGATGTCCCCGGACGAGGCGCTGGCGCTGTTCACGAAGATCGTGGGCGAGGAACGGGTGGCGTCCGAGCGGAAGGCCGCCCTGGACGTCGTGGCGGCCTGCGGCTTCCTGCCCCTCGCCATCCGCATCGCGGCCTCCCGCCTGGCGGCCCGCCGCACCTGGACGGTGTCGGTCCTCGCGGCGAAGCTCGCCGACGAACGCCGCCGCCTGGACGAACTCCAGGCCGGCGACCTCGCGGTCAAGGCCACGTTCGAGCTCGGCTACGGCCAGCTGGAACCCGCCCAGGCCCGCGCCTTCCGCCTGCTCGGCCTGGCCGACGGCCCCGACATCTCCCTCCCGGCCGCGGCGGCAGTCCTGGACCTGCCCGTGGAGGACACCGAGGACCTCCTGGAATCCCTGGTGGACACCTCACTGCTGGAGTCTGCCGCTCCCGGCCGCTACCGCTTCCACGATCTGGTACGGCTCTACGCGCGTGCGTGCGCGGAACGGGACGAGCTGCCGCCGAGCGAGCGGGGGTCGGCGCTGTCGCGGCTGCTGGACTTCTACCTGGCGTCGGCGGCCGGGGTGTACGCGATCGTGCGGCCCGGTGACGGGCTGGTGGACCATCTGGAGCCGGCCTCGTACCCGGGGCTGCGTTTCGAGAACCGGCACACGGCGCAGGACTGGCTGTACGCGGAGGCCATCTGCCTCCTGGCGTGCGTGCGGCAGTCGGCGGGCCGCCCGGACACCCTCCCGCGGGCGATCGACCTGCTGTGGGCCGCGCACGACCTCTCCGAGTCGGGAGCCAACTCCCGGGAGTACGAGGCGACGGCCGGGGCGCTCCTGGACGCGGCGCGGCAGTTCGGCCTCGCGCGGTCGGAGGCCCGGGCGCTCACGACGCTCGTCAACGTCCACCACGTGGGCGGCCGCTTCGAGCGGGCGGACCAGGAGGCGGAACGTGTCGTCGTCCTGGCGCAGGAGGCCGACGACCTGCTTCCCGTCTGCTGGGCCCGCAACGCGCGCGGCATCATCGCGCTGTACCAGAACCGGCACGAGGACGGCGAGGAGCACCTCTCCCGGGCCATCGAGCACTTCCGGGCCCTGGGCGACCGCCCCGGCGAGGCCTCCGCGCTCTGCAACCTCTCCCGGATCCACCTCGCGACCGGGCGGACCCAGAGCGCGGTCGCGCTGGCCCAGGAGGGCATCGGCATCTACGACGCCATGGGCAACTCCATGCGCGGGGCGAACGCCCGTTACGCGCTCGGGCTCGCCCTCACCCAGAGCGGTGAGCTGGGCGACGCGGCCGAGCGGCTCCAGGAGGCGCTGGCGGTGTTCCGGGACAGCAGGCAGCGCCTCTGGGAGGGCATGAGCCTGTTCCGGCTGGCCGAGGTGGATCTCGCCGCCCGTCGCCCCGCCCAGGCCGCCGCCAGCGCCGAGATGGCCCTCACCGTGCTCCGCGGCATCGGCGGGCAGTGGCGGCGCGGCAACGTCCTCACGGTCCTGGGCCGCGCGCTCAGCGGTATCGGCCAGACCGGCCGGGCCCAGGTCTGCTGGCAGGAGGCGGCCGGGATCTACGAGGAGCTGGGCTCGCCCGAGGCCGCCGAGGTGCGCGCCCTGCTGTCCCCGGTGCGGGCGGCCTGAGGCCTGGCCGGCGGCGTTCATCATTCGTTTATCGCCGCACGCCATGCTCGTCGTAGTCGATCCGTCGCGTCGGGGGGGCAGACGGGTCACTGCGGAGGGCCTCGCACCACGAACCAGGGTGAGCGGCCCTGGCGGGCCCGTCCGGCCACCCTCGGGGGAGTGGCCGGACAGGCTCGCCCGCCCCACTGCTTGATCCACGCCAACGGGAGATGACACATCATGGGCGACGAGCTCAAGCCGCAGGACCTGCACGCCACGGGCACCACGGACGGCGTGGCGTCCACGAAGGACCCGCACACCACGGAAGAGGGCGCCGCCGCCCCGCAGGACCTGCACGCCACCGGCGAGCCGCTGGAGATCAAGGATTTGCACGCCACGTCGGAGCCCTTCAAGCCGACGAAGTAGACCATCGCCACACGGGGTTCGGCCGCGGCGGCGCGGAGGGGAAGCCGTCGCGGCCGAGGCGTGTCCGGCCACAGGCACGTCCCGCCGCACCGGAACGACACCCTCCCGTGGCGTGGGGGCAGTTGTCATGAGGGCCGTTGTCATGAGGGCCGTCATCGTGGGCGCCGTCGTCGTGAGGGCCGTCGTCGTGGGCGCCGTCGCCGTGGGCGCCGTCGTCGTGGGGGCCGTGCGCTGTGCGCGGCAGGGCGGGGCCCGTCATAGTGGGATCCTGAAGATCAGCAGCAGGCCCGATCCCGAAAGGCGGCGGCATGCCCGGCGAGCACCCCGAGTTGTACGAGACGCTCGATGAGCGCTTCCGGTCCGGCAGGTGCCAGGCCGGGGACTCGAAGCTGGAGGTGTTGTTCGAGGGCTGCCGGTGGGCCGAGGGGCCGGTGTACGTGCCCGGCGGGCGGTACCTGCTGTGGAGCGACATCCCGAACGACCGGCTGCTGCGGTGGGACGAGACCACCGGGGCCGTCGGGGTCTTCCGGTCACCGGCCGGGTACCCGAACGGCAACACCCTGGACGGCCAGGGACGGCTCGTCACCTGTGAGCAGGGGAACCGGCGGGTGACCCGGACCGAGCACGACGGGTCCGTCACCGTGATCGCCGAGCGGTACCGGGGCAAGCGGCTCAACAGTCCGAACGACGCCGTCGTGAGGTCGGACGGGTCGGTGTGGTTCTCCGATCCCGAGTTCGGGCTCGCCACCGACTACGAGGGCCACCGGGGAGTCAGTGAGATCGGCGCCCGGAACGTCTACCGCGTCGACCCCGCGAGCGGCGAGGTGCGGCTGGTCGCCGACGGGTTCCAGGGGCCCAACGGGCTGGTCTTCTCGCCCGACGAGCGGCGGCTGTACGTGTCCGACAGCGTGGCCAACCACATCCGCGTCTTCGACGTCCGCGAGGACGGCGGCCTCGACGGGGGTGACGTCTTCGTCGCGTGCGGGAGCGGGAACGGCAACTTCGACAACATCCGGTTCGACGACCGGGGGCGGCTCTGGGCCGCCGCCCTGCACGGGGGCGTGCACTGTTACGACCCCGACGGCACGCTGCTCGGCCGCGTCCTGGTCCCCGGCACCGTCGCCAACATCCGGTTCGGCGGCGCCCGGCGCAACCGCCTCTTCATCGCCGCCGACACCACCCTCTACTCCCTGATGATGTCCGTGACCGGGACCCCGGCCCTGCCGGCCGTCAGCCCGTGAGGCTGCCGTCGCGCAGCGCCCCTTTCAGCACCTTCCCGCTCGCGTTGCGCGGCAGTTCGGCCACGAACTCCACCGCCCGGGGGACCTTGTAGTTGGCCATCTCCCGGCGGGACCAGGCGATCAGGTCGTCGGCGGTCAGCAGGGCACCCGGGCGCCGCACCACGTACGCCTTGCCGACCTCGCCGAGCCGGGCGTCCGGGACGCCGATCACCGCCACGTCCGCCACGTCCGGGTGGAGGCCCAGGAGCTGCTCTATCTCCGCGGGGTAGGCGTTGAAGCCGCCGACGATGAACATGTCCTTGAGGCGGTCGGTGATGCGCAGGTTGCCCGCGGGGTCCAGGACGCCGACGTCGCCCGTGCGCAGCCAGCCGTCCGGGGTCAGGACCTCGGCGGTGGCCTGCTCGTCCTCGTGGTAGCCGGTCATGACGTTGAAGCCGCGCACCAGCACCTCCCCCGGCACCCCGGGTTCCAGGGGCCGGCCCTGGGCGTCCCCGACCCGCACCTCCGTGCCGGGGATGGCCCGGCCCGACGTCGACGCGATCACCGCCGGGTCGTCGCCGCGCCGGCACATCGTGACGACGCCGCCCGCTTCGGAGAGTCCGTACGCCGTGAGGACCGTGCCGACGCCGAGTTCGCCGCGCAGGCGTTCCACCAGCCGCAGGGGCACGACCGCCGCTCCCGTCACCACCAGCCTCAGCGCCGACAGGTCGTGCGCGTCCCGCGCCGGATGGTCCAGCAGGGACTGGAGGAGGGTTGGAGGGCCGGGCAGGACCGAGACGCGTTCCGCCGCGAGGTTGGCCAGGACCGTGTTCACGTTGAACACCGGCTGCGGGATCATCGTCGCGCCCCGCATCAGGCAGGCGATCACCCCGGCCTTGTAACCGAAGGTGTGGAAGAAGGGGTTGACGATGAGGTAGCGGTCGCCCTGGTGGAGGCCCGCCAGGTCGCTCCAGATGTCGTAGGCGCGCACCGTCTGGGCGTGGGTGATGACCGCGCCCTTGGGGCGGCCCGTCGTCCCCGAGGTGAAGATGAGGTCGGAGGGCAGGGAGCCGTCGACCGCGTCCGCCGCCGCGCGCACCTCGGCCGGCCCGACCCCCTCCCCGCTCGCCAGGAAGTCCTTCCAGGTGAGGAAGCCGGCCGGGGCGTCCCCCGAGAGGACCACCGCGTGTTCCAGGGCCGGGAGGCCGGGCAGGGGGCCCCGGCCCGGGCCCTCCCCCGCCGCCCTGCGCAGGGACGCCACGTAGGACGTGCCGAGGAACGTGCCCGTCACGAACAGCAGCCGGGCTCCGCTGCGGCGCAGGACGTCCGCCGCCTCGGCGCCCTTGAAGCGGGTGTTCAGCGGCACGAGGACGGCGCCCGCCGAGACCGCGCCCAGGGCGCCGACGATCCAGTCGAGGGTGTTCGGCGCCCAGACGGCGGCCCGGTCGCCCGGTGCGAGACCGTTCGCCAGGCAGGCCGCCGCCGCGCGGTCCACCCGGGCACCCAACTCCGCGTAGGAGACGCGGGTACGGCCCTCGACGACCGCCTCGACATCCGCGTACCGCTCGGCCGCCGTCCTGACCAGGTCCGGAACGCTCTCCCCTGCCGTATCCGCTCGCACCGCGCGCCTCCCGAGGACATCGGAGCTGACTACCCGTCAGATTAGCTGTAATCTGACGGCCTGTCAGCGACCGTTCGGGCCCGGAGGTGCGCGCAGCATGGCAGCAGGACCGGCAGGCCTCAAGGACGCCACCGCCATCGTCGGCATAGGCCAGACGCCCTTCGCCAAGCGGCTCCCCGAGGACGAACGCACCCTCGCCTGCCGTGCCGTGCTGGCCGCCCTCGACGACGCCGGGATCGCGCCCGGCGAGGTCGACGCCCTCGCCTCCTACACCATGGAGGAGACGGACGAGGTCGAGCTGGCGAAGGCCTGCGGCTTCGGGGACCTCACCTTCTTCAGCAAAGTCGGCTTCGGGGGCGGGGGTTCGTGCGCGACCGTCGCGCATCTCGCCGCCGCCGTCGCGAGCGGCCAGGCGAGTGTCGGGGTCGCCTGGCGGTCGCGCAAACGGGGCAGCGGGCCCCGGCCGTGGACCAGCACCGCCGTCCAGCTCCCGACCCCGGCCCAGTGGACCCGGCCGTTCGGGCTGCTCAGGCCCGTCGACGAGATCGCCATGCTCACCCGTCGCTACATGCACGAGTACGGCGCCACCCGGGACCACCTGTTCCAGGTCGCCCTGGCCTGCCGCAACCGCGCCAACCAGAACCCCGCGGCGATCATGTACGACCGTCCCCTGACCCGCGAGACGTACATGACGTCCCGCTGGATCAGCGAGCCCCTCTGCCTCTTCGACAACTGCCTGGAGACGGACGGGGCCCTGGCCTGCGTGGTCGTGTCCGCCGAGCGGGCCCGGGACTGCCGGCGCACACCGGTCTACGTCCACTCCGCCGCCCAGTCGCTCCCCGCCCAGCACCACGGCATGGTCAACTACTGGAACGACGACCCCCTCACCGGTCCGGCCTGGACCGCCGCCCGGCACCTGTGGAAGCACTCCGACCTGGCACCTCGGGACGTGGACGTCGCCCAGATCTACGACGCCTTCACGCCCCTCGTCCTCCTCTCCCTGGAGGGCTACGGCTTCTGCGGGCGCGGCGAGGGCGGGGCGTTCACCGAGGGCGGGGCGCTGGAGATCGGGGGACCGCTGCCCGTGAACACCGGCGGGGGCGGGCTGTCCGAGGCGTACGTCCATGGCTTCAACCTCATCACCGAAGGGGTGAAGCAGTTGCGCGGGACCAGTACCGCACAGGTACCGGGCGCCTCCACCTGTCTGGTCACGGCCGGTGAAGGTGTGCCGACCTCCGCCCTGCTGCTGAGGAGTTGAGATGCTGCGTCCGGTCACCGACACCGACGGCGCCCCCTTCTGGGAGTACGCCCGGCAGGGCGAACTGCGCGTCCAGGCCTGCGCCGGCTGCGGCGAGCTCCGCTTCCCGCCCCGGCCCTGCTGCCCGCACTGCCAGTCCTTCGAGAGCGAGTGGCGCCGGGTCTCCGGCGGCGGCCGGGTCTGGTCGTACGTCGTCGCCCATCCGCCGCTGCTGCCCGGCTACGCGGAGCGGGCGCCGTACAACGTGGTCGTCGTCGAACTGGACGAGGCGCCTCGCATCCGGCTGGTGGGCAACCTGGTCGCCGGGGCCGGGGAGCCTCTCGGCTCCCCGCCGGCGGACCGTCCGCGCATCGGCGCCCGGGTGCGGGCCGTCTTCCACGACGGCCTTCCCCAGTGGGTCCTGGAGCGGTCATGAGCGGTGTGCTCGTCCAGGCCGACCAGAACAGCGGGGTCGCCGTGGTGACGCTGAACCGGCCCGAGCGGCTCAACGCCATCGACCTCGCCATGGCCGACGAGCTGGCCTCCGTCTGGGGCGCGTTGCGGTTCGACGACTCCGTGCGGGCGGTCGTCCTCACCGGGGCCGGCGAGCGCGCCTTCTGCACCGGCATCGACCGGGACACCGTCGTGCCGCAGCCGAACTCGCCCTACGCGCAGGACGATCCGCTGCTCGGCGTCGGCCCCAAGGCGAACGACCTGTGGAAGCCGGTCGTCGCCGCCGTGCGCGGGATGGCCTGCGCAGGGGCCTTCTACCTGCTGGGGGAGGCGGAGTTCGTGATTGCCGACGCAACCGCCTGCTTCTTCGATCCGCACACCACCTACGGCATGGTCAGCGCCTACGAGTCCGTCCTCATGGCGCAGCGCATGCCGTACGGGGAGGTCGCGCGGATGATGCTGATGGGGACGGCGGAGCGGATCTCGGCGCGGCGGGCGTACGAGACCGGGCTGGTGTCGGAGGTCGTGGCGGAGGGCGAGGCGGTGCCGGCGGCCGTGGCGTGCGCCGCTGTCATCGCCGGGTGCCCGACGGAGGCCGTGCAGGGCACCGTCAGGGCGTTGTGGGCCGCGAGCGGGGCCGGGCGGGCCCAGGGGTTCGCGCAGGCGCCGCACCTCATCGCGCTCGGGAACGCGGAGGGCGAGCGGCAGGCCCGGCTCTTCGGGGAGCGGCGGCGGGAGTACCGCTTGCGTTAGGGAATCGTTTACCCGTACACGCGTATGCTCGTCGCGTGGTTGAGCATCGGATCATCGAGGTGAACGGCATTCGGCTGCACATCGCGGAGCAGGGCGAGGGCCCGCTCGTGGTGCTGCTGCACGGTTTCCCGGAGTCCTGGCACTCCTGGCGGCACCAGTTCGGGCCGCTGGCCGAGGCCGGTTTCCGGGTGGTCGCCCCCGACCAGCGCGGGTACGGCGGCAGCGACCACCCCGAGGACGTGGCCGCCTACAGCATCCTCCACCTGGTGGGCGACGTGATCGGGCTGATCCACGCGCTGGGCGAGGAGCGGGCGTTCGTCGTCGGGCACGACTGGGGGGCGCCGGTCGCCTGGCACACCGCGCTGCTGCGGCCGGACGTGGTGCGGGGGGTGGCTGGGCTGAGCGTGCCGCCGCCGTTCCGCGGGAGCCGGCCCCCGCTGGAGAGCATGCGGGAGCGGTTCGGCGGGCGGTTCTACTGGAACTACTTCGAGCGGCCCGGCGTCGCGGACGCCGAGTTCGCCGCCGACCCCCGCACGGCCCTGCGCAAGCTGCTGTACTCCACCTCCGGTGACGCGCCCGGCGCCGGGCGTGCCGAGCAGGCCCTGGTGGACCTGGAGCGCGGCTGGCTGGCGGACGCGCCGAACCCCGAGGTGCTGCCCCCGTGGCTCACCGAGGAGGACCTCGACCTGCTCACCGAGAGCTTCGCGCCGGGCTTCACCGGGGCGCTCAACTGGTACCGCAACCTGGACCGCAACTGGGAGCTGACCGCCCCCTGGCAGGACGCGGTGGTGTCCCCGCCCGCGCTGTACCTGTACGGCGACCGGGACCTGGTCCCGGCCTTCCCGGGCACGCCCGAACTGATCGAGAAGCTGCCCGAGTTGATGCCGAACCTGCGCCGGAAGCCGGTCGTGCTGGCGGGCTGCGGCCACTGGACGCAGCAGGAGCGGCCCGACGAGGTGAACAAGGAACTGCTCGGCTTCCTGACGGAGCTGCGCGGCTGACCCGCCGTCAGCCGTCGACGAGGGCCCGGCGGCCGGCCTCGTGGAGGCCGGCCGGGTCCACCCGGCCCGAGCCGCCCGCCTCGACGCGGCTCACCAGCCCTTCCGCGGGCCGGTACGGCGGCCGTCCCGGGCGCGTCACGCGGTGCGCGCCGTGCCCGTGCCCTTCTCCGCGTCCAGCGCGTACACGCAGCGGTCCTTGCTGCACGCGTACACCACCCCGTCCCGGACGACCGGGGAGCCGGTGATCTCGCCGCCGGTGGCGAGCTTCCAGCGCAGCCGGCCGTCGTCGGCCTTCAGGGTGTAGAGCAGGTGGTCGCTCGAGCCGAAGTGGATACGGCCCTCGGCCACCGAGGGGGCGCCCACGATGTCGCCGCCCGCCTGGAAGCGCCACTTGGGCGTGCCGGTGACCGCGTCGAGGGTGTAGAGGCCCTTGCCGCTGCCCACGTGGACGTGGCCGGCGGCGACCAGGACGGGCTCGACGGAGGCGCGAGACTCGGTGGCGATGCGCCAGCGGTCGCGGCCGTCGGTGGCGTCGAGGGCGTAGACCGTGCCGAGGTAGTCGGCCAGGTAGACGCCGCCTCCGGCGACGGCCGGGCCCGGGACGAAGGCGGGCGGGGAGAGGAAGACGGCCGGGGCCTCGAAGTGCCACTTCACGTGCCCGGCGGCCACGTCGAGGGCGAGAACGCGGGTGCCGGCGCAGACGTACACGTAGCCGTCACTCGCCTGGGCGATCCGGACCGGGACGCCGCCGCAGGAGGCGGCGTCGCCGATCGGGTAGGACCAGCGCTCGTCGCCGGTGCGGGCGTCCAGGGCGCGCAGCCGGGCGTCCTGCCACACGTAGACCGTGCCGTCGTGCAGGGCGGGTCCGGCCTCGGGGGACTCGAAGTCGCTCTGGCAGCCGGTGATCTCCCAGAGCTTCTGGCCGCTGGAGGCCTCCCAGCCCTGGACGCCGCCGCCGCGGGTGCCGGTGACGACGGTGCCGCGGCCGGCCTTGAGCGAGTAGACCCAGGCGTCCGTCTGCAGCCGCCACAGGTCGCCGCCCTCACGCGCGTCCAGCGCGAACAGGGTCGGCCCGTCGGAGGCGTGGATACGGCCGTCCGCGACCGCCATGGACCAGGCGACGTCCCGGGTCTTGAAGCGGCGGCGGCCGGTGGCGACGTCCAGGGCGTGCACCTCGAAGGAGGTGACGTAGACCAGGTCGCCGTCGACGGAGGGCGTGCCCCAGACGTCGTTGGACATGCGGAAACGCCAGGGGCGCCAGCCGCCGGGCTGCTCGGGCGGCGCGGCCGGGGCCGGGGGCGCGGCGACCGCGGGGTCCGCGCCGTTGACGCCGGGGCGGGGCTTGGACCAGGAGGCGGCGAGGGCGGCCTCCGGAGGGGGTGCCTTGACGGCGGCGGCACGGACGTCGGCGACGCGCGGGCCCGGGCCGATGGGCACCTGGGCCCCGGCCAGCCGGACGGGGCCGGTGTCGGGGCCACCGGCAGGCGCGGGTACGGGCGCCGGGACGACGGGGTCGTGCGAGGGCGGGGGCGGGATGGGGGCGGGGCCCGGGGCCGGGCCCGGGGCGGGGCGTCCGCCGCCGCGTCCGGCGCCGGGGGCGGGCTTGCCGGCCGGGCGGCCGTTGCGGCGGGACTCGATCAGGCCGACGGCCCGCTCGGGCAGCCAGGCGGAGGCCGTGCCGCTGTCGTCGGAGCCGGAACCGAAGAGGTGCGGGGCGAGCTGGGCCTGGAGGTCGGCCGGGTTGGGGCGGGCCGTGGGGTCCATCTGCATGCAGGACTCGATGAGCGGACGCAGCTCGTCCGGGAGCCCTTCGAGGTCCGGGCCCTCGCGCAGCAGCATGAAGACGGTCTCGACCGGGTTGGCGCCGTGGAAGGGCGGGTGCCCGGTGGCGGCGAAGACCAGCATGGAGCCGAGGGAGAAGACGTCGCTCGCGCCCGTGACGCTGCGGGAGTCCTTGGCCTGTTCGGGGGACATGTAGGCGGGCGTGCCGACGGCGACGTTCGTCATCGTCAAACGCGTGTTCGACACACCTGACGCGATACCGAAGTCGATCACCCGGGGGCCGTCCTCCACGACGAGGACGTTCGACGGCTTGAGGTCCCGGTGCACGAGCCCGGCGCCGTGGATCGACTGGAGCGCCTCGGCCACGCCCGCGGCCAGCCAGCGCACCGCCTGGGCCGGGAGCGGCCCGCAGTCGTTCACTATCTCCTCGAGGGAGGGCGCGGGGACGTACGCGGTGGCCAGCCACGGCACGGCGGCGCGCGGGTCGGCGTCCACGACGGCGGCCGTGTAGAAGCCGGAGACGGCGCGGGCCGCCTCCACCTCGCGCGTGAAGCGGACCCGGAACAGCTGGTCCTCGGCCAGCTCCGTCCGGACGGTCTTGATCGCCACGCGCCGGCCGGACGCCGAGCGCGCGAGATAGACCAGCCCCATGCCGCCGGCACCCAGCCGCCCCAGCACCTCGAACGGCCCGATCCGCCGCGGATCGTGCTGCGTCAGCTGATCCACCACTCTGCCTGCCACCTCCCCGTACGAGCCGCGCCAAGCCACATGTTCCACGCGACCCCGTGCAGCGTCTCACCACCGCACCGCCATGGCGGCACGCACCCTGATTCTTCCTGGCCGGAGCCGTGGTGGCGAACCCGGTGACAATTCGGATGTCCGGCCCCACAGACGGCCAAATGCAGACCAAACACAGCCTGCTCAGCGGTGCAGCAGCGCGAAGGACGCCCCCTGATTGTCCGTGACGACGGCGACCGTGCCGTACGAGGTCCCGAAAGGCGGGACCTGGACCCGGCCGCCCAGCCGGACGACGTCCTCCAGCGCAGCCGGTACGTCCTCGACGGCGAAGTGGACGAGGAAGTGCGGCGGCATCTCGGCCGGGAAGACGTCGGAGACTGGCGCGCGGCCGAAGTCGGGCTCGGCGTCCGGCCCGAACAGGGCCTCCCGGAAGAGGTCCCCGTAGAAGGTGTTGGCCGTCCCGGTGTCCCGGGCGTACAGCTCGGCCCAGGCGAAGGTGCCCGGCTCGTGCCGCTTGCCGAAGCCGGGGTGCCCGTCCGGCTCCCACAGGGCGAAGACCGCTCCCTCCGGGTCGGTGACGAGCGCGGTGACGCCGAGCTCGCCCGCCGGCACCGGCGCCGAGACGATCTGCCCGCCCGCCTCCCGGATGCGCCGGGCCAGGGCCGTCGCGTCCGGGGTCGCGAAGTACACCGTCCAGACGCTGGGCAGCCGACCGTCCATCTTGCGGACCAGCGCGGCCACGGGTTCGCCGTCCTTCAGCGCCTGCGCGAAGGGGCCGAACCAGTCCTCGAAGGTCCACCCGAAAAGTTCACCGTAGAACCGCTTGCCCGCCTCGACGTCGGGAAGCTGCGCGTCCACCCAGCAGGGGACGCCCTCCATGTACACCGATGCCCTGTTTTCGGCCATGTGGCCAACGTAACCACGACGGCTCCGGCCCGCAGACCAGGCACACCAGCCCGCACGGACTCTCGCACCCCATTTGCAGTCGGCCGAATCGCGCCCCGATGGCGCCTCGGTAAGCTGACGTCATGACAGGACAAGTGCGTACCGTCGACGGCCGCGTGGCCGGCCGGCGTGGGCAGGCGACCCGGCAGAAGCTGCTCGACTGCCTCAGCGAGATGCTCAGCTCCTCCCCGTACCGGGACGTCAAAGTCATCGATGTCGCCCGGAAGGCGGGCACTTCGCCCGCCACCTTCTACCAGTACTTCCCGGACGTCGAGGGCGCCGTCCTCGAGATCGCCGAGCAAATGGCGACCGAGGGCGCCGCGTTGACGGAGCTCCTGGAGGGCCGCTCCTGGGCCGGCAAGGCCGGCTGGCAGACGGCACAGGAACTCGTCGACGGTTTCCTGGAGTTCTGGCGGAAGAACGACGCGATCCTCCGGGTCGTGGATCTCGGCGCCGCCGAGGGCGACAAACGCTTCTACAAGCTCCGCATGAAGATCCTCAACTCGGTGAACAACTCCCTCGCGGACGCCGTCGCCGAGCTCCAGGCCAAGGGCCGGGTCGACAAGGACGTGAACCCCGCGGCCGTCGCCGGGTCGCTGGTCGCGATGCTCGCGGCCGTGGCCTCCCACCAGAAGGGTTTCTCCTCCTGGGGCGTGAAGCAGGCCGAACTGAAGCCGAACCTCGCCCTGTTGGTGCACCTGGGCGTCACCGGGAGAAAGCCGACGAAGTAGCCGGTCGCAGCGGCCCTTTCCCCTTTCCCTTTCCCGAGTTCACCTTTCCCGAGTCCTGTCTGGCAGGCGGCGGTTCACGCGAGTGGACTGCCGCCTGCCGTGTTCCACCGCCGGTTCCACCGGCCGCTCCCCCACCGGTGCTACCGCCGGTTCCGCCACCGGTGCTACCGCCGGACGATCCGGAACACCCGGATCTCCCGCTCCACCCGTGCCTGGTACGCCGCGTACGGCGGCCAGAACGCCAGCACCGCCTGCCACGCCGCCGCCCGCTCCTCCCCCTCCAGCAGCCGTGCCGTGACCGGGATGTCCCGGCCCTTCCAGCTGATCTCGGCGTCGGGACGCGCGAGCAGGTTGTGGCTCCAGGCGGGGTGCCCCGGCCGCCCGAAGTTGGACCCGACGAGGATCCAGCTGCGCCCGCCGTCCTCCGGCATGCACGCCAGCGGCGTACGACGGGGCCGCCCGCTCCTCGCCCCGGTCGCGGTCAGCACCACACCCGGCAGGAGCTGCGCGCTGAGCAGCACCTTTCCCCGGGTGAGCCGGTGCACGGCCCGGTCGAGCACGGGGAAGACGTACGGCGCCACCCGCGCGAACCCCCGGGTGGAGGACACCTTCTGCACGAACCGCGCACTCTTCGCCATCAGCCGGCCTCCTCGAAGACGTGTGCCGCGTCGGCCGCGTGCGCCCGCAGCCGGTGGACCGGCCCGAACAGCAGCTCGTCGCCCGCGGCGCGCTTGAAATACAGGTGAGCCTCGTGTTCCCAGGTGAAGCCGATCCCACCGTGCAGCTGGATCCCCTCGGCGGCGGCGCGGCGCAGGGCCTGGAGCGCCTGGGCCAGGGCGAGGCCGCCGACGGTCTCGTCGTGGGCGGCGGCCCACGCCGCGTAGTACGCCGCCGAGCGGGCCGCCTGCACCTGGACGTACACGTCGGCCAGCCGGTGCTTGACCGCCTGGAAGGAGCCGACCGGCCGCCCGAACTGCTCGCGTCGCCCCACGTACTCGACGGTCCGCTCCAGCACCCGGGCGGCGGCCCCCACGGCCTCGGCGGCGAGACAGGCGGCGGCGGTGTCACCGAGCCGGGCGAGGGCGGGCAGCGCTCCGGAGCCGGAGTCCGTGCCGCCCAGCACCTCGGCGGGTGTGTGGCGCAGTTGGACGCGGGCTTGCGGGCGGGTGGCGTCCAGCGCGGTCCGGCGTACCCGGGTGAGACCGGCGGCGGCATCGCGTACGAGGAAGAGCAGCACGCGGGAGCGGGCGAACCCACCGGTGTGCGCGGCGACCAGGAGGAGGTGGGCACGGTGCCCGTCGAGGACCTGGTCGGCCTGCCCGTACAGCTGCCAGCCGTCAGCGGTCCGCCGGGCCTGCACACCCCCGGCCCGGCCGCCACCGGCCCACTCCCCGCGCGGGGCGTGGCCGGTGAGGGCGAGGGCGGTGGTGAGGGCGGGGCCCGGTATCGCGAGGGCCGCGGTGAGTGCGCCGGTGGCGATGCGCGGGAGCAGGTCGGCCCGCTGGGCGGCGGTGCCGAGGGCGAGCAGCAGGGGGGCGGTGAGGACGGCCGTGGCGAGCAGCGGGGAGGGGGCGAGTGCCCGGCCGGTCTCCTCGCAGGCCAGGGCCAGCTCGGTGACCGAGCAGCCGACACCGCCGTAGACCTCGGGCAGGGCCAGTCCGGGCAGGCCGAGCTGTTCGGCGAGGGCGGTCCACAGGGCGGGGTCGTGCCCGGCGGGGGTGTCGACGGCGGCCCGCAGCGCCTCGGGGCCGCACCGCTTGTGGAGCAGTTCGCGCAGGGTGCGGCGGATCTCGTCCTGTTCGGCGGTGAAGCGGGCGTCCATGGGGGCTACCTCTCTCCGCATCTGACGGTGCGTCATATTAGGACGGCGGGGCCGGGATGCCCAGAGCTCTGCCGTTCCCCCAGGCCGCCGCATCTGATGTACCGTCAGGTTCATGGTTGCCCGGAGGAAAGTGGCCGTCGTCGGCGTCGCTCTCTCGGACTGCGGCCGCATGGCCGACGCGACCCCGTACGCCCTGCACGCCCAGGCGGCCCGCCGCGCCCTGGCCGACGCGGGCCTGGACCGGTCACTGGTCGACGGCTTCGCCTCGGCGGGCCTGGGCGCCCTGGCCCCCGTGGAGGTCGCCGCGTACCTGGGCCTGCGCCCCACCTGGGTCGACTCCACCTCCGTCGGCGGCTCCACCTGGGAGGTCATGGCGGCCCACGCCGCGGACGCGATCGCGGCCGGGCACGCGCGCGTGGTGCTGCTCGCCTACGGCTCGACCGCCCGTGCGGACGTCAGGGCGGGCCGCCGCACCGGGACGCTGTCCTTCGGCACCCGCGGCCCCCTCCAGTTCGAAGTCCCCTACGGCCACACCCTGATCGCCAAGTACGCCATGGCGGCGCGCCGCCACATGATCGAGTACGGCACGACGATCGAGCAGCTGGCTCAGGTGGCGGTCCAGGCCCGGGCCAACGCGGCCCTCAACCCGGAGGCGATGTTCCGCACCCCGGTCACGGTGGACGAGGTCCAGGACGGTCCCCTGATCGCCGACCCCTTCACCAAGCTGCACTGCTGCGTCCGTTCCGACGGCGGGGCGGCGGTGCTGCTGGCGGCGGAGGAGTACGTACGGGACTGCCGTACGTCCCCGGTGTGGGTGCTGGGGAGCGGGGAGTCCGTCTCGCACGCCGCGATGTCCGAGTGGCCGGACTTCACGGTCTCCCCGGCGGCGGTCAGCGGGCGGCTGGCCTTCGAGCGGGCGGGAGTGCGGCCGGCCGAGATGGACTTCGCCGAAATCTACGACGCGTTCACCTACATGACCCTGGTGACGCTGGAGGACCTCGGATTCTGCGGGAAGGGCGAGGGCGGGGCGTTCGTGGAGCAGGGACGGCTGCGGGTCGAGGGCGGGGGGCTCCCGGTGAACACCGACGGAGGCGGGCTGTCGGCTCAGCATCCGGGGATGCGGGGGTTGTTCCTGCTGGTGGAGGCGGTACGGCAGTTACGCGGGGAAGGCCGGGAACGGCAGGTGCGGCGGCGCGGCGACGGGGGGCTGCCGCGGCTGGGGGTGGCGTCCGGGACGGGTGGGTGGTTCTGCTCGTCGGGGACGGTGGTGCTGGGGGCGGGGTGAGGGGGCTCGGGGAGGGGGCTCGGGGAGGAGGCTCGGGGAGGGGACGTGGGCAGGGCCCTCGCATGCGGCGTCCGGCGCGAAGGCCACGGCCCGAAAGGGCTTCCCTCCCAGGCGTAAGGGGTGCATCCCGGCAATTACCGAGAGGTAACCATGCAGGATGC
This sequence comes from Streptomyces sp. NPDC033136, assembly GCF_055578235.1. Classification (NCBI taxonomy): domain Bacteria; kingdom Bacillati; phylum Actinomycetota; class Actinomycetes; order Kitasatosporales; family Streptomycetaceae; genus Streptomyces; species Streptomyces sp. NPDC033136. The sequence continues at coordinate 66,166 of NZ_JBVIPD010000033.1, forward strand.
GTCCCTTACCCTTGCCGGAAACCGTCGTGTGAGATGACCTGAACCACACACAGGACACGACGCTCGGGACACCCGGGCAGCACGACAAGCGCCACAACCGAAGGGGGAGCCGTGGCACGAACGCGGGCTCAAGGCCTACGCAACGTCGCCGAGGCCGTCGCATCCGGCACCGATCCACGAGCCGCGGCGCAGGAGGAACTGCGCCGCCGCACCGGACGCGGCAACACCGGCGGACAGGGGAGGGACACCCGGTACGCGGGCTCCCAGGACGGCGCCGACGAGCAGCAGCACGAGACCGAGAGCGAGGGCATGGACCCGGCCGACTTCCCGGCGGCCCGGGAACAGGGCGGGTCCATCGCCACCGTCATGCGGCAGAAGACCGTGCCGCTGGACGAGGCCGGGGAAGCCCTCGGCCGCAGCGAGCAAATGCACGAGCAGGGCGAACCGGTGCACGCCATCTGCCCGATGGTGATGCCCAAGGGCCGCTCCTTCCTGTCCATGCTTCCGGTGCTGTCGCTGCTGGTGCTGGGCGCGGTGGGAACCGCGGTCGTGTCGGCGGTGGGCGCCGAACCGCTCACCAACCCGCTGTTCGGGCTGCATTACTGGATCATCGCGCTGCTCGCCGTGTTCTTCGTGTGGTGGCGGCAGGGCCTGGTGATGGTGCCGGAGGGCAGCCAGGCGCTGATCACCCGGTTCGGCAAGCTGGAGAAGGTCGTCGGCCCCGGCCGCGTCACCCTGCTGAGCCCCTGGAAGCGGGTGTCGTACATCGTCAACACCACCCGCGAGTACCCGTTCAACGCGCCCGTGCGCGAGGCCCCCACCAAGGGCGGCGTCAAGGCGTCCATCGACCTGTTCATCCAGTTCCGGATCAGTGACCCGGTTGAGTTCGTCTACACGCTGGGCGCGGTGCGCGGCTTCGAGGAGAAGCTGAGCAACGCCGTCAGCGAGACCATCCGCAGCCTGATCTACGAGCAGGAGGCAGCCGGTATCTACGACATGGTCGGCGAGGACACCGGCCGCCTGCTGGAGCAGCTCAACCAGCAGTTCCGGCCCGCGGTGGAGCTGACCAACGCCAACATCACGCACGCCGAGCCGTCCGACCGGCGCTACCGGATGGACCTGGCCGCACCCGAGATGGTCCGCGTGGCCAAGGAGGCGTACACCCACGAGTACGCCCTCCAGCTCCGCAAGCAGCAGGACGAGGGCGACCTGACCAGGGAGCTCGCCTCCAGTCACGAGACCCTCTCGGCGATCCAGGCCGACATCGCCCAGTACCAGGCGCAGATGGACACCGCCGTGGAGCGGGAGACCAACCGCGCCGAGGCGACGGCCCGCCAGCGCTACGTGCAGGCCGAGTCGGAGGCGAAGGCCAACGCGGCGCTGCTGGAGGCGCAGGCCCTCGACATCCGCGCGGTCACCGCGGCCGAGGCGCCCGAGATCCTCGAGTACCGCTACCAGCAGCAGGTGCTGGACACCCTGGAGCAGGTCGCCGACCACCTGCCGCGCCTGGTGCGCATCGGCGGGAGCGGTGCGGACGGCGCCGGCGGCGCCGGGATCGACTTCCTCGAACTGGCCCGGGAACTGGTCGGCGAGCGCGGCGCGGAACTGTTCACGGACGAGGACATGGCGGCCGTCCGGGGCCGTCTGGGAGAGGTGTCCGAGCGCATCGCCGCCCGCCAGGAAGAGATCGGCGCCCTGCTGGCCGCCGAGCGGCCCACCGTGCCGCAGATGCCCGGTGAGACCGGCGCACCGGCTGAATCCGGTGCCGCGAGTGCGGCACCGCACGCCGCGGAGGAACCGTCCGCCGTGTCCGAGGAGGACCAGCAGTGAGCACCGCCCGCATGAGCCGCCGCTCGGTCATCGCCGAGGCGGTGGCCCCCTGGAACGACATCGCCCGTCTGCTGCGCGGCGGCGAGGCCGACACGCTGATCCCGGTCATCATCCCGCGCCACCGCCGCCGCCTGTGGTGGATGCTGCCGCTCTGGCTCGGCGTCTACGCCCTGCTGGCCGGCGTGATGCTGTCGCTGCGCGAGGCGGACTCCGACGGCGCCGCCGATCTCGCCTACGGCACGCTGGGCACCCTGTGCTACGTCGCCGGCGTGGTCATGCTGCTGGTCGGCGGCCTGTGGTGGTGGCGTTCGTCGATCGTCGAGATCGAGCAGGGCACCCACGGCGTGCTGACCCGCTACGGGGCCGTCACCCGCACCCTGGACGCCGGCCGGCACTACCTGTGGCACCCGTGGTCACGGGTCGACTTCGTCGTCGACACGGCCACCGAGATCCCGTACTCGGCGCCCGTGATGGCCTGTCCGACGCAGGAGAACGTGCCGCTGCGGTCCATCGAGTTCTTCCTGAAGTTCCGCATCACCGACGCGGTGATGTTCGTCCGCACCATCGGCGCGGGCAACTTCGACCTGGTGCTGTCCAGCGCGGTGCAGGACGCCATCCGGCAGCGGGCCCGCAAGATGCGCACCGAGCGCGCCTACGACCTGCGCGGCTCGGACGTCGCCGACATGCAGGAACTGCTCAACCGCCAGCTGTCCGGCTACGGCGTGCGCATCACCGGCTCCAACATCCCGGACGTGCAGCTGCCGACGCAGTACCAGCAGCACCTGGCCACCCGCGAGCGGGTCTCCAAGGAGCGCACCGCCTACGACCAGGAATGGGGCCTGATCCGCAAGCGCCGCATCGACAGCCTGGGCATGGACATCGAGCGCGCCAAGAAGGTCCGCGACGCCCGGATCGTCGAGGTGAAGGCCGCGCTGAACAGGGCTCGCGAGCAGGTCGCCCAGCTGCTGGAGCAGCAGGAGACCCAGGCGCAGCGCGTCCGGTTCGAGATCGAGACGCGGGGGCGCAGCGGCCTCATCGCCGCAGAGAACGAGGCCCGCGCCCAGCGGGCCCTGGCCAAGGCCTACCGGGACAACCGGGCGGTGCTCCAGTACGAACTGGCCCGCCGGCGCCTGGACGTGGGCGCCCAGCTCGCCGGGAAGGCCCCGCAGCCGGTGGTCGTCCGCACGGACGGTACGGGCACCGACACCTCGGCCCTGACCACGCTGTTCACCGCGCACCTGCTGCCACAGCTGACGGCACCGCGGAAGGACGACCGGGTACGCCTCGACGACCACGTCCGGTACGGCGACGGCGAGGGCGGCGACGCACGCTAGGGTCCGCCTTCCGAGCGACCTCGCCCGGAGCGGGAACGACACCGGACCGACCGCTGCCTCGCAGGAGGTGGCGGTCTTGTCGTATCCGGTGGGTGCGCCACGAGGCGCCATGGAATCGAGTGAGGTGAGAGACCTTCACCGCCGGGTTGTCGCAGCAACCTGGTTGAAGCTGGGGGCAGTTCG
>NZ_JBVIPD010000034.1:0-62188 GCF_055578235.1 Streptomyces sp. NPDC033136
CACCATGGCCATCGGCCCGCGACCAGCCCGAGCATCGCGAACCCCGCGCATACCAGACCCGTGACCTGCAACGTCACGATGCACACTGCTCATTGAGTAGCCGACGATCTCACGGGTGGCGAGGTCCAGCCAGGTCGCCAGATACAGCCAGCCCTCGACGGTGGGGAGGTAGGTGATGTCACCGACCGGTTTCCGGCCCGGGGCGTCGGCCGTGAAGTCGCGGCCGATCAGGTCCGTGGCGGGTACCGCCCTCTTCGCGGACGGGTTTCAGCGACCGGCGCTTGCGCCGGGTGACCCCGCAGATGTCGCGCTAGCGCATGGTCCGCTCCACTCGCTTGCGGTTGACCCGACGGTCCAGCCTGCGCAGCTCGGCGTGGATGCGCGGCACCCCGTAGGTGTGCCTGGAGGCGATGTGCAGCACGGTGATCTCGTGGGCCAGTGCGTCGGCGGCGGCCCGGCGGGCGGCGCGGGCCTCTCGCCGGCCTGCCAGGCGCAGAAGGAGGACCGGGCCACCTTCAGCAGTCGGCACTACAGAGCGACTGGGTGGGTGGTCTTCTCCGCCTCGATGAACGCATACACGTCGTTCATCGAGCTTCTTCAGCGTTGCAACTCCAGTGTGAGGATGGCCTTGGCGACTGACGTCATGCGGTTGGGGCTGCAGCGGGACCTGCGGAAGATCCGCCAGGACTTCAGGCGAGCGACGCCACGTTCGACGGGTGCGCGTGCTGCGGCCAGGGCACGGTTGCGGGTCTTCTCGGTGGGGGTCAGTTCCTGCAGGGGCTTGCGTTTGATGCCCGTGGTCAGCCACGGACCGGCGCCCTGGTACGCGAGATCGGCCACGATGGGAACGTCCTGACGCTCGCAAATCCGGATGATCCGGTGGGTGCGGGCGGCGGTCAGGTTCGTGGGTGCGGCCCGGCAGGGCGGGCGAGAGCCACAGCAGCCGGCCGTCGGGATCGGTGACGACCTGCACGTTCACGCCGTGGCGGCGGTGCTTGTGGGAGTAGTCGGCCCGGCCGTCGCCGACCCGGTCGCATTCGGCGAGAGTGTCGTCGAGCAGGACGAAGTCGGGTTCGTGCTCGCGCAGCGTCTTGAGCAGACCCGGTGCACATGCGGCGAGCAGGTCGACGACCGCGCTGGTGTAGGCATGGGCGGTGGACTCGCTGATCCCGAACCCAGCAGCGATCTTCGCCAGAGTGGTGTGTTCGCGCAGGTACACCAGTGCCACCATCGCGCGCTGGGACAGACGGAGCTTGCAGCGCCGGTCGACCTCACGGGTGACGATCAGCATGGTGACCCACTCCACGAGTGCATGCGGCAGGTCGAGTGCGGCAGGATGGATGACCAACGAGGCCCCCGAGCAACGTGATTGAGACGTCAGACATCTCGATCAACAGCCCGGGGGCCTTGCTCGTTGCGCTTCACGGACCGTCACCCGATCGGTGGCCACATCGAAGAAGCTCACCCAGCGACGGCAATGACGCCGGCCCTGGGAGGGCCAGGGCTCCCGAACTGTCCTCTGACCAGGCCTTGCGCCAGCACTGTACCAATCGGATGCTGACCCGCAGCTGTGCGCGATGACCGCGTTCTCGTCGCCTTGGGCGAGCCGCTCGGCCGCCTCAACCTGCAACTTCCCGCCGAGGGCCCGCCGTTCATGGGTCAGCCCGCCGCCTTGCGCGTACCTCACACAGCCGGTTGCCGCAGGGATCGAGGGCCGTCAGCCAACCCGAGAGCACGATTTGAAGGTCTGTAGAAAATCAAGAGAGCTTAGACACCGAATCCAAGAATCTTCCCGGAGCCGAGATCAGGGCACCTCGAAACGACAGGTTGCGCGTGTACACACCCTCGAACAGGATCGCGAGACTGATGTCAACAGAATCCACAGCTCCGTGAGCCGTTCCGGAAATGATCTCCGGATCTGACGCACTGGAACGGACCATGACGATACGGGACTCTGGGCGCTCCAACACGTGCTGCCGCCGGTTCGCTTCCTCCCGGTACCGGTACTCCCGCCCCACGGCCCAGATCCTCAGAGCCCGGGCGCCTCTACCCATCCGCAAGGTCTTCCGGGTGAAGGACGCATGCTGCCCTGCCACGCTCAACTTCCCTTCGGCCACGCGAGGCCGCCCGCCGTACCGGAGAGCTTTGAAGGAGGACATCGGAATGTTCTCACCGGTCACCATGGCGCCTTCATACTCGGCACGTTCACTAACAGGAACGACCTCCAAGGCAGGAACGACGAGTTCAACTGGGCCCAGCCCGCCGACGTCACCTCGCCAGCAGTTCACGTGACGTTGATTCATCGACGTCACTGTATTCGTGAAGCGCTCAAGCTCGAATGAAAATTGAGACATTCTCCGACCCTAACCTCTCCCGCCACGAAGGATCAATCAAAGGGATTGAGCGCACTGCCCAGTGCCTTCGCGCCGTCGGCAAGTTTCCCGGCTCCCTCACTGATCTTCTTCCCTGCCCAGGCCCCGGCGTCCGCGACCTTTCCCGGGAACTTCTTGACGGTCTCCCAGTTATCGGCGATGGTCGCAACACCATAGACGGCACCCGTGACCACAGCGGCGCCGATCGTGATGGGGGTGGGCGCGACCATGGCCATCGTCATGGAAGCATTGAAGGCCACACCGGAAGCCTTCGCTACATATCCGACCTTGTCCCGTTTGAAGGCCTCGACAGGGTTTCCTTCCTGCACAAGGTCGACGGCACCGATCACCGTGGACACCGCGCTGCCGCCGACGCCGGCAGCACGCCACCAGCCGGCCGTCCGCATCGCTGTCCCGGCTCCGGAGGCAAAGGCACTCAGCCGACTCGCGCCGGTCGCCCTGCTCACAGCACCGGCGTTCTTGCCGACCTTGAGCAGGTTCGCCTCCCAAGCCCAATTTCTCCCCGAAAAGGCCGCGAGGCTGTCCTTTCCGGTCAGCACATCAAAAATCGGCGCAGGAGTACGTGCCCCAATGGTTGCAGCCAGGGCTTTGATACGTGCAGGAATAAATCGAGATGTCGCCTGCCCCTTCAAGAGCTGAGCGAGCGTGGTGCCAGGCGCCTTCAGGAATTTGACCTCGCCAGGATTCTTGAGGCTCTTGAAGTACGAGATCAACTGAGTGGTGCCCACGGCCGTCATCTTGAAGGCGCCCGGAACTGTAGAGACCATTGCCGTCAGGTCGATGTAATCCCCGACAACTTCCCCGAGATTCTTATCGTCTGTCACCTTGGCGACGGCATCACCCTTGATGCGCTGGATCCAGTCCGAGAGCGTCTCGCCCTTCTGCCGCTCCAACCACTTGGTGTCGAACTTGTCACCGTTCGCAACGGAGGCGTTCGCGATCAGCATGGCATCGGGTGGAAGGTGTGCGCCCTTCAACTCCTCCGGCGTGAACCCCGCGTACAATGCGGCGGCTTTGGGATCACCCTTGTCGGCCCGCAGAATGGCCGCGCGGCGCCGAAGATCGACCGCCGTGCCGTCGGCCCAGTTCCGCATGGGTTTGAGGGCGGCCAACTTATCGGTCACGCTCAGACCGGACGCGCGGGTAAAGGCCTCGTCCAGTTTGTCCCGTAGTTGGCCTCTGCCATCCAACAGCTTGGCCAGGTGTTCCATGTCCTCCGGATTAGCCATGCGCTTGGCACTGTTGCTCATTCTTTCCCCGTGATCATGTGCTGCGCCGTGCAAGGACTGGTCCGGAAGGCGCAGGACAGGACAGTGACGTACCGCCAGGTTGCTGCGGTCATGCACATATGCCTCAAGAGGCAGGCTGGGACTACTGCGCGGACGCGAGTTGCGACCCGTCCGGCAGCAGGTCCGTGATCAGCTGCCACAGTTCCTTGGCCGAGGTGCGCCGCACCCTCAACTCACTGCTGTGGTCCACCTGGCCGTCGGCCACCGGCTCGGCGGGCAACTCCCGCAGCCAATACCCCTCGACCCCGCAGTCCCATACCGCGAGCGCCGTTGCTGCCAGCCCATTCCCCGGCGCACCCGCCCCTTGCCAGGCCACGGTCATGCGCCACATGCAGTTGAGCTGGGACAGTACCTCCGCCAACCGAACCGGAGCGTCCGTCCCTTCGGCCGCGACCTCAGGCCTCCCGAACTGCCCCGTTTCCATCCGGGCGACCAGAGCGTCGAACGCACCCATGGTCGAAATGATCACCTCGTCGGACTCGACCCCGACGGTGAAATCCCGATGCAAATCGACCATCCTGGCGAGGGCCCACACGAGCGTCTCGGGCTCCGCAGGAACGTACTCCGACTCCGCCTCACCGGGCCAGTTCTCGTGCGTGAAAATGAAGTCGTCGCCGATGACTGCTCCACTTTGAGTAACCCCCTTGGGGCCGCTCATCTCCACCTGGGCAATGACCCGCGGTTCCATGAGCGTGGCGACAAGTGGATAGAGGTCGGCCGCGATCTTGTCATCTGCTTCAAGGATCCCCACCTCCCGCAACTCGACCCGAGCCTGGAACAGTTCCTCGGGAATCTGCTCCTCTTCCACGAGAAGCCCGAGCACGCTGACATGGAAATCGGATAGGCGCAGTCGGCGTCGGGCTGCATCCATGGCGGGCATTCTGTTGTATCCCCCTGACGTCAGAGATCGTTGAAGAATCTCACTGAAGAGTCGAGCAGATGAGACTACTTGAAGAAGTCGAACAGCGTGAATAGTTGACGAGAGAAAGTCGGGCAGGGCATCAAAAGACCCACCGGTTGATGAAGCGGCCGGGCAGCGACACTAGCGCCCCGAAGGTCGAAAGATCCCATGTGTACACTCCCTCAAGGACGAGTGGATGCTGAGGTCGGGTGAAACTGCCTCGCCCAGGCATGCTCCTGAGACGGTCTGCGGTTTCGCCCAGCTGGAACGCCTCATGTGTACGGCGACCCCAGGGCGTACCAGCCCATGGCTGCGCCTCCCGCTCCGCTGGGCATACGCGTATGCCCGCCCCTTGACTTGAATCCTCAGGGAACGCACATTCCGGCCAGGCAGCCACACATTCCTGGGAAGCCCTGCCGGCTCCCAATCGACCTGCAGTTCCCCGCTGGCCAGCAGCGGTCGCTACAGGAAGCCCAGTCCGAAGTGCGTCGCGAGCGGGAATCCTTCCCCACTCACTGCCACTCGCGATACTCCGAGAGTAAGCGCTGTACTCCGTGGGATACATGAGCTCAATCCGTCCGAGCCCAGCGACGTCCCCAACCCACGAAAAGGACCTCACCTCGGCGCCCCTCGACGGATGCCGCACGCTGCAGCTCGAACGTAACCCCGCTCATACGTCCTGTCCTCGGGAAGCAGGATGCTGGCCTGATAGCCAACCCAGACGCCAAGAACCCGGGGTAGCGATCACCCAGCGCTTCGGCAGCTTCTCCTCGTACACCATTGCCTGCCCGGACGACGCTGTCGATGCGCCCGCTCCGGAACCGTCCGCGCCTCCCACGACCACTCCCTTCAACTCTATTCAACCTACGTTCCGGGCAGGCCACCCACCGCCCGCAACAGCGGACTAGAAGAATGAGCTCGGGGTCCTTAGAGGGAGATCGGGAGGCCAGGGCGCCGAGCAGGTCGGGTCGCGCAGCACCGGCGCCCGTTCTCCCTCCTCGCCGACCAAGCCGATACGCTGGAGCCCGACCAGTCCCACAGTTCCTCAGGTGGCGTCTCGTTGTCCACGAGGTGTGCGAACACGGCGATGTGACGGTCGGCCAGCCGGAAGCGGGCCCAGGGAGCTGTCGTACGAGGGCACTGGTACGGGTACCTCTCGCCGTATCAGGGGCAACCCTGCTACTTCTTCTCATCCTTCAGGTCCTTGGCGTCCTGCGTGCACTTGTGCGCTTCATCGCGAAGCGCCTTGGCGACCGTGCCGCACGTCGTGTGCCAACTCTTGAGCCGCCCGCGCACGTCGTCCGCGTTCGGGCCCGACCAGGTCTTCATCCCGGTCGTACTGTGCTTCCTGGCGGCATCGACAAGTGAGTCGATGTGGTCGGCCAGTGACCTCAGCCGGCTGGCCCGCTGGTTGAGTTCCTGAATGTCAGGATTTGCCATAGCAGCCTCCCCCGCTGTCCCAGAGGCCTCAGCATACTGGCGCTCCGTGCAGACCTCCCTCAAGCTCCTGCCCCAGGCCAACACCACTCGTTCACACGAAGCTCCCCTCTCCGGAGGCACTGGACTGCAACTATGTCTGGTGCGGTAGCGTCCCTTGTTGCAAACGGATAGTCCGTTTACCTATGTGACACGGGGAGGAACGCCATGGATCGCGGTGCAGATCTCACTCAGCTTCGGGAGCTGTCCAAGCTCTTCGGCAAGAAGGCCACCGACCTCCAGGGCCTCATCAAGGCTCTCGAGACGGCCACGAGCCAGAGCTCGGGATACTGGAAGGGCCCCAAGGCCGACCGCTTCCGGAACGACTGGCACGACGTGAAGCCGACCTTCGACAAGTGGGTCGACACGCTGAACGACGCCAGCAAGTCGGCCAACACCAGCGCCGACAACATCGAACGCGCCACCTGAGCCGACGCGGAACGTGCGGATGCCGCAGCTTGCCGGGGCATGCCTTCGAGGTCGTCCAACCTCGGACGGGATGCCCCGGCGGCATGTGAGCAGAACACGAAGGGGACTCCGGCGGGCAACCATAAGCGCGCCATGGGAACAGGCCTATGCCACCTCCCACCGGCCCGGCCCGGCCAACATCGTTAGTGGCCAACGTGTTCACACCCAATACGAAGGCGCCCTGCACGGGCCTCCTTGGCCAACCAGGACGATCTGCCCCCTCCCCGAGGCCCTGCTATTGCCCCGCATTCAGGCATCCTCATAGGCTGCGTGGATGCATTCGGCTCAGTCTCTCCAAGAAGCCCCGGAAGTCCTTGTAGTTCCCACTATGACGGACCTGCCACGGGACGATGATGGTGCGCCTCGTTTGGAGGGCACGGTCGACGTGACGCTCATCCCTTTGGAAGCCGAGTCCGGAGGAACACAACTCGTCGCTCTGGCTTTCTCTACCGTGGCTGCCCTGGTGGATGCGATGGGTGAGGATCAGCCGTGGGTCGCGATCCCCACCGACAAGCTCGAAGAGGCGCTGCAGGGGTCGGGCGCCCAGGCGATACTCATCGACCCGCAGCCACCGGCGGACATGGGGGACGCAAAGAATGGTTGATCCAAACTTCTCGGGAATCAACCCCGCAAACCTGATGAAGACGATAAACAGCTTGGTCTCCGGCAGTAAGACACTCCATCAGGGAAAGACCGCTTATCTCAGTCGCTTTCAGAAATTTGGGCTGGACACGAGCCACCTCACGGAGCTCGGGAAGATAGCTTCCTGGGTCGACGACGAACTGCCCATGCTGCGTCGTCGGCAGGCACTCGCCGCTGCCATGGAGTTCGAAGGTGTGGGGCCCAAGCCTCCCATGGTCCAACTGCGCGAGCCGGTGTGGACCGCAAAGCAGGCACACGAAGAGGGCGAGAAGCTCGCCAAGGAGGCCAACGAGCTCGCGGACATGGGTGCTGACGAAGCAGGACCCGCGTTCCACCGCATCGCCGAAGAACTGGCCAAACGCAGCAAGGATCCGGACTACACCTCGGCCTTCTACGCCAACATGGATCCTGAGCTCGTCAAGAACCTACCCATGGCAATCGCGGTGGCCAACGCGCCGACGGCCAAAGACGACGCCAAGGTGTTCGGCACCGCTTTCACCACCGCTGCGAGCGCCGAGAAACCCGCACCAGGTTTCAACAAGGTGCTGGATGTCTTCCACGGCGACCTTCCCGAGGACGAGCCCGGCGCCATCTTCAACCGCGCACTGATGCAGGGCGACGACCCCGACCTGTGGGACACCGCCTGGAAGCACCTCCAGAAGGCGGTCACGGACCTCGGCGACCCGAAGGCGACCTGGACCGTACACGCGGGTCTAGTGGCCGGTGTCATCGGTGTCCAGTCGAAACTGGCGGACCAGCTCTGGGATGAGGCCGGCAAGTTCTCACAGGCGGCGAAGGCGGCCTATGAGCGGCGCATCAATGCCATGTCCCCTGCGGAGCGGGCCCAGTTCAAGAAGGAGACGCGGATCAATGCCAAGGCTTCGAAGGCCGCTTCCCGGCAGGCCGAGCGGATCTTCGCCAAGTACGGCCTGGGCTCGTTCTCGCGCCTGATGGAGGCATCCCTCGGTGACTCCGCCCGCTGGTTCGCTGACAAGGTCCCGTACACCAGGGCACCCACGGCCGTGAAGGGCGGTTGGCTCGGCAAAGTCTTCAGAGTGGGTGGACGTGTGCCGCTGGTTGGCTCACTGCTGACCATCGGCGGCATCGCGTACGACATCAAGGTCAACAACGCGGACACCGATGTGGCAGTCGCCTCGAATGTCGCGTCTCTTGGAGCCGGAATGGCTGGCGCCTGGGCTGGTGCGGCGACCGTGGCGGCTTTGGGCGGGCCGGTGGGCTGGGGTGTGGCAGCGGGCATCGTGGTGGGCGCAGGTCTCGGCTACGCCGCCTACTATGCCCTCAATACCGATACCGGAAAAAAGGTTGTACATGCCGTGACTGACACGGTCAAGGACGTCGGAAAGAGTATTGGAGGGGCTGCCAAGAAAGTGGGAGGGTGGCTAGGCTTTTGACGCATAGGAACTGGATGTCATGGCAAAGAAGAAGAAGCGCTCGCGGGACGACTGGACCTTGCCCTCGAAGTCCGCGGAACGGCAGGCTCGGGACCGGGATTTGCAACAGCTTCGGGCCGCAGTGCGCCAGCCTCCCCTGCCGCAACGACGCCTGATCCTGGCGATGTTCGCAATGGCCCTGGGGACATGTGTGGCCTTTCTCACGTTCTGGCTGCCTTCACAGGCGCTCGTGAACGATTTGCGCTCCCGAGGGGTCCCTGCTGCGGCCGAGATAACAGCCTCACCGAAGAACAAGTATGGCGAGGCGGGCAACGTCAAGGTGCGATTCAGCGGCCCCGAAGGCGAGGTCGAAGCCGTGCTCAGCGATTGGGGCGGAAAGCGCCCTGAAGGTCTGCTTCCAGGAGCGGCAGTTTCGGTGACCTACGACCCTCAGGAACCGACTCGAGTACTGACAACGGAGTGGGTAGAGGATCCTCCCGCCATGACGCTGCCAATGCTTATCACACTGACATTCACTCCCCTATTGCTGGGGAGCGCAATCCTCCTTGTGGTACGGCGCCGCAACTTGCTGAAGGCAAGGGAGCAGGCCGCAACGGCATGACTCACAACGTGCCGATACTCCATGAACGAGAGGAGACGACTGTGGCGGATCCCGAGCCCAAGGTGGACAATCCGAGAAAGGCTGATCTGGAGAAGCTGCGCCGCGATCTGGCAAAGGAGGTCGAGCAACTCAAGAAGGCGCTCAAGGGGCCGACCGAGGACATCGAGGGTGACAAGGTCTGGGTCGGTAAGAACGCTCGTGCCTGGCGCCAGGAACTGCAGGGTCGTCACAAGAATTTGGGAGAGCAGGTCGACAAACTGCTCCCCCTTGTTGACGCCGCCATCCGGAACGAGCCCGACAAGGTGTCCACGAGCGAGGCCCGCCTGTACAACAAGGGCATCTGAACCCAAGGTGCTGCTGATGAACAACTTGGCTGTTCTGAGCCTTGTTGTTCCGTGCGATGCAGGTACGTCACCGGCATCGTGACGATGAGATGGCGGGCCGCCGCGTACGCAAAGAAGCTCCGGCGATGCCGGGTGACGTACCGAGTCACCCGTACCGGCCGGAGCTTCGATGTAAATACCTACAGGCTGTAGATCCTTCCTGTTCAGCCCGTCCCCACGGTGAATCCGGATTCTCGCACTCGCACTCGTGCCGTGCTCCGCGTTCCACCATTTGACGGAAAATGAAAGATGGACCGCCAATGCTGTTACAGGCGCAATCAAGAGCACCAAAGAGCACAGGGAAGGCGATCGGCGCCGCCGCATCCGTCAAGCGTCAAGAAATACGGTGGATGGATGGTTCTCATAAGATTGCCACGGTATGATTAAGAAAAGAAGAAAACGCCCTGCGGGGCAATATCAACTCCCGCCTCGCATCAAAAGAGCACGCCAGGAAGGCGCCAGGGCAAAGCCGCGGCCTCTGCTCCCGCAACTCCGTGTGATCCTGGCTGGGTTTGGTCTGTTTCTTCTGTGCGTAGGGATGGCTCTATTCTTCTTGCTCCCCTCGCGATCCTTGGTTCAGGACCTGCGTGCCCGCGGGGTGAGTGCCGCTGCCACGGTCGTTGGTGTCGACTCGAAGCCGAAGTACGTGAAGGTCCGTCTTGTGAGCAGTTCCAAGGCAGGCACCGAGGTCAAGCTTTCGGAATACGCCGGGATGCTTCCCGAAACGGAAAACGGCGCTTCCTTGATCGTCACGTACGATCCCGAGGCCCCCTCCCGGATTCTTACTCAGAGCTGGGTAGAGGACCCGCCAGCAAACCTGCCCGCCTTCGGCACTTCGGCTCTGGCTGTCATCTGCCTCGGTCTCACCACGGCAGTGATCTGGCGTCGTCTCTGGATCCTTCGCGCGTTCCGCCCGGAGGCCCCCCAGCCTCATCGCTCTCAGTAACAGGAAAGCAGCGCCGAGGGGATCCCGCTCAGTGAGCGGGATCCCCTCGCGGCTTACGCGTTCACCACAGCCTGAACGGGTACGAACGCCCCGCCGGCCACGAACAACCCGCTGCCCGCCGCCCCGCCCCCGCTGTTCGCAGGCAGCCGGATGCCGAACAGTTCGCCGTCCGACGAACTCTGCGGTGTCAGCAGCATGCCGTTGCGGGACTTGCGGGCCTCGACTGCGAAACCCCGGTACTGGCTCGACAGTGAGTCCGTAGTGCCGGCGGCGAGCAGGCCCACCCCACCGTCGGCTCCCATTCGGATAACGCCTTCCAGCGGCTCATCCAGCGGCGCGTCGTAGAGGAGTTCGGCGTCGTCGACCACGACCACGTACGGCCGTCCGTCGAGCTGGTCCTGGAGTTCCTCCAGTTCGTCACCCGAGCTTTCCGCGTTGAGCATGCCGAGAACCCCTTCTCGGCCCTCCAGGTCCCGCAACGGAGACCGGCGAGGCGTCACGACCACCAGGGGAGTGCCTGCTCGCAGAAGAGACTCGGCGGCGCACAGCAGAGCAGTCGAACGGCCGGACTTCGGCGGGCCCGCAATGACGAAACCGGGTCCGTTCTCCTCCAAGTCGATGCCGATGGGGTGGAGTTCGTCACCTCCCACGGCGACCAGCGCCCACAACGGTGACGACGGAACGAAGTCCGGGTCCAAGGCCATCGCCTCCGACGCCGTGATGCGCGTCGGCAGCGCATCGACGCGCAGGGGACGTCGGCCCGCCGGAATGCGGCCGTAACGGGTTCGCGCCTCCTCCGCGAGCTCGCGGAGCGCGCGGACCTGGGCCTGACCGGCCGGGTCCTGCGCCAGCAGGCCGATCTGGGTCTCGTCCACACCCGTGTCCGTGATGCGGAGGGCGCGTCCGGGCGGCATGTTCTTGGGGACCTCGCGCGCCTGAAGACCGGCTGTGGAGTAGTCGTTCGGGTCGGCGAAGCGCATGACGAGTCGGTCGGAGAAGGCCGAGGAGACGTGACCGCTCAGACCACTGCGGTCGGCCGTCATGACGACCTTCAGCCCCGCTGCGGAACCTTCGCGGAAGAGACGCTGAGCCGCTTCCAGCAATTGACCGTAGTTGTAGTTCTCGAAGGTCGACGCGAAGCCTTCCCAACTGTCCAGGAGCAGGACCATCCAGGGCAGTCGCTCCTCCGGGGACGCTCCCGCGCGCTGTTCCGCAACGCTGGAAGCGCCCTCCATCGCGAGCAGTTGCTGACGGCGGGCGATCTCCACCTGCAGGCGCTGGATCAGCCGGCGGGCCCGGTCCGGCTCGTCGCGTGTCACGACGGCGCCCACATGCGGCAGACGCACCAGGGGCAGTAGGGCATTGGAGCCACAGTCGATGGCGTAGACGTGCACATCGTGCGGGGAGGTGTTGCGGGCCAACGAGCCGGCGAGCGTGCGCAGTGCCGTCGAGCGGCCGGAGCGAGCGCCACCGAGCAGCAGGGTGTGCTCGCCGTGTACAAGGTCCAAGGACACCGGCATGCGGGTCTGCTTCGCCGGCAGGTCGACCAGGCCGTACGGGATCGGCGCCACGTCGTCGCCAGGGGCGGTGGCCGGTGCGCCGCCGTACGTGGACAGTTCGTCCAGCGTGACGGATTCCGCCAGTGGAGGAAGCCAGGGGCTGCGCTGTTCGCCATAGCCCATCCGCTCCGCGCCGTCGCGCACCGCGTCCACGAGGACGGCCAGGTCGGTGACCATCGTGCCGTCGTCCTCGGCCTCTTCCCGCTTGGGCAGCGGGCGGGCGTAGGCGTTCCAGGGCAGGGGGATGAGCGTGGCCTTCGGTCCTGTTTGACCCGTGGCCGGGCGACGGCCACCGATACGGGCCGACTGCACACCGATCAGGGACTGGGCGCCGGAACGGACGTACATACGGCCTGGCGTCGACTTCGAGATCGCGCCCGAGTCCGGTGCGTCGATGACGTCCATCGACTCGGCGGCGTCGGTCACCCGCAGGGCGATGCGCAGGTTGGTGTTGGCCCGGATGTCGGCGCTCACCACACCCGCGGGACGCTGTGTCGCGAGGATCAGGTGCACGCCGAGGGAGCGGCCTCGGCGTGCGATGTCGACCAGTCCCGCGATGAAGTCGGGCAGTTCCGCGACCAGGGACGCGAACTCATCGATGACCAGAACAAGCCGGGGCATCGGCTCCAGTTCAGGGCGGAGCTTGCGGGTGTCGTTGTAGTCCTCGATGTCCTTGGTGGCGGCGTCGAAGAGGATCCGCTCCCGGCGATGCAACTCGGCGGCGAGCGAGGCGAGGGCCCGCTCGGTCAGGTGGGCGTCGAGGTCGCTGACCATGCCGACGGTGTGCGGCAGGCGAGCGCAGTCCATGAACGCGCTGCCGCCCTTGTAGTCGATGAGGACGTAGTTCAGGGCGTCGGGACGATTCGCCACCGCGAGCGAGGCGATGATCGTCTGCAGGAGCTCGGACTTACCAGCACCCGTCGTACCGGCGACCAGGGCGTGCGGCCCGTCGCGGCGGATGTCCAGGACGAATATGCCGTCGGCGGCGATACCGATGGGTGCGGACGTCGTCGAACCACCGGCCTGCCAGACACGCTCCACGTCGGCACCGGCCGGGTTGGGCATGTTGAGCAGGTTCAGTAGACGGGCCGACGTGGGAAGGGCGGAATCGGCGTCATCGCGGCTGACGTCGCGGATGGGGGCGAGTGAGCGGGCAAGGAGTTCGCACCACTCGTAGGGAACCTGGTCGGCCAAGACGTCGCCGACCGCCTCCAGACCGTAACCACGCACCCGGACATGGTGAGCCGCATCGGGCGACCAAGCTACGACGGCCTTGCACTCCTCGGGCAGCAGCCGCTCGTCCTCGTCGATGCAGAGGGCGAAGATGCCGTATTGCGGACCTTCAGTCAGGAGTTGGGGGACGCCGGGTACACGGCGCAGCAGTCGTGCCCCGTCGAGAATCAGCAGCACGTTGGCGTCCGGGTACAGCTGGCCCGTCATGTTGTTCTGTTCGCGAGCTGCCTTGCGTCGAGCCAGTTCGTTCAGCAGTTCGTTGACCCTGCGGGTGATGCCCTCGGAGTCGAAGCCCACCAGGGCGACGCACTCCTGTCCCTCGTCGGGGTTGGTGTGCGGCAGCCAGTGCGCCCAGTGCCATTCGGCGCCGGCGGCGGGTGAAGCGGCCAGCGACACCAGTGACAGGTCCCGGGGGCTGTGCAGCACGGCGGCCTGCACGGCCAGCCAGCGCGCGGTGGCGAGGGCGCGGGCCCGGTCACCCGCGATGCCGACCACGCCGAGCCGGGCGAAAGGCAGGGTGACTGGAACATCCGGAAGGATGGGAGGCTCCGGGGGCTCCTCGTCGTGTGCCGTGCCGCCGCGCGCGAAGACGAGTTCCACATCGGAAGGCAGGGCGCCGACCCCGATGCGCAGCTGCATCGCATCCGGGTCGGTGAGCCTGCGCTCCCACAGGCGGCGTCGGGGGCCGGTCGCGAAGAGCAGGACCTCAGCCGGGTCGGGATTGTCGTCACGCCGGGCGCGCTGTTCTTCCTTGCTGAGGGCGACGAGTTCGGCCTCGTGGGCCGCGAGGTCCTTCTTGTACTGCTTGAGGGACGTCTTGTGCTTCTTCTTGCCGTCGCGGTTCTCACTGATCCACTGGCCCAGCATCATGAGCGGGCTCATCAGGCAGAACAGCAGCATGTAGATCTGCTTGGTGAAGAAGTACATGGCCAGCCCGAACAGCATGGGCATGAAGGCCATGATGAACTGGAACCGCGCGCGCTCCCCCTTGGTGGGCGGTACCGGTACCACCAGCCGTCGCCGGGGCCGCAGTGGCGACAGCCGAGGGGGACGGTTGTAGGCGAGGCCGCCCTCGCTCATGGGGGACAGGTGGGCGTCCGGCGCAGCCACCTTGTCCAGGACGAGCAGCGAGTCACCGACCCGTGCGACCCGACCGAGCGGCCACGGGGTGTCGGCCGTCATCGTTTCGTCGTCCAGCTGAACGCCTGCACCGGCCTCCGGCGTGAGCATGACCTTGCCCTGGAGGTCGATCGTCAGTCGGAGAGCGACCGGTGGCAGTGAGGCATCGGGCAGGGGCAGGGAACAGGTGGGTGCGGATCCCGCGGTGGCCGCGCCGACTCCGAGTCGGACCACCCGGCCGGAACCGGGGCCGCCGGTCACCCGCAACTCGTACTGTCCGACGGGCTCGCCTTTGCGCAGCAGCGGGCCTATCGAGCCGTCGACGGAGACGCGCATGCCGTCCCGCAGGACGCCGGTCGCCGGTGCCGCAGGATCGCACAGCACACCATCAGCCCACAGCGCCGGTGCTCCGGTCACCGCCGTCCCGTAGCCGGGCAGCGAAGCCAGTGAGGTGCCGGGCATGGCCACGACGTTCCCCGTCCCGCCGCCATGCGGGGCGACGCCTTGCCCGACGGCCTGTGTCAGCACCTCCGCGACATCACCTGCCGTGGCGGTGTCGTCGGCGGTGACGACGACGTCCTCCGGCTCACCGCCTTCGCGTACGACCGTGACCAGCATCCGCATGGTGGTCATCCTCCCCGTAGGCCGCTGTGGCCACGTTCGTTAACTTCAGCTAACGGAGACTATGGCAGCCCCCGGTCTCGCTCCCAGCGCCCCGGTGTCAGACTGCCGGCATCGCGTATATCTCCGGCCCGTTCGTCACCAACAGCCGGTTCCCGGCGGGGGCAATCTGCCACGGGGCTCCGGAGTCCTTGTCGTCGGTCCAGGTCCACCGCACCTTGCCGGTCTTGGCCGCAAGGGCGATGACACCTCCCGACAGGGGGCCGGAGGCGCAGTACAGCGTCGTGCCGACCTTCACGAAGGTCTCCGGCCCGCCACGGTCCTGGTCCTCGCACAGCCAGAGCCGCTTGACGCTCTTGATGTCGACGGCCCATACGCCGCGGTCGTAGTCGCTGACATACAGCACGCCGTCGATGACGGCAGGGTTGTTGAAGCCGCGGCGTCCCTTGGGGGAGAGCGTCCAGCGGGTCCTGCCAGTCTCCGCGTCGACCGCCGTCAGCTTCTCGCCGGGCAGGAAGACGAGGCCGTTCGCGACGGTCGGCTGCCAGGCCCAGTCATCGCCGATCTTCTGGGTCCACAACTGGTCGCCGGTCGCGGTGTCGCGCACGGTGAGGTTGTAGTTGGAGTCCGTGTAGACGAGGTACTTGCCGGAGACGGTGCCTTGGACGTCGTAGTCCTTCGTGCCCCAGTCGCGGTGCTGCAGCCACACCTTCTCGCCTGTGCTATGGCTGATGGCAGCGACCGCCGTACGGTACTTGGTGGCACTCGCGGCTTGGCCGAAGTCGGTCGCTGTGACGTACACGTTCCTGTCGTCGATGGCGATGGTGCCCTCGACGCGGAGCTTCTCGCCGAGGCGGCTGCGCCACACCTCGTCGCCGGTCTTCACATCGCGCGCGACGAGGACGCCCTCGATGCCGCCATCGGTCAGGAACACCTTGCCGTCATGGAACAGGAGCTGGGAGCCGGGGGCGCAGACGTCGGGCTTCGACCAGCGGGTCTTACCGCTCTTCACGTCGTAGGCCACCAGAGGGTCGCCGCTGACCAGGAGCAGGCCATCATGGATGAGGAGCGGTACATCCGTGGTGGTGCTGTCCTCCGCCGCCTGCTCGTGCCACAGCGGCTGGGGGGCGACTCCGGGCGGCGGGGTGGTGAAGTTCTCCTCGACGGGCTGTGCGGAACCGCCGGCCCCACTCGTGCCGGTCGTTGTGCCAGAGGGGTCACCGTCCTGGCCGAGCCACCAAGCGGCGCCACCGCCTGCCACAGCCACAGCGGCGGCACCGCCGAGCGCAAGACCGAGGACGCGGCGGCGGGAAGGAGCGGCGGTGGCGAGGGCTGGCGCGGTCGTCCCGTGTCCCGGAGTGGATGTGTCGCCCGGCGGTGTGGCGCAGCCGGGCATCGGGGTGCCATAGGCAGCCGCAGGGGTGCCGCCATGCCCAGAGGAGTGTGGATAGCCGTACCCAGGCGTCGGCGTGCTCGCTGACTCCGGTGTCCCACCCGCCATCACCGGTGCGGGCCCGAAGGACGCGGCGACCGGGGTCTGAGTCTGCTGCGGTGCCTCCAAGTCCAGTATTCCGGCCGCATGCGTGGCGATCGTCGATGCCACTGCCGACGGCAGCCAGTCGCTGAGCACACCCTCGACGCCCTGGGGTGCCAGTGCCGTCACGATCTCCGACGGCGCAGGTCGATGCGTCGGGTCCTTCGCAAGACATGCGCGGACGAGGCCCACCAACTGCTGCGGGACACCCTCCAGATCAGGCTCGCCATGCACGACCTGATAGAGCAACGAGGCATGCGAGACGGCTCCGTGACCGAACGTGCCTCTGCCGGTCGCCGCAAACGCGAGCACGGCACCCAGCGAGAAGACGTCTCCCGGCGTGCCGACATCCTTACCGAGCGCCTGCTCCGGTGACATGTATCCGGGTGAGCCGACCACGACTCCCGTCTGAGTCATGCGGTTTCCGTCCACCGCACGTGCGATCCCGAAGTCGATGACGCGCGGACCGTCCGCTGCCAGCAGGACGTTCGACGGTTTCAGGTCGCGGTGGATCAACCCCGCTGCGTGAACCTCCTGGAGAGCAGCGGCGAGGCCTGCAGCCAGTGCCCGCACGGTCCGCTCCGGCAACGCACCGTGCGCAGCGACCACATCCGTGAGATCCGGACCGAGCACGTACGACGTCGCCAGCCACGGCAGCGGCCCGTCCGGGTCGGCATCCACGACGGGGGCGGTGAAGCGGCCGGAGACCGCCTTGGCTATCTCGACCTCGTACCGGAAGCGGTCGCGGAATTCGCCGTCTGCTGCCAGGTCCTGACGTACGACCTTCACTGCGACGGTCCGGCCACCGGGCGAACGGGCCAGGTAGACGCGGCCCATGCCGCCGGCACCGAGTCTTCGCAGGAGACGGTAAGTGCCCAAATCCGTCGGATCGTCCGGTTGCAGCGTCTCCATGATGGGCCTTCCCCGTGGCACGCGTTGTGGTGCGCTTGTTATATCTGATGTTGTTCGCTATCGCAGACACAGTAGTAAGTGCCTGACCAGGGTGAGAGTTAGGGGCCATGGGCGGGAGTTCGGCGAAACCGAAGCGGAGAAAGGCGGCCGGGGCGGCCCTGCGTTACGAGCACCGGCCAGGGCGGCCGCTGTCCGTCCGTCGAGCGAAGACCAGTCTCGGGAGCGCCTGTTCGGCTGCCTGATGCTGCCGGGCTCCGCGGCCGCGGCCCGCTGTGGTTGGATTTCGCGCCGACCGGGTCCCGACGAGATCTTTCTTCGTCACCTCCTTCAGGGTCAGTACGTCGACGCACACGCCGCCGATCTGGCCGGTCTGGCGGAGACGGCCCAACTCGTGTCCGACGGAGCCCGTTCGACCGTGATCCGGAACGTGCCGAGTGGCAGCCTGCCGTCGACGCTGCCCTGGCCCTCCCAGGTGCCGAGGCGAGCGGCGGGTACCGCACCGGAAAGGGCGGCGCTCACGGTCGCCCCGCGTCGCGGTCCTTGGTGAGGCACACCGCCGTCAGGTGCCTGTCCCGAAGCCGATCAGCGCGGGCCGTACAGGGTAAGAGGGACGTTCGACGCGCTGCGTGTCGCGGTGTACGGGGCCGGCTCGTGCCCGGCCGGCCGAGCAGCCGGCAGGGCCCCGCGGCCGTGGGTTCGTCGGCGTCGAGCGGCCGCCGCACGGCGTCACCCCGTCCCCGCGGGCGCGGGGGTGCTGCCGGGCCCGGCACGCCTGCGCCTCCCAGCGGAGGAGTGCCGGGACATGACCCGGCACGGGCTCACGGCTGGAGCAGGTTCACCTTCACGTCCGCCGGGAAGCCGGTCGTCGGGCCGACGCGCCGGGCGAACTCGGCGACCGCCTCCAGTTGCGGGCCGCCGAAGCGGAAGTCGAGGGTCGTGAAGTAGCGGGCGAGGGTCTCCTCGTCGAAGGCCTCCCAGCGGGCGGCCTGTTCGGCGACCTTGCCGACCTCCTCCAGGGAGAGGTTGCGGGAGTCGAGGAAGGCCTCGTGCACCTTGCGTGTGATGGCCGGCTCGCGCTCCGCGTAGTCGCGGCGCGCCGCCCAGACCGCGAAGACGAACGGCAGGCCCGTCCACTCCTTCCACAGCGCGCCGAGGTCGTGCACGTCCAGGCCGAAGCGCGGCCCGTCGAGCATGTTCGCGCGCAGCGCCGCGTCGCCGATGAGGACGGCGGCCTCGGCCTCCCGCATCATCAGGCTCAGGTCGGGCGGGCAGGCGTAGTACTCCGGCTGGACGCCGTAGCGCTCGGCGAGGAGCAGCTGGGCGAGGCGGACGGAGGTGCGGGAGGTCGATCCCAGGGCGACCCGGGCGCCGTCGAGCCGGTCCAGGGGGACCTGCGAGACGATCACGCAGGACATGACCGGGCCGTCGCAGCCGACGGCGATGTCGGGGAAGGCCACGAGGTCGTCGGCGTGCTTGAGGAACTCGACCAGGGTGATCGGACCGATGTCGAGATCGCCCTGCACCAGCTTCTCGCTGAGCTTCTCCGGGGTGTCCTTGGTGAGCTCGAAGTCGAGGAGCGTGCCCGTTCTGGCGAGCCCCCAGTACAGGGGCAGGCAGTTCAGGAACTGGATGTGGCCGACGCGCGGCCGGGTGCGAGGATTGTCCACATCGTGAGGCTAGCCCTCGGGGCGTACGGACCGGCGCGCGGGCCCCGATCGGGTGCCTGCGTCTGGGTGGTCGCCCCCGGTCGGCCCACGGAGGGTCACCCCGGACTGCGCTCTCGCGCCCGGCTGCCGCGGGCCGTCTCCGGCCGCCACGGGAGGCTTCACCGCCAGCCGGCGGGAGATGTTCAAACATTCGGGTGACGTGATCTTGGCCCCTATTGCATTCGGTGGCCCGCGTGCTAGGCTCGTCGCAAGTTGCAGTTTGGTTTCCCTTGCAGTACAGAGCCTGCGGAGCATGTGACCGCGGGCTCTCGTCATTCACAGACATATGCACTTGTGCGGAATTCATCTTCACACTTGCTGGTTCTGGAGCAGGGCAACCCTTTTGGGCCCAAGGAGGGCTTATGGCTACCGGAACCGTGAAGTGGTTCAACGCCGAAAAGGGCTTTGGTTTCATCGCCCAGGAGGGCGGCGGCCCCGACGTCTTCGTCCACTACTCCGCGATCAACGCGAGCGGCTTCCGCTCGCTCGAGGAGAACCAGCAGGTGTCTTTCGACGTCACGCAGGGCCCGAAGGGCCCGCAGGCTGAGAACGTCACGCCGGTCTGATCAGTAGTACCCAAGGAGCCCCGCGCCGCCAGGCGACGGGGCTCCTGCCCTTTCCGGGCCCTTCCGCCCGGTGAATTCCTGGCGAAGTCCCGGCGAGTTCCGGCCATGGGACGATGAGCGGATGCGGATAGACCCGGAGAACAGTGGGGAAGGCGGCGTGGTCCCCGCCGACAAGCGCCTGGCGACAGGGCTGGCCCTCGGCCTGTCCCTCGGCCTCACCCTCGGCACGGCCATGGGGCTCGTGCTCGGAATGACCGTCTTCGACAACATCGGCCTGGGGCTCGCCCTGGGCGTCGGGTTC
Organism: Streptomyces sp. NPDC033136; assembly: GCF_055578235.1. Lineage (NCBI taxonomy): Bacteria > Bacillati > Actinomycetota > Actinomycetes > Kitasatosporales > Streptomycetaceae > Streptomyces > Streptomyces sp. NPDC033136. The sequence goes on from NZ_JBVIPD010000034.1 coordinate 20,063, forward strand.
GGGACGGCGGTCGGGACGGGGGCGGGGATAGGGGTCGGGCAGGCACGCGCGGGCCGGGGAGACGGGGCCACGGGAGACGACCAGGGGGCGTGACACGTGCCCTCTTCCGAAAGGCAGAGGGGACCAGAGGGGGCAGGGGGGACCAGGGGCCGAGGGGACCAGAGGGCACAGATCCGGCCGCGGGAGGGCGCAGGCGTCCCCCCTCCCCGCAGCAGGGTCTCCCGTCTTCGCAGTACGGCTCCTGCCCCCGCAGCACGGCTCCCCCGCAGTATGGTCTCGCGGCATGAGCGATGCCGACTTTCTGAGCGAGACCCGGCACTTCTACGACACCGTCGCCGAGGACTACGCCGTTCACTTCAGTGACCCGCTCGCACCACTGGACCAGATGCTGCTGAACGGGTTCGCGGAGCTCGTCGGTGCCGGAGGCGAAGTCGCCGACCTGGGGTGCGGGCCCGGGCGGGTGACGGCGCTCCTGGCGTCCCGGGGGCTGTCGGTGTTCGGCCTGGATCTGTCGGAGTCGATGCTCGCGATCGCCCGCCGTGAGAACCCGGGCCTGCGGTTCGAGCAGGGCTCGATGCTGGAGCTGGACCTCCCGGACGGCTCGCTCGACGGGGCCGTGTGCTGGTACTCGATCATCCACACCCCCCTGGACCACCTGCCCGGCCTCTTCGCCGGCCTCCACCGCGTGCTGCGCCCCGGCGGCCACCTGCTCCTCGGCTTCCAGTCCGGCGAGGAACCCCGCCGCTACGAGGAGGCCTGGGGGCACCGGGTGGCCCTGGACTTCCGCCGGCGCCGGCCGGAGCACATGGCCGCCCTGCTGGAAGCCGCCGGCTTCGCCGTCCGCGCCCGGATGACGAGGGAACCCGACGAGGACCGGGGCGAGCCGGTCCCCCTGGCGTACCTTGTGGCGCGGAAGCCCCGGAAGACAACCGCATAGCGCATCACCGCCGCCCCCCAGGCCTGCCCCGCGGCCCGGAAGCCCCGGAAGACAACCGCATAGCACGTCACCGCTGCCCCACACGACACCGAGCGGTCCCCGCGACCGCCCGGCTCCCACCCCGCCCGCTCCCTCCTGAAGCACCCCTACACCCTCTGAAACACCCCTAAAACAGCCCTCACCCCTAAAAGCACCCCTAAAGCACCCCTAAAGCACCCCTAAAGCACCCCTAAAGCACCCCTAAAGCACCCCCGCAGCGTCCATCCCCGCGATGTACCCGAACGTCATCGCCGGCCCGATGGTCGAGCCCGCCCCCGCGTAACTGCGGCCCATGACCGCCGCGCTCGCGTTGCCCGCCGCGTACAGGCCCCGGATCACCGAGCCGTCCGCGCGCAGCACCCGGGCCCGGGCGTCCGTCCGCATACCGCCCTTCGTGCCCAGGTCGCCGGGGACGATGCGGAAGGCGTGGTACGGGGGGAGCCGGAGGGGGGCCAGGCAGGAGTCGGGGAGGACGGAGGGGTCCGTGTAGTAGTGGTCGTAGGCGCTGTCGCCGCGGCCGTGGTCGGGGTCCTCGCCGCGCAGGGCGTGGGAGTTGAAGCGGTCGACCGTGGTGCGCAGGGCCGCCGCGGGGACGCCGATGGAGGCGGCGAGTGCGTCGAGGGTCCAGGCCTTGTGGGCCGCGCCGGAGTCGTACCAGTCCTGCGGGAAGGGCAGGGCCGGCAGGACGTCCTTGAAGAGGTACCGGTTGCGGTAGTTCTGGTCGGTGATCAGCCAGGAGGGGATGGCCGGGTCGGTGTCGTGGACGTCGTACATGGTGTGGACGACGTCGCTATAGGGGGCTGCCTCGTTGACGAAGCGCCGTCCAGAGCCGTTGATCAGCAGGCCGCCGGGGAGCGTGCGCTCGGCGAGACAGAAGTACGGCCCGCCGGGGAGCGGGATCGCCGGACCCCACCACGCGTCGTCCATCAGGTCGAGCGCCGCCCCGAGCCGCTCCCCCGCCCGGATGCCGTCGCCGGTGTTCTCCTTCGCCCCGACCGTCCACTGCGTGCCGATGGGCTGCCGCTGGAAGCGGTCCCGCATCGCCGCGTTGTGCTCGAAGCCGCCGGAGCCGACGATCACGCCCCGGCGGGCACGGACCAGCCCGGGGGCGCCGTCGCGGGTGACGACGGCACCGGCGACCGTGCCGTTCTCGACATACAGGTCCGTCAGAGGCGTGTTCAGCCACACCGGTACGCCCGCGGAACGCAGTCCGGCGCGCAGGCCGGTGGCCAGGGCCTGGCCCATCGTCAGCGGTTTCTGGCCGAGCAGGGCCGCCTTCGTGCCCCGCGCGAGGCACTGTGCGGCGACGGCGGCGCCCCGGGCGTTCACCGCGGCCAGGGCGAGCCACTTGTAGTCGGTGCTGAAGACGACCATGCCGGCGGGCACGTCCATGTACGGCGGGTTCAGGCGGGCCAGTTCGGACCCCAGGACGTTGCCGTCGAGCTGGTCGGGCTCTATGGAGCGGCCGTTGGGGAGGCCGCCGGGCAGCTCGGGGTAGTAGTCGCTGTAGCCCTCCATCCAGCGGAAGCGCAGGGGGCTGTGGGCCATGACGAGGGAGAGCGCCGCCGGGCCGTGGGTGAGGAAGGCGCGCTGCCGGTCGGCGGGCACGTCCGGGCCGACGACGGCGGCGAGGTAGGCGGCGGCCTTCGCGGGGGTGTCCGGGACACCGGCGGCCAGGATCACCGGGTTGTTCGGGATCCAGATCCCGGCGCCGGAGCGGGCCGTGGAGCCGCCGAAGACCGGTGCCTTCTCCACCACGAGGCAGCTCAGGCCCTGCCTGGCGGCGGTCAGCGCGGCCGTCATCCCGGCCGCTCCGGAGCCGATGACGACGACGTCGTACGTACCGAGTGGGGGTAAGTCGGCTGCTCTGGCGCCCTGTTGGACTCCTGCGGCGACCGCCAGCCCGGCCCCGGCGGCCCCGGCCAGCAGTCGTCTGCGGGACGGGGCCGCGGGAGTGCCTGCGGAGTGCGTGCTTGTGGTCATGGCCGCTCCACCCGACGAGAACGCGAAAGGGGTGGGGAATGTCGCGCGGGGGTCTTGTGAAGTCAAGCCCCCGTGCGACACCCGCCGCGCGTCCGCTACTCGAGCCCGATGGCCTGGCAGTCCGCCTTGTACTTCGCGGTGCAGATGTCCTTCACGGTGTACACGCCGTCCGTGATCACCGTCTCCTTGATGTTGTCCCGGGTCAGGGCGACCACCGGCACCAGCATCGCCGGGATGTTCTCCTCGGTCGGGCTGTCGACCGTCTCGCGGGTCAGGGCGGCGAACTCGATCGAGCGGTCCTGGACCTTGGCGACCGCGATCTTCGCGGCGTTCGTCGCCTCCAGCAGGAAGGACTTGTACACGGTCATGTACTGCTCCCCGGACACGACCCGCTGCACCGCGTCGAGGTTGGCGTCCTGCCCGGTCACGGGCGGCATGGTGGTGGCGCCCGCCTCCTGCAGCGCCTCGATGACGGCGCCCGCCATGCCGTCGTTGGCCGAGTAGACGGCGGCGATGTTGTTCAGCCCGACGGCCTGGATCGCCTTCTCCATGTTCGCCTTGGCGGTGGCGGGCTTCCAATCCTTGGTGTCGTACTGCTCGACGATGTCGACGGCTCCCTGGAGCTCGCTCAGCGCACCGTCCTTGAACCGGGCCGTGTTGGGGTCGGCCGGGTCGCCGTTCATCATGACGACCTTGCTCTTCTCGGCCTTGTCGCCGAGTTCCCCGACGATGGCGCGGCCCTGCACCTGGCCGACGAGTTCGTTGTCGTGGGAGACGTAGGCGTCGATGGGGCCCTCGGCGAGCCGGTCGTAGGCGATGACCGGGATGCCGGCGTCCTTGGCCCTCTGCACGTCCGTGGCGATGGTCTTGGAGTTCAGCGCGTCGACGAGGATGACGTCCACCTTGTCGTCGATCATCTGCTGGAACTGCCGGCTCTGTCTGGAGACGCTGGCCTCGGCGTTGGCGTAGCGGACCTTGCCCTTGTTCTCCGTGAGGGAGGCGACCTCCTGCTTGATCAGCGGGTAGTCGAACTTCTCGAAGCGTGCCGTGTCCCGGTCGGGCAGCAGCAGGCCCACCGTGATGTCGTTGCCCTTCTTCGGGGCGCTGTCGTCACTTTCGCCGTCGCCGCAGGCGGTGAGGGACAGGGCCGAAAGGGAGACCGCCAGGGCTAGGGCGGCGGGGCGCACAGCTGACCGGCGGGGGTGACGCGCTTTCACTGGTGGTGCCTTCCGAAGGTGGAGCATCGTGACGAGTTGGTCAAAAGCCAACGGGCAGACGCCTTGCCTCGTCAAGAACCACGTGTGAAGAGATCGCAAAGGTGAAGAGATCGCAAAGGTGCCTTACCGCGTGTACAGGCTCTCCACCTCCTTCGCGTACGCGCGCAGGACGGCCTCGCGGCGGAGCTTCATCGACGGGGTGAGGAGGCCGGACGCCTCGGTGAAGTCCTCGGGGAGGATGACGAAGCGGCGGATGGACTCGGGGCGGGAGACCATCTTGTTGGCGTCGTCGATCGCGCGCTGCAGGACGGCGCGCAGGTCCTCGTCGTCGACGAGGAGCGGGGGCGGTACGGGGTGTTTGCCGTTCATCTGGCGCCAGTGGGTGATGCCCTCCGGGTCGAGGGTGATCAGGGCCGAGACGAAGGGGCGGCCGTCGCCCAGGACGAGGCACTGGGAGATCAGCGGGTGGGAGCGCAGCCAGTTCTCCAGCGGGGCCGGGGCGACGCTCTTGCCGCCCGCGGTGATCAGGAGTTCCTTCTTGCGGCCGGTGATCGTCAGGTAGCCCTCGTCGTCCAGTTCGCCGATGTCGCCGGTGGCGAGCCAGCCGTCGGGGGCGGCGGGGACGACACCGCCCGCCTGCGGGTCCCAGTAGCCGCGCAGGACGTGGTCGCCGGCGACCAGGATCTCCCCGTCGGCGGCGATGCGGACGCGGGTGCCGGGCAGGGGCCAGCCGACCGTGCCCAGGCGGGGTTTCAGGGGCGGGGTGACGGTGGACGCGCCCGTGGTCTCGGTGAGGCCGTAGCCCTCGAAGATCTCGATGCCGGCGCCGGCGTAGAACGCGGAGAGGCGGCGGCCGAGCGGTGAGCCGCCGCAGATGGCGTAACGGACCCTGCCGCCCATGGCGCTGCGGATGCGGCGGTAGACCAGCGGGTCGTAGAAGGCCCGGGCGGTCCTGAGGGCGCGGGTGGGGCCGGGGCCGGTGCCCGTCTGGCGGGCCTCCATCGCCTCTCCGTAGCGCTGGGCCACCGCCACCGCACGGTCGAACGACGTGACCCGGCCGCCCGCCTCGGCCTTGGCGCGGGCCGAGTTGAAGACCTTCTCCAGCATGTACGGGATGGCCAGCAGACAGGTCGGCCGGAAGCTCGCGAGGTCGGGGAGCAGGTGGTCGGCCTTGATGCTCGGGGCGTGGCCCAGCCGGACGCGGGCGCGGACGCAGGCGATGGCCACCATGCGGCCGAAGACGTGGGACATCGGCAGGAACAGCAGGACCGAGGCCTCTTCGTCGGTCTTCGCCCGGAAGACGGGGTAGAGCAGCTCGATCGCGTTGTCGACCTCGGCGAAGAAGTTGCCGTGGGTGAGCGCGCAGCCCTTGGGGCGGCCGGTGGTGCCCGAGGTGTAGATGAGGGTGGCGAGGGTGCCGGGGCCGAGCATGCCGCGCCGCACCTCGACCTCCTGGTCGGTCAGGTGCGCCCCGGTCTCCGCGAGCCGGTCGACGTGTCCCTTCTCCACGACCCACAGGTGCTGGAGGTCGGGGAGGCGTTCGCGCTCCGGGCCGAGGGCGGCGGCCTGCGCGGCGGTCTCGGTGACCAGGGCGACCGCGCCGGAGTCCTGCAGGATCCAGCGGGCCTGGAAGACGGAGGACGTGGGGTAGACGGGGACGGTGACCAGTCCGGCCGCCCAGGCCGCGAAGTCCAGGACCGTCCACTCGTAGATCGTGCGGGCCATGACGGCGACGCGGTCGCCGGGCATCAGGCCCTCGGCGATCAGCCCCTTCGCGACGGCCATGACCTGCCCGGCGAACTCGGCCGCCGTGACGTCGCTCCAGCGCCCGTCGGCGTCCTTGCGGCTGAGCGCCACGGCCTCCGGGTTCGCGCTCGCGTTGTCGAACGGCAGGTCGGCGAGCGAGCCGTGGCTCCACGGAGGCGCCAGCGGCGGTACGGACGCCTCCCGGACGGCCCCGTCCAGGCGCCGTACCTCGGGTTCGACCAGGACCGGCCCTCCGTACAAGTCGCCGTAGGCGGAGGAGGGATACGCAGTGGACACGGGCGGCTCCTGGGGCGTGCAGCGAAGGACTGCTTGCTGCATGACGTACGTGCCTCGCACGCCGAGGCGCTCAACCGGCTGAACCCCCAGAAAGGGGTTACTGGCGGTAGGAACGGGATCGTACGGCGCTCACGTGGCGGGGTTGTGCGGGTTCGGGGATGGTCCGGGGCCAGGCCTGTGCATTCCCGGGGGTTACGTGAGGGTCTCTCAGGTTCGGTACGGCGTTCCCCTCTCGGGCGCGCTCCGGGACGGCGGTCACCACCCCCTGCCTGGTACGGCGTTCCCCTGTCAGGCCCGCTCCAGGCCGACGGCCACCCCCTGCCTGGTACGACGCTCCCCTCTCAGGCGCGTTCCAGAACGGCCGTCACCCCCTGCCCGCCGGCCGCGCAGACGGAGATCAGTCCGCGGGCGGGCGCGTCCCGTTCGGCGAGGAGCTTGGCCAGGGTGGCCACGATCCGGGCGCCGGTGGCGGCGAAGGGGTGGCCGGTGGCGAGGGAGGAACCGGTGACGTTCAGCCGGGCGCGGTCCACCGTGCCGAGGCCCCGCTTCTCCCAGGCGGCGAGCGTCGCCAGCACCTGGGAGGCGAAGGCCTCGTGGATCTCGACGAGGTCGAAGTCGTCCAGGCCCAGTCCGGCCCGCTCCAGCATGCGCGGGACCGCGTACGCCGGTGCCATGAGCAGTCCGTCCTCGCCGTCGGCGACATCGCCGCCGACGAAGTCGACGGCGGCCGTCTCGTGGGCGGTGAGGTACGCCAGCGGCTCCAGGCCGCGTTCCCGGGCCCAGTCCTCGCTCGCCAGCAGCACGGTCGCCGCACCGTCCGTCAGCGGGGTCGAGTTGCCCGCCGTCATGGTCGGTTCGGGGTGGTCGAGGCCGAACACCGGCTTCAGGGAGGCGAGTTTCCCGGCCGTGGAGCCGGGGCGCAGGTTCTGGTCGCGGGCGAGCCCACGGAAGGGGATCACCAGGTCCTGGAAGAAGCCGCGTTCGTACGCCGCCGCCAGCCGCTGGTGACTGGTCGCCGCGAGGTCGTCCTGCGCCTGGCGTCCGATGCCCCAGGCGCGGGCGGTGACGGCGGCGTGTTCGCCCATGGACAGTCCGGTGCGCGGCTCGGCGTTGCGCGGGATGTCGGGGACGAGGTGGCCGGGGCGCACCTGCGCCAGGGCCTTCACGCGGCCGCTCAGCGACTTCGCCCGGCGGGCCTGAAGCAGGATGCGGCGCAGGGAGTCGTTGACGCCCAGGGGTGCGTCGCTCGCCGTGTCGGCGCCGCCCGCGATCGCCGCGTCGGTCTGGCCGAGGGCGATCTTGTTGGCGGCGGCGATGACGGCCTGGAGTCCGGTGCCGCAGGCCTGCTGGACGTCGTAGGCGGGGGTGCGGGGGTGGAGCTTGGAGCCGAGGACGGTTTCGCGGGCGAGGTTGAAGTCGCGGCTGTGCTTGAGGACCGCTCCGGCGACGAACTCGCCGACCGCGCCGGGTTCCTGGAGTCCGTACCGCTCGACAAGGCCGTCCAGGGCGGCGGTGAGCATCTGCTGGTTGGAGGCGGTGGCGTAGGGGCCGTCGGAGCGAGCGAAGGGGATGCGTGCTCCGCCGACGATCGCCACGCGCCGCACCGACGGCGACTGCTGCTGGGGGCTCATCTCGACCTGCTCCTCGTCCGTGACGTAGCCTTACCTCCGGTAACCTTACTCCAGAGTAAGCATGCGTGAACCTTCAGAGCAGTCACTGGGAACTGGGAGTTGGAATGGCCGACCGCTATCTGCGCTTCACCGGTACCGCGCCCGGCCGTTTCCTCGCCCGCCGGCTCGGCCTGCCGCAGCCCGCGGCGCTGGCCCGCTGGTCCCCCGGACACCCCGCCCTGGACGGCGGCCTGAGGCACCTCACCGCCGGCCGGTCCGCCGTCGACCTGGCCCCGGTGCTCGCCCGGACGGGGATCGGCCCGGCCGGCTCCGACCGGGCCGCCGCCGTCGTCCTGGACGCGACCGGAGTGCGGGACGTCGAGGGCCTGGCCGAGGTGCACGCGGCCCTGCATCCCGCCGTACGGTCCGTCGCCGCTGGGGGCACCTCCCGCTCGAGCGCAGCCGAGAGTGGGGGAGGCCGCGTGGTCGTGCTCGGCGCGCCGCTCGACCCCGCCGACCACCACCAGGCCGCGGCCCAGCAGGCCTTGGAGGGCTTCACGCGCAGCCTCGGCAAGGAGATCGGCCGGGGCAGGACCGTGAACCTGGTCCGGCTCACGGACGCCTCGGCCGCCGAGTCGACGCTCCGGTTCCTGCTGTCGCCGAAGTCGGCGTACGTGAGTGGGCAGGTGATCGAGGTGGGGGCACCCCAGGAGACACTCCATGAGACGCCTCAGGAGAGTCCCCGGGAGTCCCTCGAGAAGGCCCCCCGGGAGTCCCCCGGGGAGACCGCCGGGGAGACCGCCGCTCCCCTCGACTGGACCCGCCCCCTCGCCGGCCGCACCGCCCTGGTCACCGGTGCCGCCCGCGGCATCGGCGAAGCCGTCGCCGAGACGCTCGCGCGGGACGGGGCCCGGGTCGTCGTCCTCGATGTGCCGCAGGCCGGGCCGGACGCGCGGCGCGTCGCCGAGCGGCTCGGCGGCACCGCCCTGCTGCTCGACATCACGGCCGCCGACGCGGGCGTCCGGATCGCCGAGGCCCTCCCGGACGGCCTGGACCTGCTGGTCCACAACGCGGGCATCACGCGCGACCGGCGGCTGGTGAACATGCCCGCCGAGCGCTGGATCTCCGTGCTGGAGGTGAACCTGGCGAGCGTGCTGCGCACCACGGACGCCCTGCTGAAGGCCGGGACGCTGAAGCGCGGCGGCTCGATCGTGGCCACGGCCTCGATCGCGGGCCTCGCCGGCAACGCGGGCCAGACCAACTACGGCGCGAGCAAGGCGGGGATCGTCGGCATGGTCCGCTCCCTCGCGCCGCGTGCGCTCGCCGAGCACGGCGTGACGGTCAACGCCGTGGCACCCGGCTTCATCGAGACGAAGATGACGGCCGCGATCCCGCTGTTCATCCGTGAGGCAGGCCGCCGGATGAACTCCCTCGCCCAGGGCGGTCTGCCGGTCGACGTCGCCGAGACCACCGCCTGGCTCGCCCACCCCGCCTCCGGCGCGGTCAACGGCCAGGTCGTCCGCGTCTGCGGCCAGAGCCTGCTGGGGGCGTGATGGCCGACGCCGCTCTCGTCCTCGCCGAGCCCCCCTCCCTCGCCCCGCTCCTCGCCCGCGGCGCGCTGCTGTCCCCCTTCAAACGGCCCTCCCCCGACGCCGGGTTCCCGCGCACCCGGCTCGTCCTGCCCGGCCTGAGCGTCGACCTGGCGCGGCTGGCGGCGTACGAGCGGGTCTGCGGGTTCCCGACCGGGGAGGACGCTCTGCCGGTGACCTATCCGCAGGTGCTGGGATTTCCCCTGGCCATGCGGCTGATGAGCGAGCGGGACTTCCCGCTGCCGCTGCTCGGCCTCGTCCACACGTCGATCACGATCACGCGGCACGGCCCGATGCCGGCGACCGGGCGGTACGAACTCTCCGTGCACGTCGAGGGGCTGGCCCCGCACCGGCGCGGCACGGAGGCGGCCGTCGTCACCGAGGTGCGCGGTGCCGGGGGCCTCGTGTGGGAGTCGAGGAGCACCTACCTGGCCCGCCACGCCACGCGACGGCCCGCCGGGCCCGCGGACGAGGAGGCGCGCAAGCCGCTGCCCGCGGTCGCCGAGTGGCGGCTCTCCGGGGATGTCGGGCGGCGCTACGGGGCCGCCTCCGGGGACCGCAACCCGATCCACCTCCACCCGCTCACCGCCCGGCTGTTCGGCTTCCCCCGGGCGATCGCCCACGGCATGTGGACGGTGGCCCGCTGCCTCGCCGCCCACGGCGCACCGGGCTTCTGTTCCGTACGGGCGCGGTTCAGGGCGCCGGTGCTGCTGCCCGGGACGGTGACCTACGCGGCTCAGGACGGCCGGTTCGAGCTGCGTGGCCGCGAGAACCGGATCCATGTGACGGGGGACGTCTACCCGGCGTGAGGGCCCGTCCGCTCCTCCGGGGGCGACCAGGGCCGCCCCGCCATGAGGTCACCGAGTCCGGCCCAGGCGAAGTTCATCATCGTGGCCGCGGCCTGGCGGGCGGTGACGCCCGGGGTGGCGTTGGCCCAGGCGGCCAGCGACTCGGCGGCGCCGACCAGGGCCTCCGCGAGCCCGGCGACCTCGCGCTCGGGCAGGTCGGGGTCGCGGTGTGCCTCACGGGCCCCGGCGAGGATCAGCTGCGTCACGAACGCGACGATCTCCTCGCGCATCGCGGCGACCTCGGAGGCGAACGGCTCGCCGTGCGTACGGGCCTGGAGGTGCAGGACCGACCAGGCGTCCGGGTTCTCGGCGGTGTGCGCGAAGAACGCGCCGAGCCCCTCCCACAGTTGCCGGTCGGCGGGCAGATCACGGCGGACGCCGGCCTGTACCGCCTCGACGAGGGACGTGGCCTCCCGCCGGATGCAGGCGGTGAAGAGGTCTTCCTTGGAGTTCAGGTACAGGTAGACCAACGGCTTGGAGACGCCCGCGAGTTCGGCTATCTCGTCCATGGACGCGGCCATGTAGCCGCGTTGGCCGAAGGTTCGCACGGCGGCGTCCAGCATCTGTTGTTCACGGACCGCACGCGGCATGCGCTTCGTCTTCACGGCACCCATACCGCTTAGCGTACGGTCCCCCCGGCCGGCCCTCGTCCGGAAACCGGAGGAGGACCGCCCAGGGGGTCGTGAACGCGTCAGGCCCGTGGACCGGTCAGGCGGCGGCGGTGACCGGCTCGGCCTTGTCGCGCGGGCCGTCGCTCAGCTCGTCGTTCGGCTCGCCCAGGGAGGAGCCGTCGGCCGTGGCGTAGGCCGTACGGTCGAGCAGGTTCTCGCGGGCGGAGACCAGGACCGGGATCAGCGCCTGGCCGGCGACGTTGGTCGCGGTGCGGATCATGTCGAGGATCGGGTCGATCGCGAGGAGCAGGCCCACGCCCTCCATCGGCAGGCCGAGGGTGGAGAGGGTGAGGGTCAGCATGACCGTCGCGCCGGTGAGACCGGCCGTGGCGGCGGAGCCGACCACCGAGACGAACGCGATCAGCAGGTAGTCGCCGATGCCCAGCTGGATGTCGAAGATCTGGGCGACGAAGATCGCGGCGATGGCCGGGTAGATCGCGGCGCAGCCGTCCATCTTGGTCGTCGCACCGAACGGCACGGCGAAGGACGCGTACTCCTTCGGCACACCGAGCCGCTCGGTGACCTTCTGCGTCAGCGGCATGGTGCCCACGGAACTGCGGGAGACGAAGGCCAGCTGGATCGCGGGCCAGGCGCCCTTGAAGAACTGGACCGGGTTGAGCTTGGCGACGGTCGCGAGCAGCGTCGGGTAGACGCCGAACAGCACGATGAGGCAGCCGGCGTAGATGTCGGCAGTGAACGTCGCGTACTTGCCGATCAGGTCCCAGCCGTAGGTGGCGATGGCGTGGCCGATGAGGCCGACGGTGCCGACCGGGGCGAGTCGGATGACCCACCACAGGGCCTTCTGGAGCAGGCTCAGCACGGACTCGCTCAGGGTGAGGATCGGCTGGGCCTTCTCGCCGAGTTGCAGGGCCGCGATGCCGGCGACGGCGGCCATGAAGACGATCTGCAGGACGTTCAGCTCGGTGAACGGCGTGATGACGTCCGTCGGCACGATGCCGGTGAGGAAGTCGATCCAGGAGCCGGTGTCCTCGGGCTTCCCGCCGTCCTTGGGGGTGAGGCCGGTGCCGGCGCCCGGGTTGGTGACCAGGCCGATGACCAGGCCGATGCTGACCGCGATCAGCGAGGTGATCATGAACCAGAGGAGGGTGCGCGAGGCCAGGCGGGCCGCGTTGTTGACCTTCCGCAGGTTGGTGATCGAGACCAGGATCGCGAAGAAGACGAGCGGGGCGACGGCCAGCTTCAGCAGGCCGATGAAGAGGTCGCCGACCTTCTCCAGGGTCGTGACCAGCCAGGACAGGTCCTGGTCGCGGGCGAGCCAGCCGAGCAGCACACCCAGGACGAGACCGGCGATGATCTGGGCCCAGAAGGGCACCTTGAAGGACTTCGTGCGTGAGGACACGGACTGCTCCGTTGGAGGGGGGGGACGCGTGGGGGACTGACGCGGGGAACTGACGTGGGAGACGACGGGGGTTGCGTTACGTCAGGAACGACAGAAAGCGGACGCGCACCGACAGAGATCCACGTGCAGCCGCGCCACGAGCGGAACGCTCGGAGGCAGAGGGGGCGCGACTGCTGACTTCATACAACGACCTTAACACCTGAACTTTGAGGACCCCAAAGCCTGACTTTGATAGGTGATCGGGCACACACACCCACACAAGGCAAAGCGCCCCGTTTCCGAGCATGTGCGGAAACGGGGCGCTGTTCGCCGGTGCGGGCGGGGCCCTACGAGGTCTGCCCCTGAGCCCGCGCGGTGTCGTCGGCGGCATCTTCCTGGCCGCGGTTGGCCGCCAGATTGGCCTTCATCCGGTCGACCCGCTGCGCGACCCGCACGGACGCCCGGTCCCGCTCCCTGCGCAGCACGACGAAGCTGATCGGCGCGGAGATCAGCAGGGCGAGCAGCACGATCCACAGGCCGTTGCTTTCACCGAGGCCGCGCGGAGCGAGGCCGGAGTAGACGGCGCCCCAGACGACCACGAGGCAGCCCACGAAGATTCCGAGGCGCATCAGCGTGTAGCGGAGCATCTCAATCCACTCTTCCGGTTCGAACGGCCAGAACGCACCCAAACGGGCACCGTCCAGTGAAGCACGCCGGACGGCCGATCTTTCAGGGGGGTCAGCCCAGGGACAGGAGCATGATGACGTCGTCCCGGTCGTCGCCGGGCGCCACCCGGATCGCGCCGGGGATGCGGCCGACCTCCTTGTAGCCGCAGGACTCGTAGAAGCGCTCCAGCCCGGTACCGCCCCGGCAGGTCAGCCGGATCACCTCGATCCCGTCGACGCCCCGGGCCGCGTCCGCGGCGGCGGCCAGCAGATCACGGCCGTAGCCCTTTCCCTGGTGACGCGGATGCACCATCACCGTGTACAGCCACAGCCAGTGCGTCATCAGGTGGTGCGTGTTGAAGGTGAGGAAGGCGGTCGCCGCGACCCGCCCCTCCTCGTCGTGCCCCACGAGCAGCCTGACCCGCCCCTCGGACATCAACGCGAAGTGCTTGAGCAGTTCGGGCCGGATGTCCTCCCGCGTCACCGGCGGCACGAACCCGACGGCTCCTCCGGCGTTGGAGACGTCGGCCCACAGGTCGAGGATGCCGTCTCGCAGCTCGGGGGTGACGGCGGGATCGAGCGTGAAGGTAAGGGGCATGCAGGGATTGTAGCCATTACGACAATGCTCGCGCCGCCACTTTCAGGTCCGACACCAGCCCCTGGTACGCCGCCTGCCGGTCGTCCGCCCGCAGCACCGCCGACGGATGCACGGTCGGCACCAGCCGCTCGGGCCGCCCGTGGATCTCCTCCTCCAGCACGGTGCCGCGCACCTGCGTGACCCGGAACGAGGACCCGAGCAGCGCCTTCCCGGCGGTGGCCCCCAGTACGACGATCAGCTCCGGCTCCACGACCGCCAGCTCCGCGGCCAGCCAGGGTCCGCACGCGGTCGTCTCCCGCAGGTTCGGCGCCTTGTGGATCCGCCGCTTTTGGGGCTCGGCCCGCGCGAACTTGAAGTGCTTGACGGCGTTGGTGACGTAGGCCTCGCCCGGGTCGACACCGGCCTCGGCGAGCGCCCTGTCGAGCAGCTTCCCGGCGGGCCCGACGAACGGCTTCCCCTGCCGGTCCTCCTGATCCCCGGGCTGCTCCCCGACGAGCATGACCCGGGCGTCCTTGCTGCCGGCCCCGAACACGGTCTGGGTGGCGTCCCGGTGCAGCGGGCAGCCACGGCAGTCGGCGGCGGCCCGCCGCAGAGCGGGAAGGCCGCCGCGACCAGGAACGAAGGGTTCAGCGGTATAGGCGTCCTCAGGCGCCTCGGTCCTGACCATGCCCTCCGGGTACCCCCCTCAGGGGCGCGGGACGCTGTCGAGTCAGACCCGCATCGGCTGCGGCGACTCCCGCCGCTCCGGGTCGGGCCCGTCGTACTCCCGGATGATCTCGTACCGCGTGTTCCGCTCCACCGGCCGGAACCCGGCATCGCGGATCAGATCCAGCAGGTCCTCACGCGTCAGCTTGTTCGGCGTCCCGTAGTTGTCCGCGTCGTGCGTGATCTTGTACTCGACGACCGACCCGTCCATGTCGTCCGCACCGTGCTGCAGCGCGAGCTGCGCGGTCTGCACCCCGTGCATGACCCAGAAGACCTTGACGTGCGGCACGTTGTCGAACAGCAGCCGCGACACGGCGAAGGTCTTCAGCGCCTCGGCGCCGGTCGCCATCTGCGTCCGCGCCTGGAGCCGGTTGCGGACCTTGCCGTCCTGCACGTCGACGAAGTCGTGCTGGTACCGCAGCGGGATGAAGACCTGGAAGCCCCCGGTCTCGTCCTGCAGCTCGCGCAGCCGCAGCACGTGGTCAACCCGGTGCCGGGGCTCCTCGATGTGCCCGTACAGCATCGTGCACGGGGTCTTCAGACCCTTCTCGTGCGCGAGCCGGTGGATGCGGGACCAGTCCTCCCAGTGGGTCCGGTGGTCCACGATGTGCTGCCGGACCTCCCAGTCGAAGATCTCCGCACCGCCGCCGGTGAGGGACTCCAGCCCGGCGTCGATCAGCTCGTCGAGGATCTCGGACGCGCTCATCCCGGAGATCGTCTCGAAGTGGTGGATCTCCGTGGCCGTGAAGGCCTTCAGCGAGACGTCCGGCAGCGCGGCCTTCAGCTCGCGCAGCGACCGCGGGTAGTACCGCCACGGCAGGTTCGGGTGCAGCCCGTTGACGATGTGCAGCTCGGTGAGGTTCTCGCCCTCCATCGCCTTCGCGAGCTTGACGGCCTCCTCGATCCGCATCGTGTACGCGTCCTTCTCCCCCGGCTTGCGCTGGAAGGAGCAGTACGCGCAGGAGGCCGTGCACACGTTGGTCATGTTGAGGTGACGGTTGACGTTGAAGTGCACGACGTCGCCGTTCTTGCGGGTGCGCACCTCGTGCGCGAGGCCCCCGAGCCAGGCCAGGTCGTCCGACTCGTACAGCGCGATGCCGTCCTCACGGGTCAGGCGCTCACCGGCCCTGACCTTCTCCTCCAGCTCGCGCTTGAGCCCGAGATCCATGCCCACACCTTTCCTCGACGACGTCCCCAACCGTACGCCCCCGCCCTTCGGGCGGGAGGTGCCCCCGGACGGCCCTTCGGGCCTACTCCTCTTCGGGCAGCTCTCCGACCCGGTTCTCCCACTTCGTGGAGAGCACGATGGTCGTACGCGTCCGGGAGACGCCCTCGATCCCGCTGAGCCGCCGGATCATCTTCTCCAGGCCGTCCACGTCCGCCGCCCGTACCTTGAGCATGTACGAGTCGTCGCCCGCGATGAACCAGCAGTCCTCGATCTCCGAGAGGTCCTTCAGCCGCTGCGCCACGTCCTCGTGGTCGGTGGCGTCGGACAGGGAGATGCCGATGAGGGCGGTGACGCCGAGGCCGAGCGAGGCGGCGTCGACGGTGGCCCGGTAGCCGGTGATGACCCCGGCCGCCTCCAGCCGGTTGATGCGGTCGGTGACACTGGGTCCCGACAGCCCGACGAGGCGTCCCAGCTCCGCGTAGGAGGCCCGGCCGTTCTCCCTCAGGGCCTGGATGAGCTGCCTGTCCACCGCGTCCATTGCGATCGAAGCCTTCCGCTGAAGTTGTCGTTGAGTCCGATGAGGTTCGGTGGTGCTCAGCCGGCGCGGTGTGATCCGCCGCCGAGCTCACCTTGCCAACGGCGGTAGAGCGTGTGCGGCACGCCCGCCGCGTCGAGTACGCGTCCGGCGACGAAGTCCACCAGGTCCTGGATGTGGGTCGCGCCCGCGTAGAAGGCGGGTGAGGCCGGTACGACGGTCGCGCCCGCGTCGTCGAGGGTGACCAGGTGCCGCAGGGTCTGACCGTTCAGCGGGGTCTCCCGTACGGCCACGACCAGCTTGCGTCCTTCTTTCAGGGTCACGCTCGCCGCCCGCTGCAACAGGTCCTTCGACAGCCCGAGCGCGACCCCGGCCACGCTCGCCGTCGAGGCGGGCACGATGAGCATGCCCTGGGTGGGGTACGACCCCGAGGAGGGGCCGGCGGCCAGGTCGCCGGCGCTCCAGTGCCGTACGGCGTCAAGGTCGACGGAGAACGTGTCCGGCTTGCCGTCGGCGCCCCGGGACAGCCATTCCCGCAGGTCGTCCCGCCAGTGGGCGTCCCGGAAGGAGATCCCTGTCTCGTCCAGCAGGGTGAGCCGGGAGGCCCGGGACACCACGAGATCGACGCTCTCGCCGGCGGCGAGCAGCGCCCGCAGCACGGCAGCGGCATACGGGGTGCCGGAGGCACCGGACACCCCTACGATCCAAGGCGTACGCGGCATCTCGCCTGGCTTGACTGGGTTCACAACACCGAGCCTATCCGGCGTCGCAGGGTGGGAACCGGCCAAGGGGGGCGGGGCGTTCCCTGGAGAGGACGAGCGAGCACTGGGGGTCGCCATGTCAGGTCCGGGAGCCGGGTGGTCGACGGGCGATCGTGCGCTGGCCGCGGGCAAGCTGATGCTGGCCTGGGTCGCGCTACTGTGGCTGCTGGAAGTGGTGGACCTCGCCAGCGGCCACGCGCTGGACGGCCTGGGCGTCAACCCGCGCGTCCCCTCCGAGCTGGTCGACATCGTCCCCTCGGCCTTCATCCACTTCGGCTTCGCCCACCTGGCGGCGAACACGGCGCCGCTGCTGGTCCTGGGCTTCCTCGCCGCGCTCTCGGGGCTGCGCCGGTTCCTGCTGGTCTGCGCGCTGATCATCATCGTGGACGGCCTGGGCGTATGGCTCATATCCCCGGCCCAGACCAACACCGCGGGCGCCTCCGGCCTGATCTTCGGCCTCTTCGGCTTCCTGCTGGTCACCGGCTTCGTCGAGCGCCGCCCCCTGGGCATCCTGGCGGGGGTGCTGGTCGCCGCGATCTGGGGCGGCTCGATCCTGGCGGGCCTGGCGCCCACCCAGACGGGCGTCAGCTGGCAGGGACACCTGCTGGGCCTGCTGGCGGGTGTGGCGGCGGCGTTCGTCTTCCGCCGCCGCCCGGACACACCGCCCGCGCTCATACGGTGAGGCCGCGCACCACCAGGTCCAGCAGGGCGCACACGAACAGGGCGATCCCGATGAAGCCGTTGACGCTGAAGAACGCCCTGTTGACGCGGGACAGGTCGTGGGGGCGGACGATCGTGTGCTCGTACAGGAACGCCCCGGCCACGATCAGCAGGCCCAGCCAGAAGAAGGCGCCCGCGCCGGTGGCGAGGGCGTACCAGACGAACAGGGCCGTCGTGAGGGCGTGGCAGACCCGGGCGCCCCGGATCGCCGCCGGGATGCCGAAGCGGGCCGGGACGGACATGACGCCGATCTCGCGGTCGGTCTCGACGTCCTGGCAGGCGTAGATCAGGTCGAAGCCGCCGATCCAGATGCCGACGGCGAGGCCGAGTATCACCGCGTCCCAGGACCAGGAACCCGTGATCGCCAGCCAGCCGCCGACCGGGCCCATCGCCTGGGCGAGACCCAGGATGGCCTGCGGGAAGTTCGTGAACCGCTTGCCGTAGGGGTAGACCACCATCGGGATCACGGCGATGGGGGCCAGGGCGAGGCACAGCGGGTTGAGCAGGGCCGCCGCGCCGAGGAAGACGACGAGGGCGATCAGCGCGCCCGTCCAGGCGTGCTTCACCGACATCGCGCCGGTCACCAGCTCGCGCTGCGCGGTGCGCGGGTTCCGCGCGTCGATCTCCCGGTCGATGATCCGGTTGACCGCCATCGCGAAGGTGCGCAGGCCGACCATGCAGACGGTGACCAGCAGCAGCCTGCCCCAGTGGATGTTCCGGTCCACCTGGTACATCGCCGTGAGGGCGGCGATGTAGGCGAAGGGCAGCGCGAAGACCGAGTGCTCGATCATCACCAGGCGGAGGAAGGCCCTGGTGCGTCCTGGCTGCGGGATCGCGGCGGAAGCGGAGCTCACAGCCCGTACTCCTTCCAGCGGCGGTCCACCTTCGCCGCCGTCTCCGGGTCGGACTCCACCATGTCGGGCCAGCCGCCGTCACGGGTGTAGCCCTCCTCGGGCCACTTCTTCGTCGCGTCGATGCCGGCCTTGCCTCCCCAGAACTGCTGGTAGGAGGCGTGGTCGAGGTGGTCGACGGGGCCCTCGACGACGCTGAGGTCCCGGGCGTAGTCGGTGTTGCCGAGCGCCCGCCAGGCGACCTCGTGCAGGTCGTGGACGTCGCAGTCGGAGTCGACGACCACGATCAGCTTGGTCAGGGACATCATGTGCGCGCCCCAGACGGCGTGCATGACCTTCTGCGCGTGCTTCGGGTACTTCTTGTCGATCGAGACGATCGCGCAGTTGTGGAAGCCGCCCGCCTCCGGCAGGTGGTAGTCGACGATGTCCGGCACGATGATCTTCAGCAGCGGCAGGAAGAAGCGTTCCGTCGCCCGGCCCAGCGGCCCGTCCTCCGTCGGGGGCCGGCCCACGACGATCGACTGGAGCAGTGGCCGCTTCCGCATCGTCACGCAGTCGATCTTCAGGGCGGGGAACGGCTCCTGCGGCGTGTAGAAGCCGGTGTGGTCGCCGAACGGCCCCTCCGGCAGCATCTCGCCGGGCTCCAGCCAGCCCTCGATCACGACCTCCGCCTGCGCCGGGACCTGGAGCGGCACGGTCTTGCAGTCGACCATCTCGATCCGCTTGCCCGCGAGGAACCCGGCGAACAGGTACTCGTCGATGTCCCCGGGCAGCGGCGCGGTGGAGGCGTACGTCACGGCGGGCGGACACCCGAACGCGATCGCGACGGGCAGTCGCTCGCCGCGCCGGGCCGCCACCTGGTAGTGGTTCCGGCTGTCCTTGTGGATCTGCCAGTGCATGCCGATGGTGCGCTTGTCGTGGCGCTGGAGCCGGTACAGCCCGAGATTGCGGACGCCACTGGCCGGGTCCTTGGTGTGGGTCAGCCCCAGGTTGAAGAACGACCCGCCGTCCTTCGGCCACGTGAACAGGGCCGGGAGCTGGTCGAGGTCGACGTCGTCCCCGGTCAGGACGACCTCCTGCACCGGGCCGTCCTTCACCTTCTTCGGCGGCACGTGCGTCATCGCGCCGAGCTTCCCGAAGGCCTCGCGCACGCCGACGAACCCGTGCGGCAACTCGGGCTTCAGCAGCCCGCCGATGCGCTCCGAGATCTCCGCGTACGACTTCAGTCCCAGCGCCTTCAGCAGCCGCCGGTCCGTGCCGAACACGTTCATCGCGAGCGGCATGCTCGACCCGCGCACGTTCTCGAAGAGCAGTGCCGGGCCGCCCGCCTTCTGCACCCGGTCGACGATCTCCCCGACTTCCAGGTACGGGTCCACCTCGGCCTTGATGCGCTTGAGGTCGCCCTCGCGCTCCAGCGCCCTGAGCAGGGAGCGAAGATCGTCGTAAGCCATGCGGTCCAGTATCCCCGAGCGGCTACTCTGACCCTGAACCGCCCACCCGCTTTCGCTGAGAGGCCGTCCATGCTCCGGGTACTGATGTTCCTCGTGCCGCTGGCGCTCAGCGTGTACGCGTTTATCGACTGCATCAGCACGAAGGACGACGACATCCGTCACATGCCCAAGCCGCTGTGGGCGCTCCTCGTGCTGGTGTTTCCGCTCGTCGGCTCGATCTCCTGGCTGATCGCCGGCAAGAAGCGGAGCCCGGCCGCCGAGGGCTGGTCCGGTGTGCGCGGCGGCGACCGGTCCCGCCAGTGGGTCGCGCCCGACGACAATCCCGACTTCCTGAAGTCGCTCGACGAGGACAAGGACACCGACCCGGACGAGCGCAAGCGCGACGAGTAGCGCTCAGAGAGCGGCGGTGAACGCCGACCAGGCGGACCGGGTGACGAGCAGGATCGGGCCGTCAGGGTTCTTGCTGTCGCGGACGGGGACGGATTCGGGGAAACCGGGGGCTACTTCGATGCAGTTGCCGCCGTTGCCGTCGCTGTAGCTGCTCTTGACCCAGGCCACTGTGCCGAACTCGTTCCGGTCCATAGCGCTCGTACCTCTCCATCGCCTCGTGGATCAGAGCGGCGGACTGGGGAGCTGACAGGGCGTCCGCCCTGAGCACATCATAGAACTGGTTATAGCGCTCGTAGAGGGCCGGATCGTTCGTGAAGTGGCCACGGTCGAGGGACTCCGAGTAGAGCCATTGACGCCCTTCGGGCAGCGTGATCAGCGACATGGAGCCGCTGGGACGGACGATTTCGAGCGGCCCTGCGGGCGCGACCTGGATACGGATATTGGGGCGCTGCGCGACGCCGAGCAAGTGCACGCACTGGTTCCGCATGACAGCCGGACCACCCACCACGTTGCGCAGGCAGCTCTCGTCGAGGACAACGACGTACATCGGACCGCCGTCGGCGAGGAAGCGCTGCTGTCGGCTCATCCGGGCTCGGACACGTGCATCCAGGTCCACCCCGCTCACGTAGCGCGAGGACAGCGCGCGGGCGTAGTCCGACGTCTGCAACAACCCCGGAATCACACGCTCCTGATACTCCCGCAGGGAGACGGCCTCCTCGTCCATCTCCGCCCGCCGCCGGAACCAGTCAGGATGCTCCACCTGCGGATACCAGTCGATCCGCCCCCACAGCCGAAGCAACACCCCGCCCGTGCCGAGCAGTTCGTCACAGGTCTTGGCGAACGTGTCCTGCGGCACCCGCGTACCGGCCTCCACCCGCGCCACGTGCGAGCGGTCGCACGGGATCTGCCGCGCCAGCCCCTCCTGCGTGAGCAGTGCCGCCTCGCGGAAATGCCGGAGCACCTCCCCGAACACGGCGGCCGTACTCGCCCCCGACTCCGCCCCGCCGTTCCGTCGGCTCACGGCATCCCCCTCCGTGACAGTGCACCGGTGTCACACGCCAGGCATTGAACCGGGCCGTCCCCCTGCGCAACGCTTGCTACACCCAGAGTAACGAAGGAGCGCGCAATGGAACCGGGAACGCTCGTCTACGACCCCCAGACGCACAAGGTCGGCGAGTACCAGGACAGGACCGGCCCGTACGTGATGCTGCGCCCGGTCGGCGGCGGCCGGGAATGGCAGGCGGACCCGGCGAGGATCCGGCCGGCGACCCTGGACGAGCGGCTCAGCGCGGGAGTGCGGGCGGTCAACGACCGTTCCAGGGAGGTGCTGTCAGCTGATCCGAACCGGCCTCCGCTGCCGGTACGAGGGTGCGCGACATGTGAGGAACTGTCCGCCCGCAGGCGCACCGCACGGGCGACGTTCGACGCGAGTGCCGTGACGGACGCGAACGTTCTGCTGCGCAAGCACCAACGCGAGGAGCACGGCGGGGAGCCGGCCGGGCGCAGGATCTTCCGGTACGTGCCGTACACGATCGCCCAGGACCCGTCCGCCCTGCCCGAGTACGAGGCGCGCTGCGTCTCGGGCGAGGACGCTGACTGCGGAGCCGGTTCCGGGCTCCGTTCGGCACCGGCCGAGGTCGAGGAGTGGCAGCGCAGGCACACCCAGGAGACCCGGCACCTGCGCTACCGCCGCTGCTTCGCCGACTACGCGGTGCTGGAGAGGCAGGGCTGAGGAGGCCCGGACCGGCGTCAGGAGAGGTCGGTCAGCTTCTTGAGCTCGGGCGGGAGTTCCTTGACGGTGTCGGCGACGACGAGACGGTGCCGGTCGGTGTCCTCCAACACCGCGATGGCGACACCGGGGTCGATGCCCTTGACCGCGAACGCGGTCATCAGGGCCGGGCCCTCCCCCTCGTCGCCGTCGCCCGGAGTGTCGTCGCATGCCGGGCGGGTGGCGGTGCCGAGCGACTCCCCCACGGGGACGTCGGCCTCCTCCCTGCCCAGGTAGCTGCGTCCGCCGTACTCGACGACGTACGCGCAGGACGGTGCGGGCGCGCCGTCGGTGTCGTCGTCCGATGACAACACCGACGTGCAGCCCACAGACAGCGAGGCGAGGGTCACCGCCAGGAGCGCCCGTACGGGCCCGCGGTCGACGCGCGAGTGTGACACCTTCATCGGTAGGCCTCCTTCTGAAGCTCCGGCTCCGGCTCCGGCTCCGGTGGATACGCAACGAAGACGTCCGGGAGCTGGGATCGGTTCAGATCCCGGGCACCCCTTGGGACACCAGCCGCCCCCCGCCCACCCCGCCTTCCGGTCCCAGATCGATCAGCCAGTCGGAGGCGTGGACGACGTCGAGGTTGTGCTCGATGGTGACGACCGAGTGACCGGCGTCGACGAGGCGCTGGAGGACCTCGAGGAGGCGGGCGGTGTCGGCGGAGTGCAGGCCCGTGGTCGGTTCGTCGAGCAGGTACAGGGCGCGGCCCGTCGTCCGCCGGCCCAGTTCCTTCGCGAGTTTCAGGCGCTGGGCCTCGCCGCCGGAGAGGGTGGTGGCGGGCTGGCCGAGGGGGAGGTATCCGAGGCCGACGTCCGCCATCCGCCGCAGCCGGGTGGCGACCGGCGGGACGTCCTTGAACACCGTCAGTGCCTCGTCCACGGTCGCCCGGAGCACCTCGGCGATGTCGTGGCCCTCGTGCCGGACCGACAGCACCTCCGGCCGGAAGCGGCGGCCCTTGCACGCCGGGCAGCGCACCTCCACCGCCGGGAGGAAGTGCATGTGGACGGTGAGGACGCCCGCGCCCTCGCAGCGTTCGCAGCGGCCGCCGGGCACGTTGAAGGAGAAGTGCCCGGCGGTCAGGCGGCCTTGGCTGCGGGCCGCGAAGACCTCCCGGATCGGGGTGAAGACGTCGGAGTACGTGGCCGCGTTGGAGCGCGGGACGCGGCTGATCGGCTGCTGGTCGATGAGGACGGCCTTGGAGAGGTACTCCCAGCCGTCGATGCCGTCGTGCTCGGCGGGCAGTTCGCCCGCCCGGTGGAAGTGGCGGCGGGCGGCCCGGCCGAGGATGTCGAGCAGCAGCGTCGACTTGCCGGAGCCGGACGGGCCCGTGACCGTCACCAGGCGGCGCAGCGGGATCCGTACGGTCAGGTCCTTGAGGTTGTGGGCCCGGGCCCCGCGGATCACGACGGCCGTGTCGCTGTCGCCGCGTCCGCGTGAGCGCGGCGCTGACAGCAGGCCCGACAGGTACGCGCCGGTCACCGAGCCTTCCGTCCGGGCGACTTCATCCGGCGTGCCCGCCGCGACGATTCGGCCGCCGTCGCGGCCCGCGCCCGGTCCGACGTCCACCACGTGGTCGGCCGCCCGCAGGACGTCCAGGTCGTGCTCGATGACCAGCACGGTGTTGCCGAGGTCGCGCAGGCGGCGCAGTACGCCGACCAGACGGGCGGTGTCCGAGGGGTGCAGGCCGATGGTCGGCTCGTCGAGGACGTACAGCACGCCGGTCAGGCCGGAGCCGAGCAGGGCGGCCAGCCGCAGCCGCTGGGTCTCGCCGGCGGAGAGGCTGGGGGTGGCCTGGCCCAGGGTGAGGTAGCCGACGCCGACGTCCAGCAGGCGCCGCACCCGCTCCTCCAGGTCGGCGACGACCGGCTCCACCAGCAGCCACTCGTCCCCGCCGGAGCGCTCGCGCAGACCGGCCAGCCAGGTGCCGAGGCCGGTCAGCGGGAGCCGGGCGGCCTCGACGACGGTGAGGCCGTGCACGGTCACCGCCCGGGCCTCCGCCCGCAGCCGGGTCCCGCCGCAGTCCCCGCAGGGCTGCTTCACCAGGCCCTGCTGTTCGGCCCGTTCGCGGTACTCGGGGTCGTCGGCGCGGTCGCTGTAGCGGCGCAGCAACGCCGTCGCGACTCCTTCGAAGCGGCCCGCCGCCACGGTCGCCGGCGGCTCGGTGTCCGGGAAGTGCCGCCGGAACTCGGGGCTTTCGACGCCGTGGAGCAGCAGGTCGCGCTGGACATCGCCCAGTTCGCCGACCGGGGCGTCGGCGTCGAAGGTGAAGCCGTAGTGGGCGGCGGCGGCCCGCAGCACGGGCAGGCTCCAGTCGGTGTACTTCGCGTTCCAGCCCTTCACCGCGCCCTGGGCGACCGGCTTCGCGCCGTCGACCAGGCGCCGTGCGTCGGGCCGGACCACCTCGCCCAGGCCGGTGCAGGCCGGGCAGGCTCCGGCGGGCTTGTTGAACGAGAAGGAACCCATGACCAGTTCGGGCACGAGGGTGCCGCAGTGCGGACAGGGCCGCTGCTCGGCCTCGGCGTCCTCGTCGGCCTCGGTGTCGGCGGCGTACGACGGCGGGATGTCCTGGCCGCAGCCGGGGCAGGGCCGTACGCCGATGCGCGACCACAGCAGCCGCAGGTAGGTGAACACCTCCGTCACCGTGCCGACCGTGGAGCGCGGGCTGCGGTTGGTGAGGTGCTGGTCGACGCTGATGGACGGGGACAGGCCGGTGATCGAGTCGACGGCGGGTTTGCTGACGAGGCCGGTGACCATGCCCAGCGACTCCAGGTACTGCCGCTGGCCCTCGCGGTGGAGGGTGTCGAAGGCGAGGGTGGACTTGCCGGAGCCGGACAGGCCGGTCAGGACGACCAGCCTGTTCTTCGGCAGGGAGAGGGAGACGTTCTGGAGGTTGTGGAGGCGGGCGCCGGTGATCCGGATGCTGTTGTCCATTCCTTCAAGTCTTCCATTGAAGTGCGGTGTTGAGACTTTGAAGGCAGCCGCTCCGGCTGGTACTGCCGTAAGCTTCAAATCGATGACAGATGAACGGCGTCTCCGGCCCGTCGACCTCGCCCGGCTGGCCGGTGTCTCGACGCAGCAGATCCGCAATTACGAGGACGCCGGTGTGCTGCCCCCGGCCGCGCGGACCGCGTCCGGCTACCGCGTCTTCGGGGCGGCGCACCGTGGCGCGCTGGTGGCGTACCGGGCCCTGATGCGGGGGTACGGGCCGGTCGCGGCGACGGGGGTCATGCGGACGCTGCACGGCGGGGACGTCCCGGGCGCGCTCGCGCTGGTCGACGCGGCGCATGCGGCGCTGCACGAGGAGCGGGTGTCGCTGCGGGCGGCGAGCGAGGCCCTGGAACTGCTGGCGGCCGAACCGCCCGCTCCCCTGCCCCGCTCCGGCGGGCTGCGCATCGGGGAGGTGGCCGTACTGCTGGGCGTACGGACGTCCGCGCTGAGGGTGTGGGAGGGTGCCGGGCTGCTGACGCCGGGGCGCGAGCGCGGCACGGGGTACCGGGTGTACGAGCCCGCCGATGTGCGGGACGCCCGGCTGGTGCACACCCTGCGCCGCAGTCACTATCTGTTCGACCAGATCCGACCGGTGCTGGAGGGGCTGCGGCGGGAGGGCAGCAGCGACGCGCTGCGGGCGGCGGTCGCGGCGCGCGGCGAGGCGCTGACGGCGCGGAGCAGGGCCATGATCGGGGGCGCGGCAGCCCTGAACGCCTACCTGGAGCTCGGCGCGGCCGGGACGACGACAGGAGCGACAGCAGGTGGGCCGGGACCGCAAGCCGAAGCCACAGCCACAACCACAGCCAGTACCACAGCCGAAGTCGGAGGATGAGGGTGAGGATGAGGGTGAGGAAACCTCTCATCCTCCAGCCGCAGATCGGAGTGCCCCCATGGACCGCAACCAGGCACGTGCCTGGCTCGCCACCGCCGTGGCGGAGGCCCGGAGCGGGCTCGCCGAGGGCGGGATCCCGATCGGTGCCGCCCTCTACGGCGCGGACGGAACCCTCCTGGGCCGAGGGCACAACCGGCGCGTCCAGGACGGCGACCCCAGCCTGCACGCGGAGACGGCGGCCTTCCGCGCGGCGGGGCGGCAGCGGTCGTACCGGGGCACGACGATGGTGACGACCCTGTCCCCCTGCTGGTACTGCTCCGGTCTGGTCCGGCAGTTCGGCATCTCCCGGGTGGTGATCGGCGAGGCGGTCACCTTCCACGGCGGGCACGACTGGCTCGCCGAACACGGGGTGGAGATCGTGTTGTTGGACGACGAGGAGTGCGCCGCTCTGATGCGCCGGTTCATCGCGGCCCACCCTGCGCTCTGGAACGAGGACATCGGCGTCAGCTGAGCACCCTGGTCAGGGCTCGTATCGCCGTTCGAGATGCCATCCGTTCCATTGAAATGTGGCGACACCCGGTGTGGGCGGTGGCCGGCTCGGCATTCCCTTGATCGGGTCTGTCCCATCTGTGAGCGGAGACGCCCTGTGCGAATGACCGACATCCAGCGCTGCGAGGTGCGGCCTGGACGACTCGTCGAATGGACGCTCAGTCCGGCGACCGTCGCGACGGCGAAGGCCCTGCCGGAGGACTCCAGGCCGCCCGCCCAGTTCCAGGAGTCGCACCTGCGGACGGCCCGGTCCGTGCGCGAGGACGGCCTGTTCGTACCGACCTGGATCGGCGCGGCCTTCGACCTCCCCGGCCGGGCCGACCTGGACGCGCTGGGCGAGGCGCTGCGCGGCTGGACACTGCGGGCAGCGGCGTGGGGCGTCGAGAGCCTCATCGGAACTGGTCGTCAAAGCCCCTTGAGGTACTCCTCGACCACATCCGGGTTGCGTCTCATGGCCGCGAGCAGCTGGCCACGCCGATAGCGGTTGCGTCCCTCTTCAACGCGCTTCTCCCAGCCCTCCCGGCCGTCGGCCAGCCGCTCCGTGATCAGGAACTCGATGACGTCCTCGATGCAGGGCCGGAAGCGCCTGCCCCCGACGGGGAGGTGCAGTTTGTCCAGCGAGCGCTTCTGGTCCTGTTGAGCGCCTCCAGCGCCGGCGACGTGCCGTACACCTGCACGTGCGCGCTCGTGTACCTGTCCTTCTCCCGTTCGTAGTCCCAGTGCAGCAGGCAGGTCTCCAGGGCCTCGTCGGCGAAGATCCCGCAGTACGACGAATGCACGGTCAGGAAGTCGGCCTCGTCGTCCAGGCGCACCTGGAACGACAGGTTCATCCAGGACCGCGGCTTCTTGTGGTCGACGCGGAGCGGGAACGCCGTCGGTTGGGTGGGATTGGCGGCAGACAGGCCATGCCCGAGAGTGAAGACAGGACCGGCCGCGGAACGCGGGCGCAGCACGGCGGCTATGCGCACATGCTGGCTCACGGTCCCGTTGAGGGTCTCCTGTAACTCCTTGGCGAACTTGTAGGCCTGCTTGGACAGATCAGAGATCAACCGTGCCGCCGATGGACACCCACAGCGCATGGGCCTGCGACGAGGAGAAGTCCCCCTTCTCGGCCTGCTCCCGGAGCTCGGCATAGGTCAGCCCGAGCTCGTCCAGGGCTCGCTGCGCGGCATCCTGGTAATCGGCGTCGGACACGATGATCACGATGTCGTCCTCGTGATCCGTAAGGGCCCGCTCGTCAATGGTCACACTCATCGTCTACCCCCCAGACGGTCGTGGCGTGCTGCGTGACGAACACAGCATCGCGTATTCAGCCGCTCGCCGACAGTTACCTACCCCGGATGGCTGAACTTCTACCAGGATGCCGACGGGCAGCCGTAAACCCGTCCCTCCCTCATCACGTACCACGCCGGGATGAAGTTCAGCTGAACACCCGCGCACCGAAGCGGCGTTAGACGCGCGGGAGTCTCGGGGGTCTCTGCAGCTCGGGAGTCTCGGGGGTCAAACGCCTGCGTACGAGTGCTTGCCGGAGACGAAGATGTTCACGCCGTAGTAGTTGAACAGCCAGCAGCCGAAGGCGATGAGGGCCAGGTAGGCGGCCTTGCGGCCCTTCCAGCCGACCGTGGCGCGGGCGTGGAGGTAGCAGGCGTAGGCGACCCAGGTGATGAAGGACCAGGTCTCCTTCGGGTCCCAGCCCCAGTAGCGGCCCCAGGCGTCACCGGCCCAGATGGCGCCCGCGATGATCGTGAACGTCCAGAGCGGGAAGACGGCCGCGTTGACGCGGTAGGAGAACTTGTCGAGGGAGGCGGCGGAGGGCAGCCGCTCCAGGACCGAGGTCGCGAAGGTGCCGGGCTTGCCGCCGCTCGCCAGCTTGTTCTCGTAGGAGTCCTTGAAGAGGTACAGGATCGTGCCGACCGCGCCCACGTAGAAGACCGCGCCGCAGAAGATCGCCGTGGAGACGTGGATGTACAGCCAGTACGAGTGCAGCGCCGGGACCAGCTGGTCGCTGGCGGTGTACAGGACCGTGACGGCCAGGCCCAGGTCGAGCAGGACCGAGGTGATGAGGAACAGGCCGAGCCAGCGCACGTTCTTCTTCAGCGCCAGCAGCCCGAGGTACACACCCACCGCGACCGTGGAGAACGTGATGTTGAACTCGTACATGTTGCCCCACGGCGCCCGTTCCACCGAGGCCGCGCGGGCGATGACGCCGCCCAGCTCGATCAGGAAGGCGAGCACGGTGAGGGACACGGCGACCCGGCCGTACAGGTCGCCCTGCGCGTCCCCGCCGTGCGCCCCGGGCCCGTCCGGCACGTCCCGCTGACCGGCCGCGGCCCGCACGGTGACCTTCGGCCGCTCCAGGACGGCGGTGCCTCCGGTCGTGTTCACCGTGACGGCCGGGGCCTTCTTCGCCTCCGTCGTCGCGGTGAGCGCGGCGGCGGTCCGGGCGACCTTGCTGCGGCTGCCGAAGAGCCATTCGGCGATGTACGCGAAGAAGGCCAGGGTGTAGACGGCCATCGCGGAGTAGATCAGCACATTGCTGATCTCCGCGAGGTTTTCGTTGGTGGCGGCGGCGAGAGTCACTTCTCAGCCCCTTCGGCAGGTACGGGGGTTTCGGTACCCGGCTCCTGGTGGGGGTCGGGGTCGAGGTCGGGGGAATCTGCGGGGTCGTCGGGCCCGGGTACGCCCGGGGCCTGCTCGTAGAGGATCCCGGCGAGGTCCCCCAGCTCCTCGGGGACCTTGGCGGACTCGCTGCGGCCGAGGCCGGCCATCTCCACGACGGTGACGCCATCGGCGCCCTCGACCGCGCGCACCCAGACGCGGCGGCGCTGGATGAACAGGGAGGCGGCGAGACCGCCGATGGCGGCGAGGGCCCCGGCGAGGGCCCACCTGCCGCCGGGCTCCTGGACGATCTGGAAGCCGGCCCACTCCTTGATGTCCTTGCCGAAGGTGACCGTGCCGGCGCCGTTCGGGAGCGTCATGGTCTCGCCGGGCCGCAGCAGCTTCTTGAACAGCTTGCCCTCGGAGTCCTTGAACTCCTTCATGTTGCTCTTGTCCATCTGGTACACGCTCTGCGGGATGCCCGAGTCGGCCCCCAGGTCGCCGTGGTAGGCGGACAGCGCGAGCACCGGGGAGTCCAGCGCGGGAAACTGCGACAGCATCGTGCCGCTGGCGGAGCCGCCGAACGTCGGCACGAAGAACGCGTTGAAGCCCAGCTGCTCCTTCTTGCCCTCGGTGTTGCGGTAGCCGTCGAGGACCTTGACGACACCGGAGGAGGTGACGTTGGCGTCCAGCGGCAGCAGCGGCACGGCGTCGTCGAAGACCACGTTGCCCTTGCCGTCGCGGACGGTGATGACGGGGGCGTAGCCGTGGCTGACGAGGTAGACCTTGGAGTCGCCGATCTCCAGCGGGTGGTTGACCTTGACGGTGGCGTTCTCGTCCTTGCCGTAGGCGCCGGAGCTGTAGGTGAGGTCGGTCCGGTAGACGCGCGGCGTGCCCTTGTTGGGGCCGGTGCGCTCATAGGTGCCGGTGAAGTCCTTCACGTTGAAGCTGAAGGGCACCAGGTCGTCGGAGGTGAAGAGGCTGCCGGACTTGAAGTCGTCGTACTGGGTCAGGGTGTTGGAGAAGCCGTCACCCTCGACGATCAGTTTGTTGCCCTCGGACTTGTACAGCTGGCCCCAGGCGAAGGCGATCAGCATCACGATGAGGGCGATGTGGAAGGCGAGGTTGCCCAGCTCGCGCAGGTAGCCCTTCTCGGCGGCGACGGCGTCACCGGTGAGGTGGGTGCGGAAGCGGCGCTTCTTCAGCAGGGCCAGGGCGGCCTGGTGGACCTCCTCGGGCCGGGCCGTGGTGCGCCACGTGGTGTGGGCGGGCAGCCGGGTCAGCCGCCTGGGCGCGCCGGGCGGCAGGCCGCGCAGCTGGCCCACGAACTGCCAGGTGCGGGGCACGATGCAGCCGATGAGGGAGACGAACAGCAGGATGTAGATCGCGGAGAACCACACCGAGCTGTAGACGTGGAACAGCCCCAGCTTGTCGTAGAGGTCCGCGAGGGTGGGGTTCGCCTCGCGGAAGTCGGCGACCTTCGTCTCGTCCTGGCCGGTCTGCGGGATCAGCGAGCCGGGGATCGCGCCGAGGGAGAGCAGCAGGAGCAGCAGCAGCGCGACGCGCATGGAGGTCAGCTGCCGCCAGAACCAGCGGGCCCAGCCGACGACGCCCAGGGCGGGCAGGTGGGGCGTCTCCTCCGTGGGGGCGGTGGACAGCTGGGAGCCGGCGGCGCCCAGCTCCCGGTCCTCGGCGGCGGACGGGGCCGGGTCGGAGGCGGTGGTCTTGCTCATCGATCAGATCCCCACAGTGAAGCCGTCGGACCAGACCTGCATCTCCTGCACGATGCGGTCCCACGCGCCGGTCAGCAGCAGCAGACCGGTCACGATCATCATGGTGCCGCCGACCCGCATCACCCAGACGTAGTGGCGCTTGAACCAGCCGAAGGCTCCGAGGGCCTTGCGGAAGGCGACCGCGGCGAGCACGAACGGCAGGCCCAGGCCCAGACAGTACGCGATGGTCAGGACGGCGCCGCGGCCCGCGCTGCCCTGGTCGGAGGAGAGTGCCAGCACGGAGGCGAGGGTGGGGCCGATGCAGGGCGTCCAGCCGATGCCGAACAGCGCGCCGAGCATGGGTGCGCCGGCCAGCCCGGCCACGGGCCGCCGGTGGACTCGGAACTCCCGCTGGGTGAACCAGGGCATCAGGCCCATGAAGAAGACGCCCATGAGGATCATGAGCGTGCCGAGCACCTTGGACAGCACGTCCCGGTGCTCCTGGAGCGTCTGCCCGAAGAAGCCGAAGAAGGCCCCGCCGGAGACGAACACGGCGGTGAAGCCCAGCACGAACAGGGAGGCCCCGGCGACCATCCGGCCCCGCCGCGCCTCGGCCAGGTCGGTGCCGCTGACGCCGGTGACGTAGGAGAGGTAGCCGGGGACCAAGGGCAGGACGCACGGCGAGAAGAATGAGACCAGGCCGCCGAGCAGGGCGAGGGGCAGGGCCACCAGCAGCGCGCCGTTGAGGACGGTCTGGTTGGGGTCGGTGGCGGCGGCGAGCGTGGTGATGGCGCTCAAGTCACTTCTCCGCGACGACCGGCTTGAGCATCTTCAGCAGCCGTTCCTCGCTGAGGGCGGACAGCGAGCGGGCCGCGATCTTCCCGTCCCGGTCGAGGATGAGCGTGGAGGGGATCGCCTGCGGGTTGAGCGTGCCCTTCTTGAAGCGCAGCAGCAGCTTGCCGGTCGGGTCGTAGAGGCTGGGGTAGGTGATGCCCCAGTCCTTCTCGAAGGCCAGGGCCGCGCCGGTGGAGGTGTCCCGGGTGTTGATGCCGACGAACTGCACGCCCTTGCCGGCGTACGCCTTGGAGACCTTCGCGAAGTACTTGGCCTCGGCGCGGCAGGGGTTGCACCAGGACCCCCACACGTTGAGGACGACGACCTTGCCCTTGTAGTCGGCGACATCGAGCGTCTTGCCGGCGATGGTCTCGCCGGACAGGTCGGGTGCCGGGGTGCGCTTCCCCTCGGCGACCGTGGAGATGCCGTCGGTGCCGGTGACGAAGTTGGTGTTGCCGCCCCCGCCGGAGGTGCCGCCGGAGCCGCACGCGGAGACGAGCAGCGCGGTCGCGGCGAGACCGGCGGTCAGCGCTGCGTTACGGCGGACACGGCGGGCGCGGTTCGAGCGCAGGGGGGCACGGCTGGCGGCACTCATGTGAAAAGTTTCGCATGCCCGTTCTGGGACTCTCGCCCACCCCCCTTGCGGGCGGAAAACCGCATTTCAGGCGGCGTTCTGCGAGGCATCTCCGCTGGGCGTGGACGTCTGGCCCGTGAAATCCCGCCAGCCACCGGCCGGCTGCTGTCCGACCCCGAGCGTACGGAGCTTGCCGAGCACCTCGGGCTTCTGCACGTCGAGCCAGTCGGTGAACTGCCGGAAGGAGACGAGACGCACATCCCCGCCCTTCTCCTTCTCCCGCGCGATGTGCGTGATGGCCTCCTCGACGGCGTCCATGTAGATGCCGCCGTTCCACTGCTCGAAGTGGTTGCCGATGAAGAGCGGTGCCCGGTTTGTCTCGTATGCTCGCTTGAATCCCTGGATGTACGCCTGGGCCGACTGTTGCCGCCAGCCCGGGTAGTTGTGCGCCGGGGCCTTCGTGGAGTTGAGGGACTGGTTGGCGAGCATGTTGTAGTCCATCGACAGGACCTCGAAGCCACGTCCGGGGAAAGGTATCTGCTGCAGGGGCAGGTCCCATATGCCCTGGCGCTTGCGCGGCCAGACCTGGAGGCCGCCGGGCGAGGAGGCGTCGTAGCGCCAGCCCAGCTCGCGGGCGGTGGGCAGCAGGTTGTCCTGGCCGAGCAGGCAGGGCGTACGGCCGCCGACGAGTTCCTTGTCGTAGTCGAACGGCAGCGCGGGCAGGTCGGTCCAGCCGCCGTTGGTGCGCCACTCCTTCACGAAGGACTTCGCCTGGTCGATCTCGCTGCGCCACTGCCGGGGCGTCCAGTTCTTGACCGAGCCGTGGGACTCGCCGCAGAAGTGCCCGTTGAAGTGGGTGCCGATCTCGTGGCCCTCCAGCCAGGCGCGGCGGACGTTCTTCAGGGTGTCCTTGATGTGCGCGTCGGTGAGGTAGCCGATGTCGGAGGCGCCGCGCGGGTTGTTCGGCGGGTCGTAGAGGCGCTTCTTCGACTCGGGCAGCAGGTACAGCCCGGACAGGAAGAAGGTCATGCTCGCGCCGTGCTCCTTGGCGAGGTCCAGGAAGCGCGGGAAGAGGCCGTTGCCGACCTCGCCGGCGCCGTCCCAGGAGAACACGACGAACTGCGGCGGGGTCTGGCCCGGCTCCAGCGGCTCGGGCTTCGCGGGCTGGTGGGGCTGCTTGCCGGTGTAGGCGGTGGAACCGTCGCCGATGGGCCGGGCGGCGGGCTTCGGCTTCGCACCGCCCTTCGCGGAGTCGTCGCCGGAACCACCGGCGTGGCTGGAATCGTCCGCCCCGGTGAGGCCACCGCATCCGGCGAGCGAGACGGCGGCCGCGGCACCCGCGCCGATTCCGAGCATTCCCCTGCGGGAGTAAGGGCGCATAGCATCCCCGATTCGTCGCGTTCTCTGGTGGTCACCCAGTAAGAGGTCGTGACGGACGGGGAGGTTCCGCTGATACTTGCAGATTCTGTAACGGAAGAGACGCAAGTGATCAGAAGAGGGCGAACAGAAAGCATTCACCCCCTGCCGAACGCCCCGTGCGTCCTGTGCGTCCTATGCGTCCTATGCGTCCTATGCGTCCTATGCGTCTGCCGAACGCTCCGGTCGCGATCGGGCGCGCCTACGCGCCGAAGGCCTTGGTCTGCCCCTTCCCCGGCTTCGCGCCCGCGAGGAGATGCGCCGGGACGAGGTCGCGGGCCGGCTCGGAGTAGCCGACCGAGACGATGCGGTCGCCCTGGTACGTGAAGGTCGTCAGGGAGGCGAGGGTGCACTGGCGCTTGCGCGGGTCGTGCCAGAGCCGGCGGCGCTCGACGTACGAGCGGACGATCCAGATGGGCAGCTGGTGGCTGACCACGACCGCCTCGTGCCCCCTGGCCCGGTCCTTCGCCGCGCCCAGCGCGCTCATCATGCGCACGACCTGGTCGACGTACGGCTCGCCCCAGGACGGCCGGAACGGGTTGACCAGGTGCTTCCAGTTGCCCGGCTTGCGCAGCGCCCCGTCCCCGACGCCGAACGTCTTCCCCTGGAAGATGTTCTCGGCCTCGATCAGCCGCTCATCCGTCGCGAGATCCAGCCCGTGCGCCTTGGCGATCGGCTCGGCCGTCTCCTGCGCCCGCTCCAGCGGCGAGGCGACGACGTACGTCACATCGCGCCCCGCCAGGTGCTCGGCGACCCGGTCGGCCATGCGGCGGCCCAGGTCGGAGAGGTGGTAGCCGGGGAGCCGCCCGTAGAGGATGCCGTCCGGGTTGGCGACCTCGCCGTGCCGCATGACGTGGACGACGGTGAGGTCGCCGTTCGTCTCGCGGTTCGTCCCGTCGTGCGTCTCGCGGTTCGTCTGGTTGTGCGTCTCGCCGCTCATGCCGTCGCCTCCGCTGCCGCGCGGGCCGCCGCCGGGAGGGCGTCGGCGATCCGCTGCACGGCCCGTTCGTCGTGCGCGGTGGAGACGAACCAGGACTCGAAGGACGACGGCGGCAGGTAGACGCCGGCTCCGAGCAGCGAGTGGAAGAACGCGGTGAAGCGGAAGGACTCCTGCGCCTTGGCGTCCTCGTAGTTCCGCACGGGCCGGTCGGTGAAGAACACGGAGAACATGTTGGAGGCGCTCTGCAGCCGGTGCGCGACGCCCTCCTTGGTCAGGGCCTCGGTGACGAGCCCCTGGATCTCGCGCGACACGGCGTTGACCCTGTCGTAGGCGGCGTCATCGAGGAGCCGCAGCTGGGCGAGCCCGGCCGCGGTGGCGACGGGGTTCCCGGAGAGGGTGCCTGCCTGGTACACGGGCCCGGCCGGGGCGAGGTGCGCCATCACGTCCGCCCGGCCGCCGAAGGCCGCCGCGGGGAAGCCGCCGCCCATGACCTTGCCGAACGTCATCAGGTCGGGGACCACGCCGTCGACCCCGAACCACCCGGCGCGGCTGGTCCGGAAGCCGGTCATGACCTCGTCGGAGATGTAGAGGGCGCCGTTCTCGGCGCAGGCGTCCTTGAGTCCCTGGTTGAACCCGTCGGCGGGCGGCACGACGCCCATGTTGCCCGGGGAGGCCTCGGTGATCACGCAGGCGATCTCGCCGGGGTGGGCCCGGAAGGCCTCGTGTACGGCGTCGAGGTCGTTGTACGGCAGGACGATCGTGTCGCCGGCCTGGGCGCCGGTGACACCCGGGGTGTCGGGCAGCGCGAAGGTGGCGACGCCGCTGCCGGCCGCGGCGAGCAGCGAGTCGACGTGCCCGTGGTAGCACCCGGCGAACTTGATCACCTTGGTGCGCCGCGTGAACCCGCGCGCGAGCCGGATGGCGGACATGGTCGCCTCCGTACCACTGGACACGAGCCGCACCTGCTCCAGCGGCCCGACCCGGGCGACCATCTCCTCGGCGAGCGCGACCTCACCCTCACCGGGCGTACCGAAGGACGTACCGCGGGCGACGGCGTCCTGCACGGCGGCGATGACCTCGGGGTGCGCGTGCCCAAGGATCATGGGCCCCCAGGAGCACACGAGATCGACGTACTCCCGTCCGTCCGCGTCGGTCAGATACGGGCCGGTGCCGGACACCATGAACCGCGGCGTGCCGCCGACGGCTCGGAAGGCCCGCACCGGTGAGTTCACGCCACCGGGCGTGACGGCCGCCGCGCGGTCGAAAAGAGCCTGCGAGGCCGGTGCTTCGTACGGATATGCGAGTTCGCTCATGACCTGCGACTTCTCCGACCTTCTCCGACGTAGTCGGGCTCCGGGTGCCAGTGACCTGTTCAGGGTAGGCCAGGGGGGTGGACACGAGGCTCGTGGGACAACCCGGTTCCGAGGCCGCCGGTGTCTGCGAGACTGGTCCCTGATACACACAGCTCACGCGGCCGGGCGTGGTCAGAGGCTGCGGAGATCCTGCGGGCAGATGTTTCAGCGCACGTTTCGGCGGGCGGCCGTGGGGGAGGTCACTGACACGATGATCGGGTTGCGCGGCGGGGGCGACGCGTTCTGGAAAAGCAGTCGGGTGGAGATATGCATCGCGGTGGCGGACTGGGCGAGGGGACCGATGACCTGGGTCCTCGACGTGCCCGGCGGGGAAGGCACCGACGCGAAGCGGAGGACACTCAGGAGACACGTCAGGCTCAGCAACCGCCGGGTGAACCGGAGCGGCTCGTCGGACGTACTGAACGCCGAGTGGACGATCTTCGGGCGGGGAGCAGGAATGGTGGTCGGGTGGGGGTGACGTACAAGTACTTCGGCGCACCCGACGGCGCGACCGCGGCCCGTGTCCCGATCTCGATGCGCCCCGAGGAGCTCGGCGGCGACGAGCTCGGTATGAACGGCATGTTCACCAAGATCAAGCCGGAGACCATGGCGGCGATGGTCCTCACGGGCATCGAGGGCGTCCCCCTGTACAAGGTCCCGCCCCTGGAACTGGTCGTCCTCCACCCCGACTACGCGGTGGTCAAACTCCCCATGACGGTCGTCGACCCCCTGCGCGGCATCGGCGAGGAAGCAGTGGGCGCGGCGGCCTTCATCTGGTCGACGGTCCCGGACCGGGGCGGGCCCCGGGATGCGTTCAACGTCTACCAACTGCTGCACGAGTGGCAGGACTTCAGCCATCGGTTGCATGAGGCGGGGCATCAGCCGTATTGCCTTGTGTGGCCGTGACCTGGGGTTTCTTGCGGATCGGGCGGGGTCTTCGGGCCTCGCCCTTTTTGGTGCCGGGGAGGGGCCGTCAGGCGGCCAGGGCACATTGAGGGCACATTGATTTTACTGGGGGCACTGATGCGCCCTGGGCGACGGGTGGGTCGCCGTTGTCTTCCGCCTCGGCTCCCGTCCCCGCTTCCGTTTCCGTTTCCGTGAAGGCGTCGTCGATCGCCTTGCGGGTGCGGGTCTCGCTGGATGGCAGTAGGTGCGTGTACGTCCGCAGCGTGAAGCCCGGGTCCGAGTGACCGAGGTATTCGGAGAGCGCCTTGATGCTCTCCCCCGCGTCCAGGAGTACGGAGGCGGGCGTGCCGGAGGGCGTGCATACCGTCTTCCGGGGCCGCCTGGAGGTAGCGCGCTCCGCGCTCGCGCGGAGGGATCACGCCGGCGGCGGCCAGGGCGAGTTTCCAGGCACCCATGTTGAAGACGCTGCGGTTGTAGGCCCGGCTCTTCTCGTCCACGAAGAGGAGACGGAAGGTCTTCGGTTCGCCGTCCGGCTTGGCCCAGGGCAGCGTGACGGCGACGGGCGGGAACTCCTTCATGTGGGCCCTGACGGTGGCGGCGAGTTGGGCCGGCAGGGGCACTGACCGGATCTTGTTGCCCTTGGGCAGGGCGAAGACAGGCTTCGTACCGACCAGCCGCACCTGGCGGTTGACGTGGATCCAGCGGCCCTTGAAGTCGATGTCGTCGACTGCGAAGCCGAACACCTCGCCCTGCCGCAGGCCGCAGCCGAAGGCGAGCTTGCCGCCTGCCTGGAAGCGTTTCGGGAGTCCGGCGACGACCGCACGTACGCGTTCCAACGACCAGGGGATGATCTTCTTCTTGGTCGCCGTCGGCAGCTTGACCGACTTCGACTTGCAGGGGTTCTTCGGCAGCAGCCCGTCCTCCACGGCCATGCCGAGGATGCTGGAGAGGATGTCGAAGATGCCCTCGATCGTCGACACTTCCAGTTCCGCGTCCTGGAGCGTGCGGATCCAACCCTGAATGATCGAGGGCTGGTTGAGGGACCGCAGCTCGCGCCGACCGAGGTGCTCCACGATGTGGTTGCGGACGGTCGCCTCGTAGCGGAGCGCGGTCGTGGGGCCGACGGAGTTCGCGTCGAGCCACTTCTGCGCGTAGGCGCCGAGTGTCTGCTTCGTCTCGGCCGGGACGACGTAGGAGCCGCGCCGGATCTCGACGTCGACCTCGGCGGCACGGTTGTCCGCTTCGGCCTTCGTGTGGAAGTTCTCCTTGCGCTGGCGGCCGTCCAGGTCGCGGTAACGGACCTGCCAGCGCTTGCCGATGCCGTGATCGGCGGTAGGGACTATCCGCTTCGTACGGCTCTTGTGTTCGCCGCACTCGGCCTCGGTGGGCTTGGGGTGGGACTTGTGCCAGCGGTCGTACACGTCAGCCAAGAAGGGCCTCCTGGATGAGGTTAGGGGACTGGGCTGTGGCGTAGGGCGCGGCGATGTGCGTCAGCCACGGGAGCAGCAGGGCTGCGGGAGGGGTCGCGAGCTGGTGCTGGGGCAGGCTGCGCACGAGGCGTAGGTGCTCGATGGCGCGGGCCGTGTGGAGGCCGGCGGGGCCTATTTCGACAGGTCGGTTGGACATGACAAATAGCTGTAACTTGCAGTCGGCCGCCATGGCAAGAGTTAGTTCTTAAACTCTCCAAAAGTCGCCCGGAGGCGAAGTGGTGTTCGTCTCGTCGAATTCAGGCACATCACGAGCCGTTTCGCTGGGGAGGTTGTGCTACCTTCCCGCCGCGTCAAAGAAGCGGGCGATTTGAGCGGCTATCGGATGGCATATCCGCTGGACTGGCCACGCCACTTCTCAGCACTGGACACCGCCTCTGAACTGCTGAGGTACCGGATTCCGGCACTTCAGTCGGCTGCTTCTCCGCAGAAAATTTCGGCTTCCAGGGGAGCGATTTCGGCAACCGGGGATCTGCCCTTACTGTTTTGGTCTTCCCCGGCGACACCGAGGGAAGTAGCCGGGAGTTTCAGAATTCACCCTGGACGCTTCCCAAGTGGTGTGGCTGTGTTGCCCACGCCTGCCATCCAAAACCCTGATTCCTATACGGAGACCTCATTGCCGAACCACTCCCCGCGCCTTGCCGGCGCCGAGCGTGACCAGCTCGCCACTCCCGCCGACGTGGCTGCGTACCTCGGGGTACCGGTGAAGACCCTCTACCAGTGGAAGTACCGGGGCATCGGCCCCAGCGTCCACAAGGTCGGCCGTCACCTGCGCTACCGCTGGCGGGAGGTGGACGCGTGGCTGGATGCCCAGACGTCGTACGACCTCACGGCCTGACCCCGCGTCTGGCGCGGACAACGAAGCGGCCCCCGGCGCGACAACGCCGAGGGCCGAAGACTTCCCAACTGATCGCCCATCCCTGAACGAATGAGCTGGTGAGGGGTGGGACCTTGCCCGTCCTGCCTCTCACCGGAGAGGAACGCCTATGGAGGACTCTACGTCCCCCAGCTCCACGAACGCCTCCCCGACTGACTGGCCCACTCCCGCGGTCCCCGGCGAAGGCATCCCCTGGCGCCGCAGGGATCAGGTGGACACACGGTCCCCGGCGTCGGGGACCGTCGAGCACTCGGCGGATGTGGAGGCACACGGGGACCGTCCCCAGCCGTCTGCTGATGCCGCTGGTGGGGACCGTGATCACGGTCCCCACCAGGCGCTGGGGACCGACAACCCCGTGGCGGGAACCGCCCAGCAGGAGGGGACCGGTCCCGTCGACGCACGGGGACCGGATCACGGGACCCGCTCCCGGCCTCCTCGGGGACCGGCAGACCCTGGGGAACGGGGTTCCGGTGAGGGTGCGGAACTGCTGGATGAGGTGCGGGCGGCGATCGGCAAGTACGTCGTGCTGCCCAGTGACGAGGCGCTGACAGCGGTCACCCTGTGGGTGGCGGCCACGCACATCCAGACCGTTCTGCAGCACGCGCCGCGTCTGGCGGTCGTAGGCCCGACGAAGGGCTGCGGCAAGTCCCGTGTTCTGGACGTGCTTCACGAGACCGTCCACCAGCCGATCATGACGGTGAACATGTCCACGGCGGTGCTCTTCCGCATCATCGGCAAGAACCCGCGCACGATCCTCGTGGACGAGGCCGACGCCATCTTCAGCAAGGCCGGCGACAACGAGGAACTGCGCGGCCTGCTGAACGCCGGACACCAGCGCAACCGGCCCGCCTGGCGCATCTCCGGTCCGGAGCACAAGCCGACCCCGTATCCGACCTTCGCCATGGCCGCGCTGGCCTCGATCGGTGACCTGCCCGACACGATCACGGACCGGGCGGTCGTGCTCCGCATGCAAAAGCGCAAGCCGGGCGAGAAGGTGACCCCGTTCCGCTCGCGCTACGCCACACCGGAGCTGAACGCGGTGCGGGACAAACTGGCCGCCTGGCTGGGCCCGCTGCGCGGCACGGCCAGCCGCATGGCGCCAACGATGCCTGTCGAGGACCGGGCGGCGGACACCTGGGAACCGCTGGTCATCATCGCCGACCTGGCCGGCGGCCACTGGCCCGCCAGTGCTCGTGCGGCCTGTGGGGCGATGACCCGGTTCGAGGCTGTCCAGGACGAGCAGACCAACCTGAAGACGCGGCTGCTACGAGACATCCACCGCGTATTCGAGGCACACGGCAACCCCGAGGCCCTGTCCAGCCAGGATCTGGTCGCCGCCCTGCTCCAGGACCCCGACGCCCCCTGGGCTGAGCACGGCACCAAGGGGCTCAACGCCTACTACCTGGTCAGAATGTTGCGGGACTTCGATATCCGTCCGGCCAACTACCGGTTCGACAAGGGCAGGCAGGCCAAGGGGTACGCCCGTAACAGGTTCCTCGACAGCTGGGCCCGACACTGCCCCGACCTCGCCGAGACGGCGCCTGCCCCCACCCACGACGCCACGCCCGCGCGCCCGGCCCAGGGCAAGCCGCCCGCCGCCCCGGCGGGCTCGCTGCCCATCGGCCCGCCCGGCAGCCCCGCCGGCCCCAAACGCGCCCGCTGACCCGCCTCCCCTGGGGCCGTATCTCGGCGTCGCATCCGTCCCCGCGCAGGTCAGCGCGGGGACGGATGCTCTCGCCGGGACGGACTTCTCCGTACCTGACCGAGTGTCCGTACCTGTCCTGACCAGGCATGGGACGGATGCGACACACGTGACACACCTCCCTCCCCTCGCCACCGGAGTACCCCCATGCACGAACAGCACCACGAACTCCCCACAGCTCAGCAGCAGATGCACACCACCTCAGCCTCAGACAGCGCAGCAAGTTGTCGGGTAAGGAGTCCTTACCCGGCCTCCGCCCCAGAGGGGGCGGAGGCATCCGGCGCCGAGGGAGCACCGGAGTCGGCTGGCCCGGGGGAGCCGACCGATACGGGAGCCACCACACCATCGCCGCACACCGCACAGACGCCCACGACGCGACGCCGCCTGCGTCAGCCGCGCCTGCGCGAACACCGCGTCCACCCCCGTTACAGCGACAGCGAGTTCGCCGAAGTCGAGCACGCCGCCGCACTCAGCCGCATGAAACCCGGTGGCTACGTCGCCGAGGCATCGCTCGCCGCCGCCCGCGCCGAGGATCCCACGGCAGCGGTCGCCGACTATCGCGCCATGGTTCAGGTGCTGATGGCCGCCAACAGGCAGCTCGCCGGCATCGGCAACAACCTCAACCAGCTCACCTGGCACCTCAACAAGGACGGCACCTGGCCCCAGCCCGACACCGTCCACCGGCTCCTCGATCGCGTCGAGGCGTCGATTGCCGAGCTGGACACTGCCATCGCCCAGGTCACCGAGGGTCGGTGAGCCGGTGATACCGAAGATCATCACCGGCAAGGGCAGTACCCGCCGCCTGATCGCCTACCTCTTCGGCAAAGGCACCGCCAACGAGCACATTGATCCGCACCTTGTCGCCTCCTGGAACGCCTTCGCCCCAGACCCCGGCCGCAGCCCGCACCGTGACCCCAAAGAGGTGGAAAAGCAGCTCCACACACAGCTCGACCAGCCGGTGGCCATGCTCGGCCGCCGGGCTCCGAAGACCACGGTGTGGCACTGCCCGGTCCGTGCCGCCCGCGAGGACCCGATCCTGTCCGATGCCCAATGGGCGGAGATCGCCCGCCGGATCGTGGCTGCCGCCGGTATCGCCCCCGCCGGAGACACCGACGCCTGCCGCTGGGTCGCCGTACGGCACGCCGACGACCACATCCACATCGCAGCCACCCTCGTCCGCCAGGACGGCCGCCGCCCCCGCCGCGACCACGACATCCGCGCCGTCCAACGGCGATCTGGAAGGACCCGGTACCGCACGGGGACGGCGCCGGACTGGCAATGCTGCTGGACGTGGCGCTCACCGCGGTCGCCTACGCGATGCATTGGCACCGCACCCGCCAGCACGCCCAACAGCAGGCGGCAGCCGAACAGACTGAACCGCCCCGGGTTTGATGGAGACATCGAAGACCCGGAAGGATGCCGATCATGGCTGCTCCCCGTAAGTACCCCGACGAACTGCGCGAGCGTG
>NZ_JBVIPD010000035.1:0-58888 GCF_055578235.1 Streptomyces sp. NPDC033136
CGATGGTACTGCAGGGGGGACCCTGTGGGAGAGTAGGACGCCGCCGAACAATTTTTGGGAAAACCCCCGCATCTTCGGATGCGGGGGTTTTCTGCATTTAGGGTCGAGCCATGCGCTATGACCTCGTGATCTTCGACAACGACGGTGTCCTCGTCGACAGTGAGCCCATTTCCAACCGGCACCTGGCCGCCTATCTGACCGAGCTCGGGCACCCGACGTCCTACGAGGAGTCCCTGCGCGACTACATGGGCGCCGCCATGCACCGCGTACACGACCTCGTGGCGGAGCGGACCGGGCAGCGGCTGCCGGTGGACTTCGACGACGTGTTCCACGCTCGGGTCTTCGCGGCCTTCGAGCGGGACTTGAAGCCGGTGGCCGGCGTCGAGGAGGTCCTGCAGAAGCTCGCCGCCGACTCCGTGCCGTACTGCGTGGCGTCGTCCGGGAGTCATGAGCGGATCCGGGTGGGGCATCGGGCGACCGGGCTCGACCGGTGGTTCGACGACCGGCGGATCTTCAGCTCGCAGGATGTGGGGAGGGGGAAGCCGGCTCCCGATCTGTTCCTGTACGCGGCCGAGCGGTTGGGGGTCGCGCCGGAGCGGTGTGTCGTCGTCGAGGACAGTCCGCTGGGGGTGCGGGCGGCGGTCGCGGCGGGGATGGACGTGTACGGGTTCACCGCCATGACGCCGGCGGAGCGGCTGGCCGGGGCCGGGCGGCTCTTCTCCGACATGGCGGAACT
The DNA here is from genome assembly GCF_055578235.1 of Streptomyces sp. NPDC033136. Taxonomy (NCBI): domain Bacteria; kingdom Bacillati; phylum Actinomycetota; class Actinomycetes; order Kitasatosporales; family Streptomycetaceae; genus Streptomyces; species Streptomyces sp. NPDC033136. The sequence continues at coordinate 737 of NZ_JBVIPD010000035.1, forward strand.
GCCCGGCCTGCTCATGTGAGTACGTAGAAGCTGAACCAAATTCATCTTTGGCTGGATCTACCCATGGGTAGGTCTGGGCTCTACGCTCGCCGCCATGACTGATGTACTGCGGCGCGGCAGAGCGTCGTTGGCGTTCGGCTTCCTGGTCCAGGGAGTCGCCTTCGCTCTGCTCGTGACGCGGATTCCCGCCATCCAGGACCGGTACGGGGTCTCCGACGCGCTGCTGCCGGCCTTCCTGGCCGCTGTGCCGATCCTCGCCGGGGTCGGGAGTGTGACCACCGAGCGGCTGGTGAAGCGGGTGCGGCCGAGCCGGCTGCTGCGGTGGTCGCAGCCCGTGGTGCTGCTGGCGCTGCTCGGGGTCGGGGCCGGGGAGCGGATGGTGGAACTGGCCATCGCGCTCGCGGCGTTCGGGGTCGCCGTCGGGGTGCTGGACGCGTCGATGAACATGCTCGGAGTGAGCCTGCAGCGGGCATACGGGCGCAGCATCATGCTCAGCTTCCACGCGGCCTACAGCCTGGGCGGGATCGTCGGGGCCTCACTGGCGTGGGTGGGGGCGCACTGGGAGCTGGCGCTGTGGGTGTCGTACCTGCCGGTCGTGGCGGTACTGCTGCCGGCGGTGCTGGTGGGCAGCCGGTGGTACGCCGACGACGGGGATGCGGCGCCGGTGGTGGAGAAGAAGGCGGGCGAGGGCCAGGCCGTCGCCTTCAAGTTGCTGCTGCCGTTGTGCCTGGTGATGACGGTCGCCTACATCGGGGACTCGACGGTCTCCAACTGGAGCGCGAAGTACCTGCAGGACGTGCTCGGGTCTTCGGAGCAGATGGCGACGGTGCCGTACAACGTGTACATGGTCACCACGCTGCTGGGGCGGACGATCGGGGACTTCGGGGTGCGCCGGTTCGGGGCGGTCGCGGTCGTGCGGGGCGGGGCGCTGGTGGCGGCGGGTGGGTTCGCCGTGGTGGCGGCGGCGCCCGGGGCGTGGGTCGGGATGCTGGGGTTCACGCTGCTGGGGCTCGGGCTGTGTGTGCTGGTGCCGCAGACGTTCGCGGCGGCCGGGAGGCTGTTCCCCGGGGCTTCGGACGCCGCCGTGGCGCGGCTGAATGTCTTCAACTATGTGGGCTTTTTGATCGGTTCGCCCTTGGTCGGGGCGCTCGGGGACACGTGGAGCTATCGCGGGGCCATGCTCGTGCCGATGGTGTTGGTGCTGGTGACGCTGGTGTACGCCCGGTCGTTCGCGGCTCAACCGGACCGATACGGTGGCGGGCATGAGCGGCCGCGCACAGCTGATGTGGGACGAGGCAGTAACGGGCTATGACTTCGGTCCGGGGCATCCGATGGACCCCGTCCGGCTCGCCCTGACCCGGAGGCTGGTCGACGCCTTCGGACTGGACCGGGAGATGGACGTGGTCGCCGCGAAGGCGGCCGGGGAGTCGACGCTGCGGCTCGTCCACCGGGAGGACTACATCGAGGCGGTCAAGGCCGCGTCGGCGGATCCGGGGGCGGCGGACCAGTCGTACGGGCTGGGAACGATGGACGATCCGGCGTTCGCCGGGATGCACGAGGCGTCGTCGTTGATCGCTGGGCAGTCGGTGGGCGCGGCGGAGGCGGTGTGGCGGGGTGAGGCGCTGCACGCGGTGAACTTCGCGGGCGGGCTGCACCACGCGATGCCGGGCGGCGCGTCCGGGTTCTGCATCTACAACGACGCCTCGCTCGCCATCGCCCGGCTGCTGGAGCTCGGGGCCGAGCGGGTCGCGTACATCGACGTCGACGTGCATCACGGGGACGGGGTGCAGGCGGCGTTCTGGGAGGACCCGCGGGTGCTGACGATCTCGCTGCACGAGCATCCACGGACGTTGTTCCCGCAGACCGGGTGGCCGGAGGAGACCGGGGCGGACTCGGCGGAGGGCTCGGCGGTGAACGTGGCGCTGCCGGCCGGGACCGGGGACGCCGGGTGGCTGCGGGCGTTCCACGCGGTCGTGCCGGAGCTGATCGCGGACTTCCGGCCGCAGGTGCTGGTGACGCAGCACGGGGCCGACACGCACTTCGAGGATCCGCTGGCGCACCTGGCGGTGTCGCTGGACGCGCAGCGGTCGGTGCAGCTGGCCTGTCACGACCTGGCGCACGAGTACGCCGACGGGCGGTGGGTGGCCCTGGGCGGGGGCGGCTACGCCGTGGTGGAGGTCGTACCGCGGTCGTGGACGCATCTGGTCGCGATCGCGGCCGGGCGGGCCGTGGAGCCCGAGGCGGTGATCCCCGAGGCGTGGCGGCAGGAAGTGTTCGCCAGGACCCGGCAGTTGGCTCCGGCGCGGATGACGGACGGGCGCTGGCCGGTGGCCTTCCCCGGCTGGGAGGAGGGCTACGACCCCGCGGACCGGCTGGACCAGGCGGTGCTGGCGGCTCGGCGGGCGGTGTTCCCGCTGCGGGGGCTGCTGGCGTGACGCGGGCCTGCCTGAGGCCTGCCTGAGGCCTGAGTGAGGCCTGCGTCTGCCGTGGGCGGGAACCTGTCTTGAGTACGACGCCTGTCTTGAGCGCGCCGCCGGGCCTCGGCGCGAGGCCCGCTCTCGGCGCGAGACGTCTGCCCGCCTCGGCGCGAGACGCCTGCCCGCCTCGGCGCGAGACGCCTGCCCGCCCCCTGCCCGACGCCCGCCGTAGGCCGACTGTGCGGTGTTCGCCCGTTCCCGGGACAGGTGGGACCCCCGTCGCGCACGATTTCCTCGTGCTGACCCCCGAAGCCCTGCGTGCGCACCTGGTGGGCGCACGGCTCGCCGGGACCGTGGCGACCTCCCGGGAGGAGAGCCTGCGGAGCTACCGGCTCTTCGCCGCCCGGGACCCCCGGGTGCTGCTCGGCATCGATCCCGAAGGTGCCTGGAACCAGCGGGAATTGCTCGAGCTGATGGCCGACCGGTGCGGGGTCTCGGCCGATGCCCGGCGGACCTCTGGACAGGACGTGATCGACCCGCGGCGGACCGTGGCCGCGCTCGACGCCTTCGCGGACCGTCTCGGCGCTGCCGCCCGGCGGGGTGCTCCCGTGCTCCTCGGCACCGGGCACCCGCACCGGCTGCTCGGTTTCTACGCCGCTCTGGCAGACGCGCTGTCGGCGGCGGGGTGTACCGTCCTCACCCCCGCGCAGGGTCGCTGTGTCGACATAACGACCCGGTTCGGTCTACGCACGTACAACCTCGAGTACGTACGAGGAGTCGCGCTGGTGCGGTCCCCCGGTACGGAACGCCCCGGTTGTGAGCCCGGCGCACATACGCACTCACCTCTCCCTGTTCGTACCGTGCTGGCCGCCGCCGCGGAGGCCGGTGGGCCCCTTCCCGAGCTGGTGATCGGGGACCACGGGTGGGTCTGCGGAGCAGGTCAGCTGGGGTTCGAGGCCATCGGGCCGGCGGATACGGACGACCCGGCGCTGTTCGTGGGGGAGGCCGAGGGGGCCGTGTCCGTCGCCGTTCCACTTGATGACGGTGTGCGGTCCGATTACTACCTGCCGCTTACCCGCTACGTACTCAATCGGGCGTGTCTGTCACAGTAGGCCGCCGATGGGTGCACCTCTTCCCCACTCGCATCACCCGCCCCTACATTGGGGAGTGAGCACGCAGCGACGAAGCGTCACCGGAAGGGGAAGCCGGTGGCCGTCGAGTGCGGAAGGTTCAGGTGTGTCATGGCTGCAGCTGGCGAGAGGCCTCTGAACGAGGTTCAGTTCCTTACCGTGGCGGAAGTCGCCTCGGTGATGCGAGTGTCGAAGATGACCGTGTACCGGCTGGTGCACAGCGGTCATCTGCCCGCGATCCGTGTGGGGCGGTCCTTCCGCGTCCCGGAGCAAGCGGTTCACGAGTACCTCCGCGAGAGTTATGTGGGGGTGGAAACCGCCTGACGGCTGGGGCGGGGTGATCCCTCACAGGGCACTCGGGATCACCCTGGCCCCCTCGATTACGACCTCAGCGCTCGGGCGGGTAGGCTGGCCCCTCGTAGGTCGTGTGGGCCCCGGCGCCCAGCACCGAGTGATGAGAAGTGAGCGAGGGTAGTCGTGGGCTCTGTTATCAAGAAGCGGCGCAAGCGGATGGCGAAGAAGAAGCACCGCAAGCTGCTCAAGCGCACGCGCGTTCAGCGTCGCAACAAGAAGTAGGTTCGCGACGCGGACGCCGCGAGAGCGTTGCTGTGGCCCTCCACTCACGGGTGGGGGGCCACACGCGTATCCGCTCCCGCGTCCGGCCGGCTTCGGTCACTTCGCGCTTCGGGCGGTCGTCACAGCGCGACGGCAACCCGCTAAGTTGGCCCCACGGGGGAACGCGGCGGGGAACGAGGTTCGGGAAGGAAGGCGCTGATCTTGGGCAAGGTCGTGCTCGTGACCGGAGTGGCCCGTCAGCTGGGTGGCCGGTTCGTCCGGCGGATCCAGCGAGACCCCGAGGTGGACCGGGTCGTCGCCGTGGACGCGGTGCCGCCCGAGCACCATCTGGGCGGTGCGGACTTCGTCCAGGCCGACATCAGGCAGCCCACGATCGCGCGGGTGCTCGCCGAGACCGGCGCCGACACGATCGTCCACCTGGACGTGACGGGCACGCCGCTGGGCAGCGGCAACCGGGCCTCCCTGAAGGAGACCAACGTCATCGGCACCATGCAGTTGCTCGGGGCCTGCCAGAAGTCCCCGACCGTGCAGCGGCTGGTCGTGAAGTCCAGCACCAACGTCTACGGCTCCGCGCCCCGTGACCCGGCCGTCTTCACCGAGACGACCCCGCCCAAGTCCCTGCCCAGCGGCGGATTCGCCAAGGACACCGTCGAGGTCGAGGGCTATGTCCGCGGCTTCGCGCGCCGCCGGCCCGACGTGGCCGTGTGCGTGCTGCGGTTCGCCAACATCCTGGGCCCGACGGCGGAGACCCCGCTCGCCTCGTACTTCTCGCTGCCGGTGCTGCCGACCGTGTTCGGCTACGACCCACGGTTGCAGTTCGTGCACGAGGACGACGTGATCGAGGTGCTGCGGATCGGCTCGCACGAACCCCGGCGGGGCACGCTGAACAGCGGCACCTTCAACATCGCCGGCGACGGCGTGCTGCTGCTCTCCCAGTGCTCCCGGCGCCTCGGTCGCCCCACCGTGCCGCTGCTGCTCCCGGCCGTCACCTGGGCCGGATCGCTGGTGCGTACGCTGGGCATGACGGACTTCTCGCCCGAGCAGATCCGGCTGCTCACCCACGGCAGGGTCGTGGCGACGGGCCAGATGCGCGAGACGCTGGGATTCCAGCCCAAGTACACGACCGCGGAGACGTTCGCGGACTTCGCCCGCAGCCAAGGGCCCGGGCTTCTTCCGCCGGAGGCCCTCGCGGGGGCCGTCGACCGGATCGCCGCGCTGCCCCTCGCGGGTGGCGGCCACCCCCCGACGCAGAGCGCCAACTGAGGAGCGCATCAACGATGGCGGATGCCAAGGTCATTCCGTTCGACGACGACCGGTCCCGGGGGAGCGCGGCGCAGCGTCCCCAGCGGCGGCGGAGCACGGGAAACCGGCGCCCGGGCACGGAGTCCGCGCCGGTCGGCGAGGTGCAGCCCCTGCCCACCAGGGGCGTTCCGCAGGATGATGTTCCTGTGACTTCCGAGGAGCGGCCGCCGCAGCGGCCCCAGGACGGCCAGGACGGCCAGAACGGTCTGGAGCGGCGGATCGCGGGCGGCCTGGCCTTCCTGCGCCGCCGTCTCACCGGTGACTACGACGTCGACGACTTCGGTTACGACGAGGAGCTCACCGACCAGGTCCTGATGTCCCTGCTGCGCCCGCTGTACGAGAAGTACTTCCGGGTCGAGGTGAAGGGCATCGAGAACATCCCGTCCGAGGGCGGCGCCCTGATCGTCGCCAACCACTCCGGGACGCTGCCGATGGACGGCCTGATGATGCAGGTCGCCGTGCACGACAACCATCCGGCGGAGCGGCATCTGCGGCTGCTCGCCGCCGACCTGGTGTTCATGCTGCCGGTGGTCAACGAACTGGCCCGCAAGCTCGGCCACACCCTGGCGTGTGCCGAGGACGCGTCCCGGCTGCTGGAGCAGGGCGAACTGGTCGGGGTGATGCCGGAGGGCTTTAAGGGCCTCGGCAAGCCCTTCGCGGACCGCTACAAGCTGCAGCGCTTCGGCCGCGGCGGTTTCGTCTCCACGGCCCTGCGCGCCGGGACGCCGATCATCCCCTGCTCGATCGTCGGGGCCGAGGAGATCTACCCGATGATCGGCAACGCCAAGACGGTCGCCCGGCTGCTGGGCTTCCCCTACTTCCCGCTCACGCCCACCTTCCCCTGGCTCGGGCCGCTCGGCGCGGTTCCGTTGCCGACCAAGTGGACGATCCAGTTCGGCGAGCCCATCCCCACGGACGGCTATCCGCCGGAGGCGGCCGAGGACCCCATGCTGATGTTCAACCTGACCGACCAGGTCAGGGAGCAGATCCAGCACACCCTGTACAAGCTGCTGGTGCAGCGGCGGTCGGTCTTCTTCTGATTCCCGTCCCGCGTGCGTACGACAGTGGGGGCACCCTTTCGGGGTGCCCCCACTGTCGTACCGCCGTCCGCCTAGTCGGCGTCCTCGCTGTCGATACCCAGCCCGGGCAGCAGGCCCGGCAGGAGCGGCGGGAGCGTCACATCCGGCTCGGGGGTGGGTGTGGTGCCGTCCGCCGACGGGGAGGGGCTGGCCTCGCTGTCCTTCGGCGGGTCGAGGAGTCCGCCGGTGTTGCCGCCGAGCAGGCCGTCGCTCTCGCTGCCGGAGCCGGCCGAGCGGCTGGGGCTGCCGCTGCCGGTGCTGCCCTCGTCGCCGCGTCTGTCGCCGCTGTCGCTGGGGCGGGTCGAGCGGTCGGTGGCGGAGGAGCCGCCGGGAGCCGACTCGGAGGCGTCCTGCCGGTTGCCGTCGCCACCGACCCTGGCCGGGGGCTCGGGCAGCAGGGAACGCAGCGGGGCGACGTCCTCCTCTATGGCGTCGAACACCGACGACACCTGCTCGCTGACGTCCCCGAGCTGGACGGGGAGCCTTTCGCGCAGTTCGCCCCAGGCCGCGCGGTGGGAGCGGGAGAACGCGGACAGGGCCTGGATGGGGCCCAGCGAGTCCGGGTCGCGCTCGTACGCCTCGCTTAGCAGCCGGTGGCCCTCGGACGCGTCGTGCCGCATGCCGGACAGGGCGCGGCGGATCTCGCCGAGGGACTCGTGGTCCAGGGGGCCGCTGCGGCCGCGCTCCATCAGGCGGCGGGCTTCGCTGAGGCGCGTGGAGGCGTGGTCGAGGTAGACCCGGCCGCGCTCGTCGGCCCCGTCGGCGAGGCCGAGTTTGACGTCCTCGATGCCGCGCTTGAGGCCGTAGAGCGAGTCGCCGGGCAGGGCTTCCGAGCTGGCGGCGGAGACCCCGCCGAAGGCGCTCGCGGCCACGCCCACGCTGAGTCCGCCCGCGGTGAGGCCCTTGGCCAGGCGGGATCGCGGCCGGAACTTCTTCAGCGAGCTCGCGCGGTGGGCGCCGCGGGCCCGGGGGGAGCGCTGCTCGGGGACCGCACGGTCCGTCGCCCCGCCTCCGGCGGTGCCCTCCTGGAGCATGGCCTCGAACGCGGCCACCAGCTGGGCCCGCTGGACGACCTTGACCTCCGGGTCGAGCTCCGGTTTGGGCAGCGCGCCGAGCCCGGAGGCGAGCACCAGCAGGCGCGCTCCCTCGGTCGGTTCCGCGGCCGGCGGGGCCGGCGGCGAACCTTCGGACTGCTCGGCCGCCGTGCCCTGCTCGGACTGCTCCTCCAAGGCCTGGGCGAAGGCGTTCGCCCGCCGGTGCGCCGATACGTTCGCGATCACTGGCGGCACCTCCTCTCGTCATGACGGTCGACTCCCCAGGGGGTCCTGAGGGTTCCACACCCTGACTACAAGCACACGATCGAGTGATCGAAGTCGGCCAGGGGGTGACCACAGGGAGCCTGCATCCCGCACAACGAGCGGCGCGGCACTTGGGTTACGGACGCCGGATGATCGGATGCCGAAGTCAACGGACTTTCACGGAAAGTGAGTTGAGTGTCGCCGAGTGTGCGGGGAGTCAGCGGGCGTCTTCCGGGAGGAGCCGGGCGAGGGTGCGGACGGCCCGGTACTGGAGGGTCTTGATGGCGCCCTCGTTCTTGCCCATCACCCGGGCGGTCTCGGCGACGGAGAGGCCCTGGAGGAAGCGGAGCGTCACGCACTCCTGCTGCTGAGGGTTGAGCCGCCGTACGGCGTCGAGCAGGGCGGCGTTGGAGAGGGACTCCAGGACGGAGTCCTCGGGGGAGCGCTCGACCTCGTTGGCGTCGAGCATCTCGCCGGTGGTGACCTCGAGGCGGAAGCGGCTGGACTTGAAGTGGTCCGCGACGAGGTTGCGGGCGATGGTCACGAGCCAGGCGCCGAAGTCGCGGCCCTGCCAGGTGAAGGTGCCGATGCGGCGCAGGGCACGCAGAAAGGTCTCGCTGGTGAGGTCCTCGGCGGTCGCCTTTCCTCCGACCCGGTAGTAGATGTACCGGTAGACGGTGTCGCTGTACTGGTCATAGAGGCGGCCGAAGGCGTCGGCCTCGCCGGCCTGGGCGCGCTCCACGAGGTCCATCATCCGGGCGCTGTCGCTGTCCGCCGCGGGCCGGCGGGCGGTGGCCGCCCCGGACGGGCGGCCTCGTCTGCCGACCGCGGCGCTGCCGTCGGCCAGCGCGTAGCACGGGCCGACGGGCGCGGCGGCGGCGAAGGCGGGGACGGCGTACGCGGTGGGGACGAAGCCGCGCAACAGGTCGAGGACCGTTGCGCGCAGCGTAGCCAGGCCCGAGGCGTCAACCCCGACGTGTGGGTACACGGGACTCCCAGAGGCAGAGCTTCCATCACGTGCAGTACGGGACCTTTCACCCGTCGTAGCGACGGAGGGGTACCGGATTGCGTCTGAGGAGAATAACGCTTCGTACAGGCACTGCTACACCGAGTTGCTCAAATCATCGATTACGTCGCTTCCGTAACCGATTGACGCCGGATCAAGTGCCGGAACGTGCACGGTTGTTGATCGGAAAGGTTCGCTTCGGGGTGGGGTCCGGGGCGTGTTGTGGCCGTGTCCAGCCAAGAGGACTGGATACGGGGTTGTGGGGGTACGCCAGTTGGATTTACGGGGTTTGTCATCCCGTAAACATCGGTGTCCCGGTTTGATCGGGTCGTCGGCGCCGCCGCACCGCCGCCCGCCGCCCGCCGCCCGCCGCCGCTGACGCCGGCGTCAGCGGCGGCGGCGGTGCAGGGCGATGGCGGCGGCCGTGCCTCCGGCCACCGCGCCGACACCCGCCGCGGCCGGGATGCCGACCTTGGCCGCCTTGCGGCCGGTGCGGTAGTCGCGCAGGCGCCAGTCCAGCCGGCGGGCGTGCTTGCGCAGCTTGGAGTCCGGGTTGATGGCGTAGGGGTGGCCGACCAGGGACAGCATCGGGATGTCGTTGTGCGAGTCGCTGTAGGCGGCGCAGCGGCCGAGGTCCAGACCCTCGGCGGCGGCCAGGGCGCGGACCGCCTCGGCCTTCGCGGGGCCGTGCAGCGGCTCGCCGACGAGTTTGCCGGTGTAGACGCCGTCGACGGACTCGGCGACCGTGCCGAGGGCGCCGGTCAGGCCGAGGCGGCGGGCGATGACCTGGGCGATCTCCACGGGGGCGGCCGTCACCAGCCACACCCTCTGGCCGGCGTCCAGGTGGGCCTGGGCGAGGGCGCGGGTGCCGGGCCAGATGCGCTCCGCCATGTACTCGTCGTAGATCTCCTCGCCGATCGACTGGAGTTCGGCGACGCGGTGGCCCTGGACGATGGACAGGGCCGAGTCGCGGGCCTCCTGCATGTGTTCGGGGTCCTCGACCCCGGCCAGCCGGAACCAGGCCTGCTGCCAGGCGAACCTCGCGAGTTCGCGTGTCTCGAAGAACTTCCGCTTGTACAGGCCGCGCCCGAAGTGGAAGAGGGCGGCGCCCTGCATGACGGTGTTGTCCAGGTCGAAGAAGGCAGCGGCCTGGTCGTCGCCGTGCACCGGGAACTGCGGTTCCTCGGTCGTGCCGGCGGCTTCCTGCGAGGACTTGCGGGCTGCCTCCGCCGAGGCCTCGCCTGCCAATACGCTCCGCGCCGTGGCGGAGCGCCTACGGGGAGTGAGCCATCCTAGAGCGGCCATGGCGTGAGCATAGCCAGTCTGTTCGGGGGTTCCGGAGCGGAGAGGTTCGGAGCCTGTGAACTCTCGGCGAGCGTGTCGTTAAAGATGCCGGCCGGGACGGACGCGGTCGACGCGTCCCCTGGCGCTTCCGTGGGGGTTCCCCTCGTTCACGAGCGCGCGACAATGGCCGACATGAGCCCTCTCTTCCGTCGCAGGCCCCCTCGGGACCGGCTCGTCACGCTGATCCGCAAACCCGGCTGTCATCTGTGTGATGACGCACAGGTCGTTGTGGAGAAAGTGTGCGGCGATCTGGGAGTCCCCTGGGAGCAGAAGGACATCACCGAGGACCGGGAACTGCACGACCAGTACTGGGAGCAGATCCCGGTCGTGCTGGTCGACGGCAGGCAGCACACGTTCTGGCGCGTGAACGAGGACCGCCTGCGCAAGGCCCTGACCGACTGATCCCGGCCGCCGAGACGACTGACCGACCAGTCCAAAGCGGCCGCCGGGTCGCTTAGGATCGACGGTGACTGGTCTCGGGGGCGGGATGCACAGAGGAGAGGGTGCGGTTTTGCCCCCAGAAGGCAAGGAACGGCGGCGCCTGTGCGCCGGTTCCCCGGGCGTGCGCCGGGGGCGCGTGAGCCCGGTCACGTTGGGCGGGCAAATCGGACACCATCTTTGTGCACGCGTTCACAAAGACATAGCCTGCTTTCGACGGGGCGGTCATGTAGGGACGTATGACCGCCTACAGCCCCGCTCTACCCGCAGGAGCACCGTGGCAACTGGCCGAACTCACCGACCGGCGACCCGCAGCCGAGGGATTCCCGAGGCCACCGTCGCCCGGCTTCCGCTGTACCTCCGCGCTCTGACCGCGTTGTCGGAGCGTTCGGTTCCCACGGTCTCCTCCGAAGAGCTCGCGGCCGCCGCGGGGGTCAACTCCGCGAAGCTGCGCAAGGACTTCTCGTACCTCGGCTCCTACGGGACCAGGGGTGTCGGCTACGACGTCGAGTATCTCGTCTACCAGATCTCCCGCGAACTGGGGCTCACCCAGGACTGGCCGGTCGTCATCGTCGGTATCGGCAACCTCGGCGCCGCCCTCGCCAACTACGGCGGGTTCGCCTCCCGCGGCTTCCGGGTCGCCGCGCTGATCGACGCCGACCCGGCCATGGCGGGCAAGCCCGTCGCCGGCATTCCCGTGCAGCACTCCGACGACCTGGAGAAGATCATCCAGGACAACGGCGTGTCCATCGGCGTCATCGCCACCCCCGCCGGTGCCGCCCAGGCGGTCTGTGACCGGCTCGTGGCCGCCGGTGTCACCTCCATCCTGAACTTCGCGCCGACCGTGCTGTCCGTCCCCGACGGCGTCGACGTGCGCAAGGTCGACCTCTCCATCGAGCTGCAGATCCTCGCCTTCCACGAGCAGCGCAAGGCCGGCGAGGGGGCCGCCGCCTCCGACGGCGTCCCGGCCACCGCCGCCCGCAGCGACTCCGCCGACCAGGGGCCCGACGGGGACATGCCCGCCGTGATGCCGGCATGAGCCTCCTCGTCGTCGGACTCAGCCACCGCAGCGCCCCGGTCAGCGTCCTGGAGCGGGCCTCGCTCACCGCGGACGCGCAGGTCAAGCTGGCCCAGGACACAGTCGCCGCCGAACCGGCGACCGAGGCGGCGGTGCTCGCCACCTGCAACCGCATCGAGCTCTACGCCGACGTGGACAAGTTCCACGCCGGTGTCGCCGAGCTGTCCACGCTGCTCGCCCAGCACAGCGGGGTGGGCCTCGAGGAGCTCACTCCCTATCTCTACGTGCATTACGAGGACCGGGCCGTCCACCACCTGTTCTCGGTGGCGTGCGGGCTGGACTCGATGGTCGTCGGCGAGGGCCAGATCCTCGGCCAGATGAAGGACTCCCTGGCCCGGGCGCAGGAGCTGAACTCCGCGGGCCGCCTCCTGAACGACCTGTTCCAGCAGGCCCTGCGGGTCGGCAAGCGCGCGCACTCCGAGACCGGCATCGACCGCGCCGGTCAGTCCCTGGTCACCTTCGGCCTGGAGCAGCTGGCGCGGGGCGGCGACGTACAGGAGTGGTCCCGGGGCAAGAAGGCCCTGGTCGTCGGGGCCGGGTCGATGTCCTCCCTGGCCGCGGCGACGCTCGCGCGGGCCGGGGTCGCCGAGATCGTGATCGCCAACCGCACCGTCGACCGCGCCGAGCGGCTGGCGCAGATCCTTTCCGAGGGCGACGACACCGATGTGCTGGCCCGCGCGGTACCGATGGACGCGGTGCCGGCCGAGCTGACACGTGCCGACGCCGTCGTCTCCTGCACCGGCGCGACGGGCCTGGTCCTGACGGCCGAGTCGGTCGCCACCGCGATCGAGGGCCGTACCGGACAGCGGGCCGCCGAAGTCGAGGACGACCGGCCCGCGGAGCCCCGCCAGGCCCCGCAGGCGCCCGCCTCTGCCGGCAGCGACGAGAACTGCCCGCTCGACCTGGCCGCCGTACAGCCCGGCTTTTCCGTCATGGGCGAGGCCGCCGTGGCCGGCATGGACGCCGCCACGCTGGAGCAGCACGCCGCCTGGGCCGCGGGCACCGGTGTCGACCGCAGGGACGCGGCCCGCCGCGGCCCCGGGGCCGATGCCGAGCTGATCGGCGCGCTCGCCGCGACCGCCGCCACCGTCGGGCGCATCCCCGAGCGGCGCCGGCCCGAGCCGGCCGAGGAGCCGCAGCGCCCCGACCCCGTGCTCTTCCTGCTGGACCTCGCGATGCCGCGGGACATCGACGCCGCCGCGCACCGGCTGGCCGGGGTACGGCTGGTGGACATCGAGTCGCTGGCGGACGCCTCCGCGGGCGCTCCGATGGCTGCCGATGTGGACCAGGTCAGGCGTATCGTCTCCGACGAGGTCGCCGCCTTCGGGGCGGCACAGCGGGCCGCGCACATCACACCGACCGTGGTCGCCCTGCGCACCATGGCCGCCGATGTCGTGGCCAGCGAGATCGCCCGGCTGGACGGGCGGCTGCCCGGCCTCGACGACAAACACCGAGCGGAGATCACCCAGACCGTCCGGCGCGTGGTGGACAAGCTGCTCCACGCGCCGACCGTACGGGTCAAGCAGCTCGCGGCCGAGCCCGGCGGCGCCGGGTACGCGGACGCGCTGCGGACCCTGTTCGACCTCGACCCCGAGACGGTGGCCGCCGTCTCCCGGGCCGAGGACAGCACCACCCAAGAGGACCGAGGCCCGGCATGACCGACAAGACGCTGAGGCTGGGTACCCGGCGCAGCAAACTCGCCATGGCCCAGTCGGGACAGGTGGCCGAGGCCGTGAGGCGGGTGACCGGACGGCCCGTCGAGCTCGTGGAGATCACGACGTACGGCGATGTCTCGCGTGAGGCGCTCGCCCAGATCGGCGGCACCGGCGTGTTCGTGACCGCCCTGCGCGAGGCGCTGCTCAAGGGCGAGGTCGACTTCGCGGTGCACTCCCTGAAGGACCTGCCGACCACGCAGCCCGACGAGCTGGTCGTGGCCGCCGTGCCCATGCGGGAGGACCCCCGGGACGTGATCGTCGCCCGGGACGCCCTGAAGTTCACCGACCTGCCCTCCGGCTCCCGCATCGGCACCGGTTCGCCGCGCCGCATGGCCCAGCTCAACGCGTACGCGCGCGGCCACGGCCTGGACATAGCTACGGTCCCGATCCGCGGCAACGTCGACACCCGGATCGGATACGTACGGTCCGGTGAGTTCGACGCCGTCGTGCTCGCCGCCGCCGGACTGAACCGGATCGGCCGGGGTGACGAAGTGACCGACTTCCTGTCGGTCGACACGGTTTTGCCCGCCCCCGGCCAGGGGGCACTGGCGATCGAGTGTGCCGCGGGCAACGCGGACCTCGTCGCCGCGCTCGCCGAACTCGACGACCCGTTCACGCGGATCGCCGTAACGGCCGAGCGGTCACTGCTCGCCGCCCTGGAAGCCGGTTGCAGCGCCCCCGTCGGGGCGTTGGCCGACCTTCCCCCACCCTCGGCTCCGCTCGAGCGGGGGGACCCCCAGGCCGGCGGGCAGACTGTCAAGGAAATGCGCCTGCGCGGCGTCGTCGGTACCACCGACGGCACGCGGACGGTGCAGTTGTCCACCACCGGTCCCGTGCCCGAGACGCACGACGGGGCAATGGCGCTCGGTCGCGAACTCGCGGCCGAGTTGCTCGCCCAGGGCGCGGCCGGTCTGATGGGGGAGCGAGCACATTGAGCCCCACCACCCTTTCCGCCGGTCCTGAACACGGGCACGTCACCTTCCTCGGTGCCGGACCCGGAGATCCGGGACTGCTGACTCTGCGCGCTGTCGAGGCGCTGGCGACCGCGGACGTCCTCGTCGCCGAGCACGAAGTGCTCGATGTCGTACGTCAGCACGCCAGGCAGGGCGTCTCCGAGGTGCATACCGACACGGATCCTTCCCAGGAGCCGGCGCCGGGCACAGGAGCGCCCCAGCTGACGGTAGTTGACGGCACGTCAACCGCCGTCGCCGCCCCCGCGGTGCGGGATGCCGCACATCTTGTCATGGAGGCCGCACGGGGCGGCAGGCGGGTCGTGCGTGCGGTGTCCGGGGACCCGGGCCTCGACACGTACGCCGCCGAGGAGATGCTGGCGTGCGCCGCCGCCGGGGTGCCTTTCGAGGTCGTCCCCGGCATCGCGAGCGCGGTCGGCGTGCCCGCGTACGCCGGTGTGCCGCTGCGGGACGCGCAGGGCGCGGACGTGCGGTTCGTGGACGCGCGGACGGCGTCGGACCGCTGCTGGACGGAGGTCGGGGCGTCGGACGGCACGGTCGTCGTGTCCACGACGCTGGACTCCGTCGCCGCGGCGGCCGGCGAGCTCGTCTCCGCCGGGCGCAAGCCGGACACCCCGATGACGGTCACCGTCGCCGGTACGACCACCCGGCAGCGCACCTGGACCGCCACGCTCGGCACGATCGCGCAGACGCTGAAGCAGGCCAAGGTGCTGCCCTCGCCCGACGGCGGCCGGCCGGTGATAGTCGTGGTCGGTGAGCGTTCCGCCGCCGCCCAGCGCGACCAGCTCGCGTGGTTCGAGTCCAAGCCGCTGTTCGGCTGGAAGGTGCTCGTGCCGCGCACGAAGGAGCAGGCGGCGTCGCTCTCCGACCAACTGCGCTCGTACGGTGCCGTGCCGCACGAGGTGCCGACCATCGCCGTCGAGCCGCCGCGCACGCCCCAGCAGATGGAGCGGGCGGTCAAGGGGCTGGTGACCGGCCGCTACGAGTGGATCGCCTTCACCTCGGTGAACGCGGTCAAGGCCGTCCGGGAGAAGTTCGAGGAGTACGGGCTCGACGCGCGTGCCTTCGCGGGCATCAAGGTCGCGGCCGTCGGCGAGCAGACCGCCAAGGCGCTGATCGCCTTCGGCGTGAAGCCGGACCTGGTGCCGAGCGGCGAGCAGTCGGCCGCCGGGCTGCTGGAGGACTGGCCGCCGTACGACCCGGTCTTCGACCCGATCGACCGGGTGTTCCTGCCGCGGGCCGACATCGCCACGGAGACGCTGGTCGCCGGGCTGATCGAGCTCGGCTGGGAGGTCGACGACGTCACGGCCTACCGGACCGTGCGGGCCTCGCCGCCGCCGGCGGAGACCCGGGAGGCGATCAAGGGCGGTGGCTTCGACGCCGTGCTGTTCACGTCGTCGTCGACCGTGCGGAACCTGGTCGGCATCGCGGGCAAGCCGCACAACGTGACGGTGATCGCGTGTATCGGCCCGGCCACGGCGAAGACCGCCGAGGAGCACGGACTCCGGGTGGACGTGATGGCTCCGGAGCCGTCCGTGCACAGGCTGGCCGAGGCGCTGGCCGACTTCGGCGCGAAGCGGAGAGCCGCCGCTGTGGAGGCCGGGGATCCGGTGACGCGGCCGAGTGAGCGGCGGCCGGGGGCTCGGCGGAGGCGTTCGACGACCTGAGATCCGGGCGAGTCCTGCCGGCTGCGGTCACGCGGGAGTCACCGCGTGGCCGTAGCGGAGCAGGTTCGCCGGGTCGTAGGTGGCCTTGTCGTGGCGTAGGCGGGTGTAGACCTCCGGGGTCCAGGCGCGGGCGATGTCGTGTTCGTCGCCCGGGGTGCCGTGGATGTTGACCAGGGTGCGGCCGGTGCCGTAGGGGGCCATGGCGGTGTGGAGGCGGCGCGTCGCCTGTTCGACCGCCTCGGCCACGGGTGGGGCGGGCATGATCCCGACCGACTCCATGAGGTACCGGGCGTCGCGGGCGCAGACGGCGTCCTCGACGGGGGCCGGGCGGGCCAGCGCGCCGCCCATGTGGCGCAGCGAGGCGACCAGCAGTGGGTGGTCGACGCCGGCCGAGGGACCGACCTGCTCCAGGAACGTGCCTACGGCGTCGGGAGGCAGGTCGCGCAGGAGCAGGCAGCACTCCCGTGCCGGGAGCGGGTCCTGGGGTTCCATGTGGATGCGGTCCAGGGCCGCGTGGTCCATCTCCTCGACCAGGTCGACGGCTACCGGGGCGGCTTCCCGGAGCGGGGCGATCAGTGCCTCGCCCTCGGCCGTGTCGCCCGGCCAGGCGATCGCGACCCGGGCCCAGAAGCCGCCGCGCAGGGGTTCCGGGATCTGGGGGATGGGCGGCAGGCGCAGGACCGAGAACATGCTGCACATCTCGTCCGGGACGGTGCGGGTCCAGTCCGTCCAGGCGTGCAGCAGGGCCTCCGTGTGTGCGGCGTGGCAGTAGATGCCGCCGCCGTAGAGGCGGGGGAGCGGGAGCAGTTCGGTGATCAGTGAGGTCACCACGCCCACGTTGCCCTTGCCGCCGCGCAGGGCCCAGAACAGTTCCGGCTCGTGCCAGGGGTCCGTCTCGCGCAGGAGGCCGTCCGGGGTGACGACCTGGAAGGAGCGGACCAGGTCGGCGCCGTAGCCGAAGGCGCGGCCGAGGACCGGCAGTCCGCCGCCGAGGACGTAGCCGATGACCCCCGCGTCCGTCGAGGTGCCGCAGAGACCGGCCAGGCCGTGGGGGGTGCCGGCCGCCATGACGTGGCTCCACTTCGCGCCCGCGGCGATCCTGGCGGTGCGGGTGGTGGGGTCCACCTCGACGTCCGTCATGCGGGTCGTGCTGATCAGAAGGCCCCGCTCGATGGGGAAGTTGGCGCCGTGGCCGGTGGCCTGGACGGCGACGGGGGCCTGCGTGGCGTTCGCCCAGCGCATGGCTGTGACGACGTCGTCGGGGCCGGTGGCTCCCACGACCACGTCCGGGGTGTGGAGGGCGGCCAGGTTGAAGCCGGTGACTTCGTCGGCGTAGGCGGGGTCGCCGGGCCGCAGGACGGGGCCGTTCATCTCGGAGAGGGCGAAGAGGTCGGGGGTGTGGTGGGGGGCGGTCATCGCGTCCTCCGTGGGGGCGGGTACGGAGGGACGGCGGCGGCGAGGGGAGGGGAGGGAGGGCCGTCGGGGTCCTTGTGCTGGTGCTTGTCCTTGCTCTTGTCCCTGTGCTTGTCCCTGTGCTTGTTCTTGTCGTTCGTCGTTCTTGTTCTTGTTCTTGTTCTCAGGATGAACCCGGGGGGTGGCGGGCGCATGGCGGGGTGGTGGGCGTGGCCAGGCGGGGGCGCTGTGCGCCGACAGTGCGTCGGTATCGGTGGGTTTCGGGCGGGCGTAGCGTAGAGGTCATGTCGACGTACGGATCTTTCCCCGGTTCCCGGCCGCGGCGTTTGCGGAGCAACCCCGTCATGCGTCGGATGGTTGCCGAGACCCGGCTGCACCCCGCCGATCTCATCCTCCCGGCCTTCGTGCGGGAGGGCGTCAGCGAGCCCATGCCGATCGGGGCCATGCCGGGGGTCGTGCAACACACCCGGGACAGTCTGAAGAAGGCCGCCGCGGAGGCCGTCGCGGCGGGGATCTCCGGGATCATGCTGTTCGGCGTGCCCGAGGACGCGAAGAAGGACGCGCTCGGCACGCCGGGTACCGATCCGGACGGGATCCTCCAGGTCGCCCTCCGGGACGTGCGGGCCGAGGTCGGGGACGACCTGCTGGTCATGTCCGATCTCTGCCTCGACGAGACGACCGATCACGGGCACTGCGGGGTGCTCGACGCGGAGGGCCGGGTCGACAACGACGCGACCCTGGAGCGGTACGCGGAGATGGCCCAGGTGCAGGCCGACGCAGGGGCCCACGTGGTCGGGCCCAGCGGGATGATGGACGGGCAGGTCGGGGTCATCCGCGACGCCCTGGACCAGATCGGGCGGGAGGATGTCGCCATCCTCGCCTACACCGTGAAGTACGCCTCCGCCTTCTACGGGCCGTTCCGGGAGGCCGTCGCCTCCTCCCTGCAGGGGGACCGGAAGACCTACCAGCAGGACCCCGCCAATGTGCGCGAGTCCCTGCGCGAGCTCGCCCTCGACCTGGAGGAGGGCGCCGACATGGTGATGGTCAAGCCGGCCGGGCCCTACCTGGACATCCTCGCCCGGGTCGCGGACGCCGTGGACGTGCCCGTCGCCGCCTACCAGATCTCCGGTGAGTACTCGATGATCGAGGCCGCCGCCGAGAAGGGTTGGATCGACCGGGACCGGGCGATCATGGAGAGCCTCACCGGTATCCGGCGGGCCGGCGCGCGGAGCATCCTCACCTACTGGGCCACCGAAGTGGCCCAGAAGCTCAAGGATCAGTAGGCCGGGTCGGTGGGCCCGGCTCAGTAGGACAGGGCCTGGTCCCTGTCCCGCAGCCAGTACGTGGCCGACAGTGAACTGTCGTAGTACACGCCCTTGGCCGGCAGAGCCGGGATCGCGGAGGGGCCGCCGCTGCTGTTCGGCGTGCGGCCCTGGAAGCCGACCGTGAGCTTGCGGCCGGTCCTGCCGCCGTCGCCGCTGCCGTCGGCCGCCGACAGCAGGACACTCGCGTAGCCGGACTCCCCGGGAGCCAGGGTCGTCACGGCCTGCGGCTTCGATTCCTCGATCGGTTGCGGGACCCACTGCATCTCGTCGAAGCGCAGCACCGGGTAGTAGGTGAGGTCGCACGTCTTCGAGCCGGTGTTCCTGACCGTGATCAGCATGTGGTTGAGGGGCCGGGATACCGGCTTGGCCGTGACGGTGGTGTTCGAGCCGTTGCAGGAGACGCGGGTCTGCGTGCCGGCCTGCTCGGTGTTCTTGGAGCCGCCGGTGTCGCCGTTGGTGTTCTTGATGGGCTCCGTGGCGGACCGGGCGGGGGGCGCGGGCGTGGGCTGGGCGGTGGCGTCGTCGCTCGTGCCGGGCGTGACCGACGAACCCGTCGACTGGGCCGCGCCCTCGTCTTTCGTGCCCGTGCCGTCCTGGCACGCCGTGAGGGCGAGGGCGGCCAGGAGAGCTACGGGGAGGGCGTGGAGCTTGCGCATGGCGGGATTCCTTTCGGACAAAGGCAGTGGGTAAGCAGGCCCGAGCGGGTGGCTCGACCGGTGTGCCGGGAGCGGCGTGCTTTGATGACCAGAGCTTGTGCGGTGATCCGTCCCGGCCGCCACACCCGGCGGACGATCAGGGACGCTGGAACGCCCACATATGCGCTGACCAGGGGAAACGACCGTCCCCTGGAACGGGGGAACGGGGCATGGGGGATGGAGGAAAGGTGTCGGAAGGCACGGCCGCGGCCGAATTCGCCGCGTTGCTGGGGGAGTTGAAGGAGCGCTCCGGGCTGAGCTACGGGGTGCTCGCCAAGCGGCTCCACATGAGTACGTCGACGCTGCACCGGTACTGCAACGGGGATGCCGTACCGGCCGACTACGCGCCCGTGGAGCGGCTCGCGCGATTGTGCAAGGCGTCGCGCGAGGAACTCGTCGAGTTGCATCGGCGTTGGGTGCTGGCGGATGCCGGGCGGGGGCGTAAGGGGGGCGGTGGGTCTTCGGAGGCGGTGTCTTCGGGGGTTGAGCCTGCGGCTTCGGACGTGGTGTCTCCGGGCGCTGTCTCTGCGGATGCGGGCGCGGAGGCCTCGGCTGCCGTCACACCTACTTCGGGCGCGGAGGCTTCTGCTGCCGTCACCCCGACTTCGGGTGCGGAGGCTTCTGCTGCCGTCACACCTACTTTGGGCGGGGAGGCCTCGGCCGACGACATGCCCGAGCCGGAGACCCTCTCGGCGAGAGCCGAAGCCGGGGAGTCCGCGGGCCGGCGCCCTCGCCGTACTCTCCTCGCCGGTATCGCCATGGCCGTGGTGCTGGGCGGGGTCGGTCTCGCCGTGGCCGTTCCCGATGGCGGGGCGGACGACGACGGGCGTCGGGGTCCGGCGGCGGTCTCCGGCGGGGACGGGCGCGCGGACGGTGACACGGCTGCCTCGGTGTCGCCCTCTGGAAGTTCTTCCACTGCCGGCAGCGAGAACAAGGGCGGCAAGGAGAAGGACGCGGGGAAGGACAAGGCGAAGGGTGCCGCCTCCGCGTCCCCCGCGTCGCCGTCCCCCACCCACGGATCCGGCCGCCCGGGCCGTGACACCGCGCCCGCCTCCGGCCCGGCCCCCCTCACCGTGAGCACGCAACCGCACGCCTGGGTGAATCCGTGCTCCCAGCGCTACTTGGTGAATCTGCCGCCGGAGCGGGTGGTGCCGCCGCCGCTGGAGCAGGACGCGCCCGGCTGGGTGGCGGCGATGGGGGCGGTGCCGTCGGGGGAGCAGTTCCTGAAGGTCACCGTGCAGGGGACCGGGAAGGAGACCGTGGTCGTCAAGGACCTGACGGTCCGTGTGGCCGGGAAGCGGGTGCCGCTCGCCTGGAACGACTACGCGATGGGATATCCGGGCGTGGGCTGCGGCGGTGGTATGCCGACCCGGTACTTCACGGTGGCCCTCGACGCCGCGCGCCCGGACCTCGTGCCCGAAGCGGGCCACGCCGACTTCCCGTTCAAGGTGAGCGAGTCCGACCCGGAGGCGTACTACATCACGGCCGACGCCTCCGCGTACGACGTCAGCTGGTACCTGGAGCTGAGCTGGTCCAGTGGCAGCCGGAGCGGGACGCTGATCGTGAACGACAAGGGCCGGCCCTTCCGCACGAGCGGCAACAACGGGCGCCCGGCGTACGAGTTCCCGCTGGGTGGCGAGAAGTGGGTCGAGGAGGGCACCACGGACCAGTCCTGAAGGGCCGGTCATAGAGCAACGGGCGCCATCAAGTCGCTTGAGACATTAGGTTGTTGACCGTCGATGTGATTGCTTGTTGAACCACCTAGTCTTCAGGGAGACGTTCATGTCCGGTGACGCGCTCAGTCAGGATCCCGCCGAGCTGCGGAGGAGGATCGACAGCAGCAAGGCGCATCCGGCGCGGGTCTACGACGTCTTCCTCGGCGGCAAGGACCACTACCCCGCCGACCGGGACGCGGCCGCCGCCGCGCTCGCCGCCAACCCGCGGGGGTATCTCGACGTCCGGCACAACCGCGACTTCCTGCGGCGCGCGGTGACCACGCTGGTGGAGCAGGACGGCATCCGGCAGTTCCTCGACATCGGCACCGGGCTGCCGACCGCCGAGAACGTGCACCAGATCGCGCAGCGGATCGCGCCCGCGGCACGGGTCGTGTATGTCGACAACGACCCGGTCGTGCTCGCGCACGCACGCGCCCTGCTGACCAGCGGGCCCGAGGGGCGTACGGACTACATCGACGCCGATCTGCGGGATCCGGCCCACATTCTCGAACAGGCCGCCAAGACCCTGGACTTCGACCAGCCGGTCGCGCTCTGCCTGGTCGCGATCCTGCACTTCGTCGCGGACGAGGAGGCGTACCCGCTGGTGCGGGGGCTGCTCGACGCGCTGCCCCCCGGCAGCCGGCTGGTGCTCAGTCATCTCACCGAGGACCTCAATCCCGAGAGCATCCGCGCGGTCCAGCGGACCTACACCGAGCGGGGGTTCACCTTCGTGCTGCGTTCCCGGGCGGAGGTCGAGCGGTTCTTCACGGAGAGCCGGCTGGAGATCGCCGACCCGGGCGTCGTCCCGGCGCACCGCTGGCGGCCCGACCACGCGGCCCCTGTCCCCGAGCAGCCCGAGGCGTCCTTCCTCGCCGGTCTCGACGAGATCGAGAAGGTGAGGTACCGCGACATCAACGACGTCACGGACGCGGACATCAACGTCTACGGCGCGATCGGAGCCAAGGGCTGACCGGCGCCGTCAGAGCCGTCAGGGCCATCAGGGGCCATCAGGGCCATCAGCGCGGTCCGGGCCACCGGCACCACCAGCAGCAGAACGGCACCACCGGCACCATCAGCACAACCGGCGCCCCCGTGCCCCCTGGTGTCCGGATCCCGGAAATCTTCTTGTAGGTGGCAAGTATTTCCCTAGGCTGCGGGGCACCAGGCGTCACCGCAGCCGAAGGAGCCGTGTCATGACCGTCGCCGAGCCCCTGCCCAACCGCTCTGCCGTGCCGCCGCTCGCCGCGCGGGCCCGGGCCGTCGGCGGCTCGCCCGTACGGGACATCCTGGCCGTCACCGCCCGCCCCGAGGTGATCAACTTCGCGGGCGGGCTGCCGGCGCCGGAGCTGTTCGACGCGGAGGGCATCGGGGCCGCGTACCGGACGGTGCTCACCGAGGCGCCCGCGCGGGCCCTGCAGTACTCCACGACCGAGGGCGAGCCCACGCTGCGGGACGCGCTCGCCGCCCGTACGACCGCGCGCGGCCTGCCGACCGGCCCCGACGACCTGCTCGTCACCACCGGTTCCCAGCAGGCCCTCTCCCTCCTGGCCACCGCACTGCTCGAACCCGGAGACACCGTCCTCGTCGAGAACCCCTGCTATCTGGCGGCACTTCAGGCCTTCGGCTTCGCCGGAGCGCGCGTCGTGGCCGTGCCCGGCGACGAGCACGGCGTCGACCCCGAGGCGCTGGAGGAACTCGTCGTGCGCGAGCGGCCCAAGCTGCTCTACACCGTGCCCACCTTCCAGAACCCCACCGGCCGGACACTGCCCGCCGGCCGGCGGACCGCCGTAGCCGCCATCGCCGCCCGGCTCGGGCTCTGGATCGTCGAGGACGACCCCTACGGAGAGCTGCGCTACGACGGTGAGCGCGTGCCGTGGATCGCCTCCCAGCCGGGTGCCGAGGACCGGACGGTGCTGCTCGGCAGCTTCTCCAAGGTCATGGCACCCGGACTGCGGCTGGGCTGGCTGCGGGCGCCCGGGGAACTGCGGCGCGCCTGTGCCGTCGCCAAGCAGGCCGCCGACCTGCACACCCCGACCGTCAACCAGCTCGCCGCGGCCCGCTACCTCGCCGACCACGACCTCGACGCCCATGTCGCGCGCGTCGCCCGTGTGTACCGCGAACGCCGGGACGCCATGCTCGCGGGGCTGGCCGGGGCGCTGCCCGAGGGGTCGGTCTGGAACCGGCCCGAGGGCGGCATGTTCCTCTGGGCCCGCCTGCCCGAGCCGTACGACACGACGGCCCTGCTGCCGCAGGTGGTGCGGCAGAACGTGGCCTACGTGCCCGGCGTCCCCTTCTACGCCGGCAGCCCCGACCGTGCGACCCTGCGGCTGTGCTTCGTGACGCAGACGCCGGAGGAGATCGCGGAGGGGCTGCGCAGGCTGGGGGAGGGGCTCAGTCCCACCAGAAGTGCCACGCCTGCTGGTTGAGGACCTGGCGCTCGGCGTATTCCCTGAGGGCCGCGTCGCCGCCCTGCCGGATGTTGTCCGGGCAGAACGCGAAATGCTCGGCGGCCACGGCCTCCGCGTCGGCCGTCGTGGTGGGCGGGGCGGCGACCGACACCAGCAGGTGATCGAAGCCGAGCGCCACGACCCGTATGCCGAAGCGGTCCTCCCAGGAGCGCAGTACCGCGCTGAGCCGGGCCGTGTCGCCCTCGTGGTGTGCCGGGCCCGTCCAGCCGATCGCCGTGGGGACGTCGGCGCTGCGGCGGGCCGGGACCAGGGCGAGGCGGGGGTCCTTGAGGGGGCCGCCGCCGTCGAGCAGGGCGTCCGCGGTGCGTGCCGCTGTCACGTCCGGGTCCCCGGCCCGGGGAAGCGGCCGGGCCGGTCCGGGCCAGGGCTCGCCTTCCGCGGCGTACTCCTCCCAGTACTCCGCGAGGACCTCTTCGACGTCGTGGTCCCCGGGGTACGACACCTCGCCGGGCAGCAACTCCCAGCGGTCCGGCCCGCCATGGCCGCCGCCCACGTCGAGGAGAACCGGCAGCAGCCCCACCCGCCGCGCCGGCTCCAGCGCCGTCCAGCCACCCGGCACGGTCCGCTCGTCCGCGTACCACAGCAACGGCTCGTGCCAGGGGCCGTCGTCGGTCGCGTCGACCAGTGTCCCGGCGGGCAGGTGCATCCCGAGCGCGCGGCCGCCCGGGGCGGCCGCCAGCGCCGGCAGCGGGTTGGGAAGAGTCGCCATGGTGGTGACTGTAGAGCCGGCCACTGACAGAGGACATGAACTGACCTAATCGCCCCCTACGGTCCTGCCATGACCACTTCCCCGGAGAAGACGGACCTGATGAACGCCTTCGCGGAGCAGCGGGAGTTGCTGCTGATCACCGTCCGCGGACTCGGCGACGCCCAGGCCGCGCGGCGCACGACCGTGAGCGAACTGACCCTGGGCGGCATCGTGAAGCACCTCGCTCAGGGGGAGGAGGTATGGGCGCAGATCATGGTCAGGGGCGACGGTGAACTGCCCGACGGCATGCTCGACATGGGCCAGTACCGCATGGCCGAGGACGACACGCTCGCCGGGCTGCTGGAGCGTTACGCCCTGGCCGCGCGGGGGACGGACGAGGCCGTTGCCGGGTTGCCCGACCTGGACCGGAGCGTGGCCCTGCCGAGGACTCCGTGGTCGCCGCCGGAGCCCGAGTACTGGTCGGCGCGCCGGATCCTGCTGCACCTGATCAGGGAGACGGCCCAGCACGCCGGGCACGCGGACCTCATCCGCGAGGCCCTGGACGGCGCGAGCACGACGGCCCAGCGCTGACGCGCTCAGCCCAGGGCATCGCAGCACTCGCGGGTGTCTCCCGTCACCCGGCGGAAGCGGGCCCGGACCGTCGCGCCGGGGCGCGCGAGTGGGTCGACCGCCGCTGAGCAGCGGCCTGCCCCAACGCCCGAGGGCGGCACCTCCCAGGGGAAGTGCCGCCCTCGGCCTGTCACGCAGGGCCGGGCTCAGAGCCGCTCAGGCGTCCGGATGCCCAGCAGGTCCATGCCCCGGTGCAGCGTGCGGGCCGTGACGTCGCAGAGGAACAGGCGGTTCTCGATCTGCTCGGGCGTCTCGGCCTTGAGGACCGGGCACTTGTCGTAGAACGTCGTGTAGAGGGACGCCAGCTGGTACAGGTACGCCGTCATCTTGTGCGGGGCGTACTCCCTCGCCGCCTCCGCCACCGTCTCCGCGAACGAGTCCACGTGCAGGCCCAGCGCGCGCTCCGCCTCGTGCAGCTCCAGCTCGGGGTGCGCGGCGGGGCGGGAGGCGCCGGCCTTGCGCAGGATCGACTGGATACGGGCGTAGGCGTACTGGAGGTAGACGGAGGTGTCGCCGTTGAGCGAGACCATCTGGTCCAGGTCGAACTTGTAGTCGCGGTTGGCCGACGTCGACAGGTCCGCGTACTTCACCGCGCCGATGCCCACCTGGGTGCCGCGCTCGGCGATCTCCTCCTCGGAGAGGTCCCGGGCCTTCTCCCGGACCACCGCCGAGGCGCGGTCGATGGCCTCGTCGAGCAGGTCGACCAGGCGGACCGTCTCGCCCTCACGGGTCTTGAACGGCTTGCCGTCCTTGCCGAGGACCGTGCCGAAGGCCAGCTGGACCGCGTGCACGTCCTCGTTCAGCCAGCCGGCGCGGCGGGCCGTCTCGAAGACCATCTTGAAGTGGAGCGACTGGCGGGCGTCCACGACGTACAGCAGCGTGTCCGCCTTGAGGTGGAAGACGCGGTCGCGGATCGCCGAGAGGTCGGTCGCCGCGTAGCCGTAGCCGCCGTCCGACTTCTGCACGATCAGCGGGACCGGCTTGCCGTCCGGGCCCTTGATGTCGTCGAAGAACACGCACAGCGCGCCCTCGGAGCGGACCGCGACGCCCGACTCCTCCAGCAGGCGGCAGGTCTCGGCGAGCATGTCGTTGTAACCCGACTCGCCGACGATGTCCGCGTCGCGGACCTCCATGTCCAGCTTCTCGAAGACGGAGAAGAAGTAGATCTTCGACTCGTCGACGAACTTCTGCCACATGGCGAGGGTCTGCGGGTCGCCCGCCTGGAGGTCGACCACCCGGCGCCGGGCGCGGGTCTTGAACTCCTCGTCGGCGTCGAAGACCTTGCGGGCGGCCTTGTAGAGGCGGTCGAGATTCGACATCGCCTGCTCGCCGGAGGCCTGGAGGTCCCCGCCGGCCTCGTGGTCCAGCTCGTGCGGGTGCTCCTCCAGGTACTGGATGAGCATGCCGAACTGGGTGCCCCAGTCGCCGATGTGGTGGCGCCTGACCACGCTCTCGCCGGTGAACTCCAGCAGCTGCGTCACCGAGTCGCCGATCACCGCGGAGCGCAGATGGCCTACGTGCATCTCCTTCGCCACGTTCGGCTGGGCGTAGTCGATGACCGTGGTGCCGGGCTGCCCGGCCCGCGGCACACCGAGGCGGCCCGTGTCGTCCGCGTAGCGCGCGGCGAGGTTCTCGGTGATCGCCCGGTCGGTGACCGTGATGTTCAGGAAGCCGGGGCCGGACACCTCGACGTCCTTGATCACCTCACCCGACTCGACCCGGGAGACGACCTGCGTGGCCAGCTCCCGCGGGTTCGCCTTCGCCTTCTTCGCGAGGGCCAGGATCCCGTTGGCCTGGAAGTCTGCCCGGTCGCTTCGTCGCAGCAGCGGGTCCGCGGACCCGGCCTCCGGCAGAGCTGCCGACAGGGCCGCCGCGAGGCGCTGGTGGACGGAGTCGCTGAGGGACGTGACCGAGGCCATAGGTAAGGGTGCCGTTCTCCTCGTGGGAATCGATAGACACGGCCAGTATTCCATGCGGGTAAAGCCGTTTTTCCGGGCGCACGCAGGTCTGGGACAATGGTGCGGTCAGCCGTGCGACCGTACCGGCTGCCCGATGCAGAAAGAAGGACGTGCCGATCGTGGCTCAGAGCACCGAGACCACCGACTGGGTCTCCCGTTTCGCGGATGAGGTCATCGAGGAGTCGGAGCGCCGGGCCCCGGGCAAACCCGTCGTCGTCGCGTCCGGCCTCTCACCGTCCGGCCCCATCCACCTCGGGAACCTGCGCGAGGTCATGACCCCGCATCTCGTCGCCGACGAGATCCGCCGCCGGGGCCACCAGGTGCGGCACCTGATCTCCTGGGACGACTACGACCGTTACCGCAAGGTGCCGGCCGGCGTCCCCGGTGTCGACGAGTCGTGGGCCGAGCACATCGGCAAGCCGCTGACGTCCGTCCCGGCGCCCAAGGGCTCCTCGCACGCCAGCTGGGCCGAGCACTTCAAGGCCGCGATGGTCGAGTCGCTGGCCGAGCTGGGCGTGGAGTTCGACGGGATCAGCCAGACCGCGCAGTACACCTCCGGCGTGTACCGCGAGCAGATCCTGCACGCCATGAAGCACCGCGGCGACATCGACGCGATCCTCGCCCAGTACCGGACGAAGAAGGCCCCGGCCAAGAAGCAGCAGGGGCAGAAGCCGGTCGACGAGGCCGAGCTGGACGCCGCGGAGGGCTCCGGCGCGGCGAGCGAGGACGACGGCAGCTCCTCCGCCGGGTACTTCCCGTACAAGCCGTACTGCGGCAACTGCGAGAAGGACCTCACCACCGTCACGTCCTATGACGACGGCTCCACCGAGCTGACGTACGCCTGCACCGCGTGCGGCTTCTCGGAGACGGTCCGGCTCAGCGAGTTCAACCGCGGCAAGCTGGTCTGGAAGGTCGACTGGCCGATGCGCTGGGCGTACGAGGGGGTCGTGTTCGAGCCCTCCGGTGTCGACCACTCCTCCCCGGGGTCCTCCTTCCAGGTCGGCGGGCAGATCGTCGGGATCTTCGGCGGCAAGCAGCCGATCGGCCCGATGTACGCCTTCGTCGGTATCTCCGGCATGGCGAAGATGTCGTCCTCCAAGGGCGGCGTGCCCACCCCGGCCGACGCCCTGAAGATCATGGAGCCGCAACTGCTGCGCTGGCTCTACGCCCGGCGCCGGCCCAACCAGTCCTTCAAGGTCGCTTTCGACCAGGAGATCCAGCGGCTCTACGACGAGTGGGACCGGCTGGACGCCAAGGTCGCCGACGGTGGCGCGCTGCCGGGCGATGTCGCCGCACACGCGCGTGCGGTGCGCACGGCCACCCGTGAGCTGCCGCGCACGCCCCGGCCGCTGCCGTACCGGACGCTGGCGTCCGTCGCGGACATCACCGCCGGGCACGAGGACCAGGCGCTGCGCATCCTCAGCGAGCTCGACCCGGAGCAGCCGCTGAGCGCGCTCGACGAGGCCCGCCCCCGGTACGACAAGGCCGAGGCCTGGATCAACACGCACGTGCCCGCCGACCAGCGGACCATCGTGCGGGACGAGCCCGACGGCGAACTGCTGAAGTCGCTCGACGAGCAGGGGCGCGAGTCGCTGCGGCTGCTGCTCGACGGACTGGCCGGCCACTGGTCGCTGGACGGGCTGACCCACCTCGTCTACGGCGTGCCGAAGGTGCAGGCCGGGTTCTCCGCCGACGCGACACCGAAGGAGCTGCCGCCGGAGATCAAGACCGCCCAGCGGTCCTTCTTCGCGCTGCTGTACCACCTGCTGGTGGGCCGGGACACCGGGCCGCGGCTGCCCACGCTGCTGCTGGCGGTGGGGCAGGACCGGGTGCGGTCCCTGCTCGGGGAGTAGCCGTCGGCGTGAAGAAGGGGCCCTGTCCGCGGGGCCCCTTCCTCATGCGATGTGCTCTTCTTCCAGTTCCTTGTAATGGCGGCTGCTGAAGCGGTCGACCATGCGCTTGGCTTCCGTGGTGTCCACGCGAATGCCGTATTCCGCTTCCAGGTTGTCGACGAGCTGGTTCGGAGTGGGGTAGCTGCCGTTGATCGACTGCTTGAAGACCTGGTAGCAGGACTCCTCGTCCGGCTCGGAGGCGGGCGCGGAGCCAGGCACTGAGGCAGGGTCGGAGACCGACGGGGTGCCGCCGCCTTCGCCGAGCTCGCGGGTGCGGTTGGGGCCGACCGGGATGGGGAAGCTGCCGGTGTCCTCCGGGGAAGGCTCCGGCTCGTACGGCCGCTGGTACTGCTCGGCCTCTTGCTCTTCGGCGATCCACTGGGCGTACCGCTCTGGGTCGTAGGCCGGGTCGTAGCCGCCCTGGTACGCGACCTCACGAGGGGCGTTGAACCACGGGCTCTGCTCGGGGCCCGGTTCGGGCTCGTAGCCGAACTGGTCTGCCTCGGGGCCGCCGTCGAGCTCCCGGCGCTGCTCCCCGCGCGGCGCCGCTTGCCGGGGGACGGGCACCGCCCCGGCGCCGCGACCGCCCGCAGGCGCATCGGCCACAGCCGCATCGGCCGCCGGAGCGGCCGCGTCCAGAGCCTGCCGCGGCGCCGGTGGGATCAGCGCGGGCTCGATACCCGCCGCCGCCAGGCCCGCCGGGGCGGTTTCCGCCAGCGGAACCCCGTACTTCGCCAGCCGCAGCGGCATCAAGGACTCCACCGGAGCCTTGCGCCGCCAGGCCCGCCCGAACCGCGACCGCAGCCGCGCCTGATAGACGAGACGTTCCTGCTCCAGCTTGATGACCTGGTCGTAGGAGCGGAGCTCCCACAGCTTCATGCGGCGCCAGAGGAGGAACGTGGGGACGGGGGAGAGGAGCCAGCGGGTGAGGCGGACGCCCTCCATGTGCTTGTCGGCCGTGATGTCGGCGATGCGGCCGATCGCGTGGCGGGCCGCCTCGACCGCGACCACGAACAGGATCGGGATCACCGCGTGCATGCCCACACCGAGCGGATCCGGCCACGCCGCCGCGCCGTTGAACGCGATCGTGGCCGCCGTCAGGAGCCACGCCGTCTGGCGCAGCAGCGGGAACGGGATCCTGATCCAGGTGAGGAGCAGGTCCAGGGCCAGCAGGACGCAGATGCCCGCGTCGATGCCGATCGGGAAGACGTAGGAGAAGTTCCCGAAGCCCTTCTTGAGGGCCAACTCGCGGACCGCCGCGTACGAACCGGCGAAGCCGATGCCGGCGATGATCACGGCACCGGCCACGACCACGCCGATGAGAACGCGGTGCATCCGAGTCAGCTGTGGCGCGGCCACCCGTACTCCCCTCCCCTTGCATGCTGTTGCGCGCAACAGAGTGGCACACATGTGCGGGGGACGGGTGGCCGGATCCCGTCGGTCTCGCTCAGCTCTTCGCTATGGGCTTCTCGGACGGCGATGTCGACGCGCCCTTCGAGGGCTCGTCACCGGCTTCCTTGGACGCCGACTTCGAGGGGGACTTCGACGGCGTGCCGGTCGCCTTGCCACCGCCCGTGCCGTTCGCCTCGGACACCGCGTTCACGACCTCCTTGGCGGCCTTCTTCGCGTCCTTCAGCAGATCGGCGGCGCTCGGGGTCTTGTCGCCCGCCAGGCCCGCGCCGTTGTAGTCGAGGGTGACGACGACGTTCTCGACGCGTGCCACGACCGTCTGCTGCTTGAAGGTGCCTTCCTTCTTCTTCAGGTCGTACTGCACGGCCGTCGCCTGGTCACCCGTACCGGTCACCGGCTCCGACTTGGCGCTCTTGGCGCCCTCCACGGCCTGGGCGTCCTGGATCTGCTTCTCGTAGTACTCCTGGGCCAGCTTGTCGGCCGGGCCGCGGGTGACGTCCGACTCGAAACGCAGCAGCGACACGTTCAGCCAGCGGAACTGCGAGCCCTTCACCCCGTTGTTGTCGAGGCTGCTCCAGGAGCAGTTACCGCGTGTCGAGATATCGTCCGACTTGCCTTCCTTGCCGGACTTGCTCTCCGGGGCGAGGTCCTCCAGCGTCTTCTTCGAGAGCACCTTGCACGGCTCCGGAAGCTTCCCGTACTTCGCCGCCTGCACGGTCGGCGACGGGCTCGCGGACGCCGAGGCGGCGGCCTTCGCGGCCTTGTCCGTGCTGTCGCCGGAGCCGGAGTCCGAGGAGCAGCCGGCGGCGACCAGCATCACGGGGACGGCGGCCGCGCAGACAAGGACGCGGTTGCGGCGCTTCGCTCGCTGTTCTCTCCCCCAGTGCCTGGACGGCCTGGGAGGTGCCCCCACTTCTCGCTGTGCTCGTCGCTGCATGGTTCCTTCACTCATGACGCTCGTGGTTCCCTGCGGTCGGAACGGGTCCGAGTGGTCACGGTACGCGGTGAGGCAACGGTGTGTTCCTCCTTCGCGGGCTTTGCGGGCAGGGGTGAAGGGAGCGTGAAGGGGCCTCAGTCGCCCAGCGAATCGGCCAGCCCGGAGGCCAGCTTCTGAGCCCTGTCCTGCATTTCCTTGCTGTCCGGGACGAAACCGACGGTCGCCGGCTGCTCCGCGTACTCGATGGTCACGATGACGTTGGACGTGCGGAACGCCACAGTCACCGTCCGCTGCTTGGCCGTCGAACCGGAGCTGCTCAGCTCGTCGTCGAGGAAGGCCTCGTCGCCGAGGTCCTCCAGCACGCGGGGCTGGAGCTCGGTCGGGGCCGGCGAGGCGGACGCCGAGGGCGAGGAGGAGACAGAGGGGCTCGCGGAGGAGCCCGCCGGGGCCGCGGACGAACCGCCCGCCGGGGTACTGCCGGTGACCGCCGACCCGGTGGCGGTCGGCTCGGGCAGGTGGGCCGACGCCTCCTGCTCCGCGAAGACCTGCTCGGCCTTGCTGTCGTCGCTGACGGCGTTGTCGTAGGAGACGACCCGCTCGAAGTCGATCAGCAGATGGTTGGTGGCCTCCGGGGAGTCGACCTTCCAACGGCACCCGACCTTGCGGTCGGTGTCGAACGTGGTCGTCGCCTCACCCTCGTAGGCCTTCTCGCGCTGCTCCTCGTCGGCGATCTGCCGGATGCCGGGCAGGAGTTCGTCGAGTGTGCTCTGGCCGACCGCCGTGCAGGGCTCGGGGAGCGTGCGGTAGCGGCCGGGCTCGGCGGCGGCCGACGCCGTGCCGGCGTCGCCCGGGTTGGAGTCGTCCGTCGGGCTGCCGTCGCCCGAACCGCCGGTGCAGCCGGCCAGCAGCGCCGCGAGGAGCGCGGCGACGCCGGGTGCGTACGCCTTCCGTTGCACGTGGTGGCTCCTCTCGACACGGATATTGGCTTGCCGCCGTGGGGCGGGCGATGAACACAATGTCTATCGCACGCACTGCCGTGGACGCCGGTCCGATTTCCCTTTCGTCGACCTTGGCTCCGGTATTTGCTCTTGAAGGCTTCTGTTTGTTCACGGGGGATTGAGGACGCTATGTCGTATGTAGAGATACCTGGCGCGAAGGTGCCGATCCGGATGTGGACCGACCCGGCCACGGTCGAGGGCTCGGCGCTCCAGCAGCTCCGGAACGTCGCGACGCTGCCCTGGATCGAGGGCCTGGCCGTCATGCCCGACGTGCACTACGGCAAGGGCGCGACGGTCGGCTCGGTCATCGCGATGAAGGGTGCGGTGTGCCCGGCGGCGGTGGGCGTCGACATCGGCTGCGGAATGTCGGCGGTGAAGACGTCCCTGACGGCGAACGACCTGCCGGGGGACCTGTCGCGGCTGCGGTCGAAGATCGAGCAGGCCATCCCGGTGGGCCGGGGGATGCATGACGATCCCGTCGACCCCGGGCGGTTCCACGGGCTGGCCACTGCCGGGTGGGACGACTTCTGGGGGCGGTTCGAGGGGGTGGCGGAGGCGGTCAAGTTCCGTGGGGAGCGGGCTGCCAAGCAGATGGGAACACTTGGCGGGGGAAACCACTTTGTCGAGGTGTGCACCGATACGACCGGTTCTGTCTGGCTGATGCTCCATTCCGGTTCCCGCAATATCGGCAAGGAACTGGCCGAGCATCACATCGGCGTGGCCCAGAAGCTCTCGCACAACCAGGGTCTGGTCGACCGCGACCTGGCCGTCTTCGTCGCGGACACTCCGCAGATGGCGGCCTACCGCAACGACCTGTTCTGGGCGCAGGAGTACGCGAAGTACAACCGCACGCTGATGATGGCGCTCCTGAAGAACGTGATCCGCAAGGAGTTCAAGAAGGCCAAGCCCGCCTTCGAGCCGGAGATCAGCGCGCACCACAACTACGTCGCCGAGGAGCGCTACGACGGCATGGATTTGCTCGTGACCCGCAAGGGCGCGATCCGGGCGGGCTCCGGCGAGTACGGGATCATCCCGGGCTCCATGGGCACGGGTTCGTACATCGTGAAGGGCCTCGGGAACGCCAAGTCCTTCAACTCCGCCTCGCACGGCGCGGGCCGGCGCATGAGCCGCAACGCGGCGAAGCGCCGTTTCTCGACCAAGGACCTGGAGGAGCAGACGCGGGGCGTGGAGTGCCGTAAGGACTCCGGCGTCGTGGACGAGATCCCGGGCGCCTACAAGCCCATCGAGCAGGTCATCGACCAGCAGCGGGACCTGGTGGAGGTCGTCGCGAAGCTGAAGCAGGTCGTGTGCGTGAAGGGTTAGCGGGACCGTGGGACGAGGTGACACGCTCCTCGCCCCCGGCTACTTCGGGGCGTGCAGCACCGCGTAGATCATGACGAACGCCACGATGTGGATGCCGAAGAGGAAGTAGCCGAGCCACCACCACATGTGGCGTTCGTTCTTCGTCTCCTGGGCGAGGCGCCGCTGTTCCCGGTCCCGGTCCCGCTGCCGTTCCTGTTCCCGTTCCTGTTCGGTGTCCGGCATCAGAGGTCCCGGTGCACCTTCGTGTTCGACGCCTGGGCGCGGGGGCGCAGGACCAGGAGGTCGACGTTGACGTGGGCGGGGCGGGTGACCGCCCAGGTGATGGTGTCGGCGACGTCGTCGGCGGTGAGGGGGTCGGCGACGCCCTCGTAGACCTTCGCCGCCTTGTCCTCGTCGCCGCCGAAGCGGGTCAGGGCGAACTCGTCCGTCCTGACCATGCCGGGGGCGACCTCGATGACGCGGACCGGCTGACCGACGATCTCCAGGCGAAGGGTCTCGGCCAGGACGTGGGCGCCGTGCTTGGCGGCGACGTAGCCCGCGCCGCCCTCGTAGGTGCCGTGGCCGGCGGTGGAGGAGACGACCACCACCGTGCCGTCGCCGCTCGCGATCAGCTTGGGCAGCAGGGCCTGGGTGAGGTTGAGGGTGCCGATGACGTTCGTCTCGTACATCTGGCGCCAGTCGGCCGGGTCGCCGGTCGCGACCGGGTCGGCTCCCAGCGCGCCGCCCGCGTTGTTGACCAGGACGCCGATCGTCTTGAAGGCCGTGGCGAACTCGTCGACGGCCGTGCGGTCGGTGACGTCCAGGGGGTAGGCCGTGGCCTGGTGGCCCGCCTTGGTGATCTCCTCCGCCAGCGCCTCGATGCGGTCCTTGCGGCGGGCGGTGAGGACGACGCGGTACCCCGCGGCGGCGAGCTGCCGGGCCGTGGCGGCGCCGATTCCGCTGCTCGCACCCGTGACGACGGCGATGCGGGAGGCTGCGGACGGGGCGGCGGTGGCCATGGGAGCTCCTCGGGCGTGGTGGGCGGGCCGGCTGGTGTGCGGAGGCTTCCGGCCAGGATAGGCGGGCTCCGCGGTGGGAGAATGGGGGTGGACGATCCCCTGTATCCCCGGAGGTGGATCATGGGCGAGGCACGCGAGATCATGGACCGGCTCACGGACGCGGTCACCACGCACGCCGATCTGAAGGCCATCGGCGAGCTGTACGCCGAGGACGCGGTCGCCTTCACGCCCGACGAGGGCGAGCTGCGCGGGCGCGACGCGATCGTCGAGTACTGGCGGGCGCTGACGGAGGCGGTCCCCGAGGCGACGTTCCGGATGCTGCACGCCTACGAGGCCGGTGACACGGCCATCGACGAGGGGGTCTACAGCGGGCGGAACACCGGGCCGCTGGAGCTGCCCAACGGCGAGACACTGCCCCCGACGCAGAAGGAGATCCATCTCCGCGGGGTGGACATCGCCACGGTGCGGGACGGGCGGATCGTGGACTACCGGATGTACTTCGACGAGATGGAATTCCTCGGGCAGTTGGGGCTGTTGCCCGACGAGCCGTTCTGAGGCGCCTCCGGTCAGTTTCCCCGAGGGGCGTACATGATGACAGCCATGCCCGTGAGGCAGATCAGCGCGCCCGCGATGTCCCAGCGGTCCGGGCGGTAGCCGTCCGCGACCACGCCCCACAGGATCGAGCCGGCGACGAAGATCCCGCCGTACGCGGCGAGGACACGGCCGAAGTGGGCGTCGGGCTGGAACGTGACGACGAAGCCGTACGCGCCGAGCGCGAGGACGCCGCCGACGGCCCAGAGCCATCCCTTGTGCTCGCGCACGCCCTGCCAGACCAGCCACGCGCCGCCGATCTCCAGCAGGGCGGCCAGGACGAAGAGGGCGGCGGAACGCAGGATCGACATGCGGGCAGCTTCGCACGCGGGCAGCTTCGCACGCGGGCAGCTTCGTACGTGGACGGCTTCGTACGTGGACGACTGTGCACGCGGACGACTGTGCACGCGGGGGCGTGCTCCCGAGGGGCCGTGCTCCGGATACCACCCCGTTGTACGGTTGAACTCTAAACAACCTGGAGGGTGAGCGAGCATGCAGTTCGGGATCTTCAGTGTCGGCGACGTCACACCCGACCCCACCACGGGCCGGACGCCGACCGAGCGCGAGCGGATCAAGGCCATGGTCGCCATCGCGCTGAAGGCCGAGGAGGCCGGGCTCGACGTCTTCGCGACCGGCGAGCACCACAACCCGCCCTTCGTGCCGTCGTCCCCGACCACGATGCTCGGCTACGTCGCCGCCCGCACCGAGCGGCTGATCCTCTCCACGGCCACCACCCTCATCACCACCAGCGACCCGGTGAAGATCGCCGAGGACTTCGCGATGCTCCAGCACCTGGCCGACGGCCGGGTCGACGTGATGCTGGGCCGCGGGAACACCGCCCCCGTCTACCCCTGGTTCGGCCAGGACATCCGGCAGGGCATCCCGCTCGCCGTCGAGAACTACGCCCTCCTCCACCGGCTGTGGCGGGAGGAGGCCGTCGACTGGGAGGGGAAGTTCCGCACGCCCCTGCAGGGCTTCACGGCCACGCCCCGCCCGCTGGACGGCGTACCGCCGTTCGTCTGGCACGGGTCGATCCGCTCGCCGGAGATCGCCGAGCAGGCCGCGTACTACGGCGACGGCTTCTTCCACAACAACATCTTCTGGCCGGCCGACCACACCCGGCGCATGGTCGAGCTGTACCGGACGCGCTACGCCCACTACGGGCACGGCACGCCCGAGCAGGCGATCGTCGGACTCGGCGGGCATGTGTTCATGCGGAAGAACGCGCAGGACGCGGTGCGGGAGTTCCGGCCCTACTTCGACGTCGCGCCCGTGTACGGCCACGGGCCGTCGCTGGAGGAGTTCATGGCGCAGACGCCGCTGACCGTGGGCTCTCCGCAGCAGGTCATCGAGAAGACGCTGGCCTTCCGCAGTTACGCCGGCGACTACCAGCGCCAGCTGTTCCTCGTCGACCACGCCGGGCTGCCGCTGAAGACGGTGCTGGAGCAGATCGACCTGCTGGGCGAGGAGGTCGTGCCGGTGCTGCGCAAGGAGTTCGCCGCCGGCCGCCCGGCGGACGTGCCGGACGCCCCGACGCACGCGTCCCGGCTCGCCGGGGCCCGTGGGTGAGAGGGCGGCAGGGCCCGGCTTCCGGCTCCGCGGGCCCTGGTGAGAGGGCAGTAAGAAGGACGATCCGGCGCAGCGCGGACGGTCCCGGGGGCCCCGGGGCTTGGCACACTGGACGGCGTGCCCCACACCGTGCTGCTCGCTGAAGACGACCGCGCCATCCGCAACGCCCTGGAGCGCGCCCTGACCCTGGAGGGCTACCAGGTCATGGCGGTCGCCGACGGTGTCGAGGCACTGGCGCAGGCCCACCGCAACCGCCCGGACGTCCTCGTCCTGGACGTGATGATGCCCGGCATCGACGGGCTCCAGGTCTGCCGGGTGCTGCGCGCCGAGGGGAACCGGACGCCCGTGCTGATGCTGACGGCCCTCGTGGAGACCGCCGACCGGATCGCCGGGCTGGACGCGGGCGCCGACGACTACGTCCTGAAG
Source organism: Streptomyces sp. NPDC033136 (assembly GCF_055578235.1). Taxonomy (NCBI): domain Bacteria; kingdom Bacillati; phylum Actinomycetota; class Actinomycetes; order Kitasatosporales; family Streptomycetaceae; genus Streptomyces; species Streptomyces sp. NPDC033136. Next base: position 37,794 of record NZ_JBVIPD010000035.1, read on the forward strand.
CCCTTCGACGTGGAGGAGGTATTCGCCCGGCTGCGCGCCCTGCTGCGCCGCACCAGCCCGGTCGGCGCCGGGACCGCGGCCGTGCCCGCCGAGGCGCCCGGGCCGCTGCCCGAGCGGTTCGTCGAGGCGGCCGGGATCCGCATGGACCCGCAGGCCCGCCGGGCCTGGCGGGGCACGCGCGAGCTGGAGCTGACCCGCACCGAGTTCGAGCTGCTGGAGCTGCTGGTCCGCAACACGGGCATCGTCCTCGACCACTCGACGATCTACGACCGCATCTGGGGCTACGACTTCGGCCCCGGCTCGAAGAACCTCGCCGTCTACGTCGGCTATCTGCGCCGCAAGCTCGACGAGCCGGGCGCGCCGCAGCTGATCCACACGGTGCGCGGCGTGGGTTACGTACTGCGGGAGGGCTGAGTGGGCCGCCCGCGCCGGCTGCTGGCCGGGCCGCGGCCGAAGCTGGTCTCGCTGCGCACCACGTTCGCGGTGTCGTTCGCGGCGGTGACGGCGGCCGTGACGGTCCTGGTCGGCATCCTGTCCTACGGCGCGGCCGCGCGGCTGGTGCGGGTGGACCAGCAGACGGTGTTCGACGAGGTCGTGCAGGACCTGCGGGACGAGGTACGGCAGAACCACATGACGCCCGGCGACTTCTCGTCCGCCGCGCCGGGCCACGACCTGGTGCGGCCCGCCCGGACGGACGTACAGGTGCTCGGCCCGGACGGGCATGTCGTCGACCCGGGCAGTCCGGGGCTGCCGGTCACCGGTGCCGATGTGCGGATCGCCGCGGCGGCCTCGTCCGGGCGGGTCGTCCAGCACAAGGACGTCGACGTGGGCGACGACGTCTACCGGGTCGCGACCGTCTCCCTCGGCGGCGGCCGGGGCGCGGTGCAGATCGCGCAGGAGTTCAGCGACGTCGAGGATCTGCTGCGGGCGCTGCAGCAGCGGACGCTGGTTCTGATGGCCGCGGTGGTGGTCGGCGCGGGCCTGTTCGGCTGGTGGCTGGCCCGGCGGATCACGCGCCGTCTGGTCGTGCTCACCGACGCAGCCGAGGACGTCGCCCGTACCCGCCGGCTGGGCATCCAGGTGCCCGTGGCCGGGCACGACGAGGTGGGGCGGCTGGGCCGGGCCTTCGACCGCATGCTGGGCCGGCTCGCCCAGTCCGAGGAGGACCAGCGCCGCCTGGTCCAGGACGCGGGCCACGAACTGCGTACGCCGCTGACCTCGCTGCGTACGAACATCTCCCTGCTCCGCCGGATCGACGAGCTGCCGCCCGGCACCCGGGATGAACTGGTCGCCGACCTGGGCCAGGAGGCCCTGGAGCTGACCGACCTGGTGAACGAGCTGGTCGACCTCGCGGCCGGGCAGTCCGACAACGAGCCGCCGCGGCGGGTGGACCTGGCCGGCATCGCGGAGGAGGTGGCGGGGCTCGCCCGGCGCCGCAGCGGCCGGGAGTTCGTGCTGCGCTCGAGCGGCGACACCACGACCGACGGGCGTCCCGGGATGCTGACCCGGGCGCTGTCCAACCTCGTGGAGAACGCGGTGAAGTTCGACCAGGGCGGCAGGGCCCCGATCGAGATCGCCGTGTCCGGGCTCGCCCGGCCCGGCACGATCCGGGTCGAGGTCCTCGACCGCGGGCCCGGCATATCCGAGCGTGACCTCGACCGCGTCTTCGACCGCTTCTACCGTGCCGCCGACGCCCGCTCCCTGCCGGGTTCCGGCCTGGGGCTGTCCATCGTCCGCGAGGTGGCTCTCGCGCACGGGGGAGCGCCGTTCGCCCTCCGGCGGGACGGGGGCGGGACGGTGATCGGGTTCACGGTGGGCGGCGGGCCGGACTGAACGAGGAGCGGGCGATCCCGTGCCACCCGTCCTCCGACGGAACCCGTACGCACGCGAGTTGAGGTCCGCGTAGGCCCGCAACCGCTCGTCATCGGTCACGCGCGCGAAGGTCAGCTCTGACGAGAAGCACCGGAGCCAGCGGAGCACCGGCAAGTACCCGTGTGGGGAACACTCTGGTGGCCTCCAGCCAGGGTGGAGCCGAGCCGTGCATCCCGGGGCATGACAGCTGCGGGTGAGAGCGACGAGCGCCTGCGGCGGTGAACTCCTCGCCTTCGTCGCCAACGCCACCATCCTCGTCAACTACCCCCGACTCACAGTGAATCGCGAAGTCCTCGGCGGCACCGGCCTCGCGGTAACCCCGAGCAAGGCCGGTGTGCCGGGCCATATTGGTGCGTCCTCGGAAGCCAAGTGCCCTCAAGGTGCCGTGGCCACCCGACGACCCCTCCCCGGCACCAAAAAGGGCGAGGCCCGAAGGCCCCGCCCACGACCACCGAAACCCCAGCTCAGGGCCACACCAGGCAATAGGGCTGATGCCCCGCCTCATGCAGCCGGTGCGAGAAGTCCTGCCACTCGTGCAGCGATTGGAAGAGGTGGCGTGCTGACCTGGGGTTTTTGGCGGGATGTGCGTTGACCTGCGGGAACACCTCCCCGCAGTTCTCATCGGTCTACGCCGTTTCCCATGCTCATGTGCCCTGGATGTGCCCTGGACGTGCCTTCGGCCGGTCGGGACGCAGCCCCCCCGCCCACGCTGATCTGGAGGCTGGCCACGACGCCTTGTGCGGGATTTACCGCCTCGCCATACTCGGTGGATGATCACGCCCCGTGCCTCGCATCAACGCGTGAGGAACTCCACGGAACGGCAGCGAGCTGACTTGGACGCCTACGAGGACAGGGCGCGTCGTGGGCCGTGCTTCGTGTGTGCCTTTGTCTCGGGGCACCCCGACTACGGGCATCACACGGTCTTCGAGGACGAGGACCACGTCGCCTTCCTCGACCGGTGGCCCACCCTGGCCGGCAAGGTCCTGGTCGCGCCGAAGAGGCATGTCGAGCATGTCGTTCGTGATCTCGACCAAGAGGCGTACGTCCGGCTCATGCTCGTCGTTCGGGAGGTCGCCCTCGCGGTGGAGGACTGCGTGGGAGCCGAGCGGACGTACCTGTACTCGCTGGGGAGCCAGCAGGGCAACGCGCATCTGCACTGGCACATCGCCGGCCTGCCGCCGGACGTGCCCTATGAGCAGCAGCAGTTCCACGCCCTGGTGGCCGAAGGCGGTGTGCTGGCCATGAGCCCCGAGGAGTCCGTCGACATGGCCGCGCGTATCCGTGAACGCATCGCGGCCCGCGGCGGACTCCGGGTGCTGTGACCGGATCTCAAGTCCCGGGAGCCCGGATAGTCGACTGGGCGAAGAAGCAGCCGACTCGACGATCAGCACGGGCACCGATCGCCCCGGCCGTGATGAAGGCTGCTGCCTGACCGACATCCATCTCATCGCCGGCCCATCGTCCTCACGTCGATGACCGAAGCGAACTGTCCGCCAGGATGCGCTCCAAGGATCGGTGACCCATCCGACTCATGGCCGGGTTGCTTTCGACGTAGTACCAGACCAACCCCATCGCTTGAACGAAAGCCCACGCCTTGCCTCGCTCCCATTCAAGGTCGTCGCTGCCCAGGTGATCACGGAGCACCTGCCGCGGTCCGGCCTCGAGCAGATGCCATGCGCTCACGAGATCCAGAGAAGGGTCAGCCGGTCCGAAGCCGCCAACGTCGAGAATCCCCGCCAGACGGTCGGCGGACACGAGCACGTTGCCAGGAATCAGATCGCAATGGGCCATGACGTCCTCAGCCGCACTTCGCGGCAGATCGCGCAAAGTTGCCCATATACGGCGAAGCCGAGGAACGTCCAGGAGTTGCTCACTGTGCCTGAAACAGGTCTCCATCCAGGCGTCATGGGTTTGCAGGTCGCCTCCTCGGCCTGTACCGGCAAACGTGCGGCCACGCGTGTCGATAGCGCGCAGGTCGCCGATGAGATCGGCCAAGTCGTGGGCAAACGCCACCGATTCGCCGGGGTCCTCATCGGCGGCCACGATCCCGGGCAGCCACGTCTGCACAGACCACGGAAGCGGGTAGCCTGCGCCGGGTTCACCGAGCGCGACCGGCTCGGGCGTGGGGAAACGCGTGCGACCTGCCAGCATTTGAGTTGCTTCCGCCTCGGACTCCAGCCAGCGCCGGGTCGGCTCGACTTCTGCGGACTCCAGAGGGAATCGAGCTGCGAACCGGTCACCGATACGGAAGAGGGCGTTGACCGTACCCTGCGCAGCGATGCTCCTGACCGGCAGGCTCCGCCACTCAGGAAACTGCTGATCGACCAACGTGCGCACCGTCTCAGGCGACACCGTCAGCTGGTTGGCGTGCATCTTCACGGTGAAAAGCATCCGCGTCAGGTTCTCCAACTGCAACCTGTTTCTTGTCGCGCGACCTTGCCTGTCGGCAGCCCGGCACCAGCCACTTCACAGCCGTCGTCGCTGTCGTAGCCGCACTGTCGAGGCGTCGGGAATCGTGGTGCAGGTGGCCTGACTCCCGCCCGATTCAGGCTTGCTGCGCGACGTCCTCGGCCAGCTCGGCGAGGGTTCGCTCCGCCAGCGACCGCGCCTCCGGCGTGCTGTCGGCCCCGGCAAGGGTGATCGCCGCCTTCCAGGCCGCCCAACCCTGGGCGCGGTGCCAGGTGTCCTGGTCCAGACCGGCCGCGCGGACGAACAGCGGACGCGTCTCGCGGTCGAACATCGTCCACGCGGCCACCAGGTCGCAGGCAGGGTCCCCGACGGCGGAGCAGCCGAAGTCGATGACCGCCGAGAGCCGTCCCTCGCTCAGCAGCAGGTTTCCGGGTGCGATGTCGCCGTGCAGCCACACCGGTGCCTCGATCCACGAAGACTCCGTGGCGCGGCGGACGCACCGCTCGCCCACCTCCCGCACTTCGGGCACGAGCCCGGCGAGAGCCAGGATGGCTTCGTCGGCGTAGACCGTGAATTCGGCGCCACGCGAGGAGTTGTGCGTCCCCGGCGGCGGGGCGTCCTGCGTCGGCGTGGCGCGCAGGGCCGTCAGGAACTCGCCCAGGCCCACCGCGACAGCGGCCAGATCGGCTTCCCCGGCACCGGCGCGGTTCAGCGTCTGCCCGGGGTACCAGGCGTACACCGACCACGGACCGTCGAACAGCGGGCCTGGCGCACCCTTGGCGACCGGCTTCGGGATCGGCAGTGGCAGCACTTCGGCGAGCACCGGCAGCCAGCGGTGCTCTTTCTCGACCTGGGCGTCGTAACCCCGCGCGCTGGGTATCCGGACCGCGAGGTCGGAGCCAAGGCGGAAGGTGCGGTTGTCCCAGCCCTGCGGCTCGACCGGGCAAAGCGGCAGCTCGGCCCACTGGGGGAACTGCTCGCGCACGAGCCGGCGCGCGAGGTCCAGGTCGGGCACCGGCCGCTCGGCGGTGGGCACGGAACTGTCCTGGCTGGGGCTCATGGCGGGATCTCCTGCGGAGGTATCGGTCACGTCGATCACTGGTCACGGGTCGAGTACCGGTCACGGTCGGTCAGCAACCCCGGGACCGCTCCGGCCGGCCGGGCGAAGCGGGTGCCTTCGGCGGACGGGTCCCGCCGCACCGTAGCGGCTGAAGCGGGGGACGAGCCGCGTAAGGGATCCGGCGAGCATGATCACCCCAGCGCCCAGCCCGGCCACGGCGCCCACCCCGACCAGCGCCGCAGCGGGCACAGCCCCAGCCATCCCGACGGGCTCCACAATCCGGGGACGGCGGCGTCGTGCAGCCTGCCCCGCGCGTCCGGCGGGCACGCGTGGTTGAGTGCGGTGTACCACCACACGCCGTGCAGGGTGATGCCCACGCCCCCGACCACGGCCGCCGCGATGTCGGCGTCGACCAGCCGGACCGCGCCGAGGCCGTCCCACAGACGCAGCGCCGGCATCTGCTCCTCCGTATGCCGGTCGGGCCAGGTCAGCTTCAGCGCCGGCGGCTCGCCGTCTCGGCCGACCGGCACCACGAGGCTGTGGTAACCGTGCATGGGCTGCCCGTCGACCTCCAGGTTCCACCGGTCGCACCACTCGGCGCCGGTGTCCGGCAGGGCCGCCGGCCACCGGCGCCCCGCCTCGCCCTGGTGCTGCCGGCGGTCGAAGCCCCGAAGGGCCTCGGGCACCTCTACCGGCTTGCGTTGCTGTGGACCTCAGCAGTCACCGCATCTCCCTCACGATCACAACTGTGCGCGGCGAGAGGTTGCCGCGCTTTGGAAGGGCGGAAGAGCCAGGGCCCGTCCGGTGGGCGGGGAGGGCACCGGACAGGCCCTGGCTGTCTCAGGGGGTGGATCGGGGCGGGCAGTTGTCCGACGTTCTTTCCTGTGGTGGCTATGCCGAGAGCCAGGCTGCCTGGTCAGGTGCCAGCAGGTCGTCTTCTACGGGGCCGCTGGAGAGCAGGATCGAGGCGTGTTCGGGGAGTGGGTACGGCTCGGCGGAGAGGTTGACCACGCAGGTGAAGCCTTGGCCGCGACTGAAGGCGAGGACTCCCTCGGGGCTGTCCAGCCAGGTGAGGGTGCCGTCGCCGAGGGCGGGGTGTTCGCGGCGCAGGTGCAGGGCCGTGCGGTAGAGCTCCAGCATCGACGTCTTGTCGCCGGTCTGTGCCTGCACGGTGCGCTCGCCCCAGTTGGCGGGTTGGGGGAGCCAGGGGGCGGCGGAGGCGCCGTCGGGGCTGAAGCCGAAGGGGGTGGTCCGGCCGGACCAGGGGATCGGTACCCGGCAGCCGTCCCGGCCGCGGTCGGTGTGGGCGGAGCGTTCCCAGATGGGGTCCTGGAGGACGGATTCCGGGAGGTCCTCGACCTCGGGCAGGCCGAGTTCCTCACCCTGGTAGACGTAGGCGCCGCCGGGGAGGCCGAGCATCAGCAGGGCCGCCGCGCGGGCGCGGCGGGTGCCGAGGGCCGGGTCGGGGGGTCCGTCGGGTCGGTAGGGCTCGGTGGGTGACCAGCGTCTGACCGTCTTGCGGGCGTAGCGGCTGGCGTGGCGCATGACGTCGTGGTTGGAGAGCACCCAGGTGGCCGGCGCGTCGACCGCGCTGAGGAGAGTGAGCGAGTCGTCGATGACCGTACGTAGGTCCTTCGGATCCCAACTGGCCATCAGGAAATCGAAGTTGAAGGCGGTGTGCAGGCCGTCCCCGCGGACGTAGGCGGCGAGGCGCTCCGGGGTGTCCGTCCAGGCTTCCGCCACGAACGCCCGGTCGCCCCCGTACTCGTCGGCCAGCCGGCGCCAGGTCCGGAAGATGTCGTGGACCCCGTCGCGGTCCCAGTGCGGGTGTCCCGTGTCCTGGCGGGGTGGCAGGTCGGGCAGTTCGGGGTCCTTGATCAGGCCGTGCGCCACATCGATACGGAAGCCGTCCACGCCCCGGCTGAACCAGAACCGCAGGATCGACTCGAACTCCTCCCGCACTTCCGGGTGTTGCCAGTTGAGGTCGGGCTGTTCCGGAGCGAACAGGTGCAGGTACCACTCGCCGTCGGGCAGCCGGGTCCAGGCGGGGCCGCCGAAGACCGACACCCAGTTGTTGGGCGGCTGAGTGCCGTCGGGACCGCGGCCGGGGCGGAAGATGTAGCGCTCCCGCTCCGGAGTGCCGGGGCCGGCGGCCAGTGCCGCCTGGAACCAGGCGTGTTGGTCCGAGGTGTGGTTCGGGACGATGTCCGGGATGACGCGGATTCCGTACCCGTGTGCCTCCTCGATGAGTTGCTCGGCCTCGGCGACGGTGCCGAACAGCGGGTCGATCTCGCGGAAGTCGGCCACGTCGTAACCGTGGTCCGCCATCGGGGACTTGTACCAGGGGTTGATCCAGAGGGCGTCCACACCGAGCGACTTGAGGTACGGCAGACGGGAGCGGAGGCCGGCGATGTCGCCGACGCCGTCACCGTTGCCGTCGGCGAAGCTGCGGATATAGACCTGGTAGATGACGGCGCTGCGCCACCACGGTGCGGTGTTACCGGTTGTCGGCATGCGGTTGTGCACTCCTTCGGTGGGGGCGCGGTGCGGGTCGCTACGGGTTCGCCCGCCGCTACTCCTTGACGGCTCCGGCGTTGGCGCCCCGGACGAAGTAGCGCTGGAAGCAGAAGAACAGCACCGCCACCGGCAGCGTCGACAGCAGGGCCGCCGCCAGTTTCAGCGGGTACTGGGTGCCGCTGCCCAGGCCACCGGAGACGAACCGGGCCAGTCCGGTCGTCAGCGTCTCGTACTGGGCGGACTGGGTGGCGACCAGGAAGTGGGTGAACTCGTTCCAGGAGCCCTGGAACGACAGGATGGTCAGAGTGATCAGGGCGGGCCGGGCCATCGGCAGGACCACCGACCAGAAGGTGCGGAACACCCCGGCGCCGTCCACCCGCGCGGCTTCCTCCACTTCCCGCGGGATGGACTCGAAGAACTGCTTCATCATGAAGATGCCGCCCGCGCCCACCAGCATCGGCAGGATCATGCCGGTGTAGGTGTCGAAGAGCCCGAGGGTGTTGAGCACCAGGAACCGCGGGATCAGCAGGGCGATGCCGGGCACCGCCATCACGGCGATGACGAAGCCGAACAGCAGCGTGCGTCCCCGGAAGCGCAGCCGGGCCAGCGCGTACCCGGCCATGGAGTCGAACAGCACATGCCCGGCCGTGGCCACGACGGCGATGAACGTCGAGTTGCCCAGCCAGCGCAGGAAGGGGACGCCGTCCCCGTTCTGGCTCAGCCCGAACAGTCGCTGGTAGGAGGCGGTCGTCGGCGGGGACGGGATCAGTCCGAGGGGGTGGGCCGCCGCGTCCGGGTCCGTCTTGAACCCGGTAACGAGCTGGATGACGAACGGCATCAGATACAGCAGCCCGAGCCCCAGCACGAGCGTGTATCCAAGTATCCGCAGGTGCGTCGGGTGCCGTCCGAGCACGGGGCGTTCCTGGGCCCGGACGGCCGTGGCCTTGGCCTTCATCGGTTCCTCCCGAGACGGAGACGGATACGGGAGCTGGGCCGGGGGGCGCGCTCGCGCAGCGCCCAGCGCTGCAGCACGGTCATGGCCAGGATCAGGGCGAGCAGGATGAAGGCGATGGCCGCGCCCTGGCCGAAGTCGCCGTCACCGAAAGCCGCCGTGTAGGACAGGAAGGCGGGCGTCAGTGTCGTGTTGGCCGGGCCGCCCTGACTCACGACGTACACCTGGTCGAAGACCTGCCACGAGCCGATCATGCCGAGTGTGAGGACGAAGAAGAGTACGGGTCGCAGGGCGGGCAGCGTCACATGGCGCAGCAGCTGCAGACGGTTGACGCCTTCGATGGCGGCCGATTCCTCCAGTTCCCGGGGGACGTCCTGGAGGGCGGCCAGGAAGATCAGCATCAGGGTGCCGGACGTCGTCCACACGGCGAGCACGATGAGCGTGCACATCGCGACGGACGGCCCGGACAGCCACTCGAACCACGAAAGGCCCATGAAGGAGTGGTCGGCCAGGAATCCCGAGGGCCTGTCGGGGTCGACGATGCCGAGGGCGCCGAGCAGGAGTGAGAGCACGCCGCGCGAGTCGGCGAACCAGTTGGGTCCCTTGATCCCGGCCCAGGACAGCAGCGTGTTGACGGCGCCGCTGCCCTGGAACAGGAAGAGGAAGATGGTGGAGACGGCGATGGAGCTGGTGACCGACGGGAAGTAGAACGTGGTGCGCAGGGCGCCCCGGGCGCGCAGCAGCCGCTGGTTGACGATCATGGCCAGGCCCAGCGCGAGGCAGGTCTGGAGCGGCACGGTGAGCAGCACGTAGTAGGCGGTGTTGCGCAGCGAGGTCGTGAACAGCGTGCGGTCCAGGCCGTCCTCGGTGAGGAGTGCGCGGTAGTTGCCGAGGCCCACGAACGTCGCCTGGCCGCTGAACGGGTTGGACTGGCCGTCCCAGTTCAGCAGGCTCACCCAAGCCGCCATCAGGATCGGCAGCACCAGGAACAGGCCGAGGATGATCACCATGGGGCTGACGAACAGCCAGCCCCAGAGTCCTTCCCGGCGGCGCCCCGCGCGCGGGGCGAGGTGTGCGCGGGGCGCCGCGTGCGGACCGGTCCCACCGGGCGTGTCAGGTGTGCCCGGTGAGCCGGCCGTTCGGGGGTCCGCAGCTGCGGACGCCGGGGTGGCGGTGGGGGTGGCGCCGCCGGGCGCCCGGCTCGAGCGGCGCGTCGGACGGGAAACCATGGCGGCTCATTCGCCCTTCGCCAGGGCTTGTTCGCCGTTGCGCTGCAGGTCGGCGAGGATCTTCGCCGGATCGCCGGTGCGCAGCGACTGAAGGCCGGTGTTGAACTGGCCGAGGACCTTCTCGAAGCCGGGTATGGTCACCGGGCCCTGGGCGTAGGCGTTCGCGTCGACCCATGCCTTTGCGGCGGGCACCTTGTCGGCGTAGGTGGCCTGGGCGCTGGTGCGCGAGGGCATCACGCCGAAGGCGTCGGCGAACTTCAGCTGCTGGGTGGCGGAGGTCAGATACTTCACCAGGTCCACGGACGCGGCCCGGTGCGTGCTGTCCTGGGCGACACCCCAGCAGGTGCTGAAGGCGAGCGAGCCCTTCCCTGCTGGTCCTTCGGGCAGGGGCACGGCCTTGTACTTGATGTTCGGGAAGTCGAGCTTCATGGCGCCGGTGAGCCAGTTGCCCTCGATGGTCATGGCGGCCTTGCCCTTGCCGAACGCCTCACCGCCCCATGCGGTGTCGACCTGCTTGGCGTACTTCAGGGAGCCATCTTTCAGCAGCGACTGCACATAGGTGAGCGCTTCGATGTTCTGGCTGCTGTCGGCGGTCATCTTCGTCTGGTCGGCGTTGGTGATCGCACCGCCGGCCTCCTTCATGAAGGCGCCGAGCCGCACGTACTCGTCGTTGGTCACCAGGCCCGTGACATCACCGCTGGTGAGCTTGGCCGCGACGGTCTTCAGCTCGGCCCAGGTGGTCGGGTAGTCCTTGTCCGTCAGCCCGGCCTTCTTCCACAGGTCGGTGTTGATCGCCAGCGCGAGCGTGGAGGTGTCCTTGGGCAGACACATCAGCTTCCCGTCGTAGGTGAAGGACGACCGCAGCGGCGCGGCGAAGTCGTCGACGTCCTTCACCTGGTCGCCGTAGGCGTAGAGGGAGCCGCCCTTGGCGTAGTTGGCGAACAGGTCGGACGGAACGTAGAAGACGTCCGGCGGATTGCCCCCGGCGAATGACTGCGTGAGCTGCTGGTTGAGATCCTTGGCGAGCTCCACGGTCACCGTGTTGCCGGACTGCTTCGCGTACGCGGCCACGGCCTCCCTGACGGCCTTGGTCTCGGCGTCGCCCGAGGTGCCGATGAGGACCGTCAGTTTCTGGCCGGAGCCGGTGTCCTGCTGTGCTTCCTTGCCGCCGCCGAAACTCGACGAGCAGCCCGTGGCGGCCAGCAGCGCCGCGCAGGTGACGATGGCCGCGGTGGCCTTTCGGTTGACCATGGAAATCCTCCGTGGGATGCGGGTGTGACGTGCGGCTCCACCCGGTCCGCGCGGGATGCGGGTCCGGGGTGGGGGGGAGGAGAGGGAGAGGTCTCGAAGATGAAGGGGTGCCGGGCAGACTGGTCACCCGGCCTGGCGGCTGCTGTCCGGGGCAAGGGAGGGGGCGCCGGAGCGGCTGCCTGGTCAGGGCGGCTGCACTCGGCTCCGGGCGCCCAGCGGCTGCTACTCGGCTAACTCGGTCGTGTCCGCGGTGCCGTCGCACGGTGCGCCGCTGCTGTCGCGCACGACCAGGGACGGCTCCAGCAGAAGGCGCTCCGGCGGTGCGTCTGGCGCGGCGATCCGCGCCAGCAGCAGCCGTACGCACTCCCGGCCGACCTCCTCCAGCGGCTGGGCGACGGAGGTCAGTGCGGGGAAGAGGTTCTCGGCGGTCGGCGAGTCGTCGAAGCCGACCACGGCGACATCGCGGCCGGGGGCGGCGCCGCGCTCGCGCAGCGTCTGGTAGCAGCCGAGGGCCAGCATGTCGCTGGCCGCGATCACGGCGGTCGCGCCCGCGTCCAGGAGCGGTTTCACGGCGGTGCGGGCCGCGTCGATGTCACCCACCGTCTGCGCGCGCCGCCCGCGGGTCGGCAGTCCGTGCCGGCGCATGGCCCGCTGCCAGCCCTCGGCACGGTCGTCACCGGAGCCGGAGCCGCGTTCCCAGCCCAGGAAGGCGATCTTGCGATGCCCGAGGGCGACCAGGTGCTCGACCGCGGCGTCCGTGCCCGAGGCGCCGTCGACGTCGACCCAGTCGCCGATCTGCCGCCCCGACCAGATTCGGCCGAAGGCGACGAACGGTACACCCCGCTTGGCGAGCCACGCCTGGCGCGGGTCGTTGCGGGCGGTGCCGCTGAGCACGAAGCCGTCGACCTCGTGCTGGTCCAGCAGTTCCTCGTACCCCTGAAGGGTCGGGCCGCCGGGCGGGCAGGCGAACAGCAGGATCCGGTATCCGGCCTCATCGGCGGCCTGCGACAAGGCGTGCAGGAACCGGTCCAGGACCGGGTTGCTGCTCAGTGTGGGCAGGATGCCGTAGCCGATCAGCTTGCTGGAGCGGGTGCGGAGCGTCTGCGCGGCGCGGCTGGGGCGGTAGCCCATCTCCTCGATCACGCGGCTCACCCGCTCCAGGGTCTCGGGGCGCAGCATGCCGGGCGAGTTGATCGCGTTCGACACGGTCTGCGGGGAGACCCCGGCCCGGGCGGCGACCATCGCGAGGGTCACCGGGCCGTTCTTGGCCGAGGCAGTGTTCTTGGCGCGGGGCATGCGGCTCTCCGGCTTGCTGAGGAGATGTGGGTCGGTTTTAGCGTTCCAAAAGCGTTGTCATCGCTCTGACGTTTGACTTAGTGTCCTTTGAACGATCTAACGCTGAGAGGTTCTACTTCCTTGGACACCACTGTCAAGACCCAGGACACCAACGGCTCGGTCACGGCGCCCTCCTCCGCGACCGGCGGCCTGCAGCCGTTCCTGCATGACGCGGTCGTCACACTGCACGCGCCGAGCCTCGTGATCTCGAGAGAAGACGGGCAGCTCAGCGGGGGTGCGGACGGCTTCTACCACGGCGACCGACGGGCGCTTTCCCGGCTGACCGTCACCGCCGAGGGCATCGCTCTGGCGCCCGTTCAGGGCGGGCTGCGGGGCGCGGACCGCGCCGGCTTCCGGGCGGTCCTGCGCGGGCTCGGCGAGGTGACACCGGACCCGGCCGTCGCCCTGCACCGCCGCCGCAGCACCTCCGACGGCCGCTTCGAGGAGGTCTTCGAGGTCACCAACGCGGGCGGCGAGCACGTCCGCCTCCGGCTGACGGTGAGCGCGGGCACGGACCTCGCCACCATGGAGCAGGTCAAGTCGGGACACGTCATCGCGGAGGCGTCGCCGCAGGTCGCGGACGGCGACACCGTCGGCCTCGCCTGGTCCACGGACGACTTCACCGTACGACTGGCCGCCGAGCCCGCACCGGACGCGCTTCAGGTGCCGACGGGCGAACTGTCCTACGACATCGACCTCAAGCCCGGCACATCGTGGACGGCGACAGTGACCTGCACCGCCACCTACGCGGACGGCGACCAGTTCCCGGCGCCGCCCGCGGGCCGACTGCCCTGGCGCATCCCCGTGCTGCGCAGCGCGGACCGTCGCTTCGACCGGTGGCTGGAGCAGTCCCTCGCCGACCTGGACCGGCTGCGCCTGACGGACCCGCGGTCGCCCGACCCGGACCGCCCGGACCAGTTCCTGGCCGCCGGCGCCCCCTGGTTCCTGACCCTCTTCGGCCGCGACTCGCTCTGGGCCGCCCGCATGCTCCTCCCGCTCGGCACCGAGCTCGCCGCCGGAACCCTGCGGACACTCGCCCGGCGCCAGGGCCTGGTCACCGACTCGGCCACGGAGGAGCAGCCGGGCAAGATCCTTCACGAAGTGCGCCGCGACACCCTCCAGATCGCGGACCGCCTCTCCCTCCCGCCGGTGTACTACGGCACGGTGGACGCCACACCGCTGTGGATCACCCTGCTCCACGACGCCTGGCGCTGGGGTCTGGCCCCGGAGGAAGTCGAACTACTGCTGTCCCACGCCGAGTTGGCGCTCGCGTGGATGCGTGACCAGGCAGACGCCAGTGGTGACGGGTTCCTCAAGTACGTCGACCAGACCGGCCACGGCCTGTCCAACCAGGGCTGGAAGGACTCCGACGACTCCATCCGCTACCGCGACGGCCGCCGCGCCCACGCTCCGATCGCGCTGTGCGAGGTCCAGGCGTACGCCTACGAGGCCGCACGCGCCGGAGCTGCGCTGCTGCGCGCGTTCGGCCGCCCGGGCGCGGACGCCTGGGAGGACTGGGCGGACCAGCTGGCCGCCCGCTTCCGGGCGTGTTTCTGGGTGGAGGACGAGAAGGGTCCGTACCCGGCGGTCGCGCTCGACGGCGACGGCAGGCCGGTCGACTCGGTCACCTCTGGCTTCGGCCACCTCCTGGGCACGGGCCTGCTCAACGCGGAGGAGAGTGCGCTGCTGGCCGCCCGGATCGCCGGGCCCGACCTCGACGCGGGGCACGGTCTGCGCACTTACAGCAGCGACGCGGTGGGCTACAACCCGTACGGCTATCACGTCGGTTCGATCTGGCCGCACGACACCGCGATCGCCGTACACGGCCTGATCAGGGCCGGCTTCCCGGACGCCGCGGCATCCCTGGCCGACGGCCTGTTGACGGCGTCGGCAGCATTCGACGCCCGCCTGCCCGAACTCTTCGCAGGCCACGGCACCGAGGCGGGCCCCGGCCCGGCCCCCTATCCAGCGTCCTGCCGTCCCCAGGCGTGGGCGGCCGCGTCCTCGGTCCTCGTGCTTCAAGCGGCCTTGGGCCTGAACGCGGACGTCCCGGGCGGCACGGTCACCGTGGCCTCCACGTTCGCCCGGAACTACGGACCGCTGTCCCTGAACGGGTTCCAGGTCGATGGGAACCGACTGGACGTCACGGTGACAGCGGACGGAGCAGCGCAGGTGACGCCACCGGGGGAGTTGGTCGTGACCATGGCCTGATGTGACTGAGCGCGCTACGTGGTGCTGGCCGCCCATCCGGACACGCGGTCAGAACCCGCTACATGGCCATCACATGACGAGGGCGGGGTCGGAAACCCCGCCCGCTACTCATGAAATCCCAGGTCAGAGCCACACCAGGCAATAAGGCTGATGCCCCGCCTCATGCAGCCGATGCGAGAAGTCCTGCCACTCATGAAGCCGATTGAGGGCGGGAGGGTGCTGGCCTGGGGTTTCTTGGCGATGTGTGCGCTGACCAGGGGAAACGTCTCTCCGTAGTTCTCACTGGTCTACGCCGTTTCCCGGGCTCATGTGCCCTGGATGTGCCCTCGGGCTCGATACGAGCGACTTGTGCGTGCCGGCTCGACAGCCGACTCGCCGTTCTCTGAGTGTGGTTCAGTCCCGGAGGTCTTGGACCATCACCGCGTACACGGGTGAGTCGGCGAATGGTTGTTGCTCGCCGACTTTGGAGTACCCCCACGACTCATAGAGTTCCTGCACCTTGGGGTGGGTGACGTCGACCAGGAGCACGGCGAGCTCTTCCGTACGTTCCTTGAGCAGCGCCTCGTGCAATCGCTCGGAGATGCCCTGCTTGCGCCAGCCGGGGCGGACCATCACCTCGGACACGGCATAGGTAGAGGTGTAGCCGTTGTTCGGCTCGTAACCCGTGGAGCGCCACCACTCCCGGCCAGGGGCGAGCTGGGCGCCGTAGGCGAAGCCGACGGGTTCCTCTCCGTCGTAGGCCACGACACAGGAGAAGCCCTCCATGCCGCTCCAGTGGTCGACGAACCAGGCGAAGCGCTGGTGGAAGGGGTCGTCCATCTGGTCGGCGTAGGCGTCGGCGTGTACGTCGATGAGCATCTGCCGGAAACCTTCGGGGAGGTTTCCGTGCTGGAAGTGACGTAGGTCGGTCACGCTCGACTCCATTCGGTTCGCATTCGGTCTGCCCAGTCTCGTGCGCAGGAGGTGGAAGGGGACAGGGCGAACAGGCCCCGGTGGAAGTCGCCGATGAGCGTGCGCATACGGCCGGGCAGGGGATCGCCATCCATGATGGTGAAGACGTCGGCGGCTGTCACTGTGGCTTGTTCGGCGTCGCCCTGGTGCAGTTGCGCGAGAGCAAGTTGGGCCGTTGCGAGCGCCCTGTTGCGCCGGAAGGTTGTCGGGATCTTGGCCAGGGCGCGGTGAGCCATGGCTTCGGCGTGGGCGTGGTGTCCGCTGTTGTAGTGGACGATGGCGGCGAGGTGATCGAGTTCGGCCTGGCCGTAGAAAGCTGTCCAGCGCGGGCGCTCGCGTTCCGGAGTCTTGATGAAGGCGTCCTGGGCCGATCCGAGGGATCGCCCAGCGATGCGGCCATCGCCGAGTGCCGCGTAGGCGAGGGCGGCGCGGATACGACCCAGGGAGTCGAAGAACGGGTCACGTCGAGCGGCCGGGGAGGCTTGTGCGGCCTGAGCTGCCGCGAGAGCTTCCGGCCAGTTCTGGCGCTGGTAGGCGAGCATGGACAGGTTGACCCACACCCGCATTTCGGTGGGGCCGTCCTGGGATAGGCCGGCGTACGTCGCGGATTCGTTCAGGTGCCGTTGCGCCTGGTCGAGGTTGCGGGCGTCGATGCAGGACCAGGCCGCGATGGTGGAGTATTCAGCGGCCAGCGCGTACAGAGCTCGGCGGACGCGTTCGCCGGCGTTGCGCTGCTGCAACTCCAGTACGCCGTCGCGGCCTTTCATTGCCGCCTTCTCCAACTCCGTGTGACCACCCTGGCGGTCGTCGGCTGCGACGAGGGCGTTCATCCCGGTGGCGGCTCGAGCCACATCTGACATGCCGACCGCGCGGCGCTGGGCGATCTGGGGAACCGCGGCGGCTGCGGTCCCGGTGGCCGAAGCGATGAAGGTGCGACGCCGCACAGGGTCCTCCTGCGGGTGGTGCATGGTGCGTGGTGCGCTGAACCCTAAGTCCTCGACGGGGCACCCGAACACCCACTCCAGCGCGGCGCATGTACGGCTGATGGGGCGGCGGGACGTTCCGTTGAGCAGGTTGCGGACGGTGCGGGCGGAGACATCGCCGGGTCTGCCGGTGATCTCTGCCAGCGCAGTGTTCATCCGACCAGCCAATTCATCCTGGGTGAGGCCGAGTTCCTCCAGCCGGCTCTTGAGGATGGCGTTCGCTCCCATGCCACCGACCGTAGACCGGCAGTCACCGACTGAACCAGACCCCAGGTCACGGGAATGCAAAGTCTTCCGGTTCGAGGCGGCGGTGGGAGCACGACCTTTCCTGTTCCTCTCGGGCCACAGGCGGTTGACTCGGTATCAGCCCGTCGAGGTCCTGATTCCCCCTTCCTCGACGGCTTGGAGGAGAGCCCGCCCCCGGCGCCACCCCGTCGCGGGGGCGGGCGTCCACCCCGGAGGGATGTTCCTGTGACCATGACCGCAGCCCGACCTACTGCGACCGGCGCCCCCGGTTACACCGAGACGATGCCGTGCGAGCCGGAATCCGCTCGCCGGGCCCGCCTGCTCGTCTCCGCAGCCCTAAGCACTTGGGGCATAGGCGAGTTGGCTGAGGCTGGGGTGCAGATTGTGGCCGAGCTGGTCAACAACGCAATCGACCACACTCGGTGCCGGAACGTCCGTGTCCTGGTCACGCGTCCAACCCAGGGCGTGGTGCGTATCGGCGTCGCCGACACATGCAGGGAAGGCCCCGAGCTGGGCAGCCCCGACGACGACGCCGAGGAGGGGCGCGGCCTGCTCCTGGTGGAGGCCCTCAGCTGGAGATGGGGATACGACCGGAAGCGCTGGGGCAAGGTCGTGTGGGCCGAGCTGGAAGTGCCGGCCGAGTGCTGAGGCCCCGGGTGTCCTTACGTCTGATGGATGCCGACGAGCTGGTGGACGATCCCAGCCCAGAGGCGTGTGTAGAACTCACCCTCGGTCCCTTCCGTGCCACGAGCGACCCCGGCACCGAGATATTCGCCGCGCCCCTGCGCATCACGCCCGTGGATCTCCTCCGGCTGCACATGGAGTCGGACCTTGCGCTCGGGGAAATCCGAGCCGAGGCCACAAGGGCGGAGACCGAGTATCAGCGGCGACTTAGCCGCTGGCACGAGGAGGGCCGAGCGGCGGTCGAGGGCAGGGAGCCGGAGGTGACACTCCTCGTGCGTGTGCTTGAGGGACTCCGTCGGCAAGTTGTCGCGCCGGTCTGACACCGCTCCGAGGCGACCGGCGCTTGACAACTCCCGCTGGGCGCCTCGATGTCCGATGCGCTTGGTGAGCGAGCAAGGCAGTCGAGACACAGGCACTATCCGTAGAGAAAGGAAGACCGTGTTCAACTACATGGACCGATTCCCCACCGGCAGCCCGCTGCCACAGGGACACCTGACCGCCGCTCCTTGGGGCCTGCGTCGCATCGCCCCGTACCCGTCCGTCGAGGCCCCGGACTACGTGGCGGTGGAGCTGGACCCGGCGACCCAGACCGCCCGGTACTTGGACGCGTCCGGAGCGCCCACCATGTCGCCGGGGCATGGCACATCTTCCGGTACCAATCCGTCCACCGGCACCACGGGCCAGGGCGACCGTAACAGCGACTCCCCTGACAGCGACACGGGGAACGACACCGACCAGTGACTCCAGTGGCGAACGACGATCGTCCGGTCCTGGTTGTCACAAACCTTGACGACCCGACCACGGACATCGTGATCAGCGAGCTGCACGACCGGGGTGTCCCGGTCGTGCGGTTCGACTCCGGTGACTTCCCCGCCACCCTGTCGTGCTCCGCCTCGATCGGCGACACCGACAGGTGGCGTGGAAGCGTGCAGACCCTGAGCAGGCGTGCCGACCTGGGCGCCGTGAGGTCGATGTACTACCGTCGCCCCTCTGGGTTCGCCTTCCCTCACCTCGACAGGCAGGAAGAGCGGTTCGCCATCGCGCAGGCCCGCTACGGGCTGGGTGGCATCCTCACTTCGCTGCCCGGCTGTCTGTACATCAATCACCCCAACCGCATCGGCGACGCCGAGTACAAACCGTCCGGACTCGCGGCCGCAGCGGCGGCCGGCTTCACCCTGCCGCCCACGCTGATCACCAATGTGCCTGACGACGCGCGGGCGTTCATCAAGGGTCACGGCCCGGCCATCTTCAAACCCATCTCGGTCCCGCTCTACCTGGTCGACGGCAAGGCCCAGACGGTTCCCGTGACTGAGGTGACCACCGACGAGATCGACGACGCGGTGGCCGGCACCATGCACCTGTTCCAGAAGTGCGTGGACAAGGTCGCGGACGTCCGGGTGACGGTCATCGGCGAACAGATCTTCGCGGTGCGAATCGACTCCGGTCTCCTCGACTGGCGCACCGACTACGGCACCCACACCTACACGCCCGTCACCACGCCGCCTGAGGTGGAGCGCACCATGCGTGCCTACCTGAAGCACTTCGGGCTTGTCTTCGGGGCGTTCGACTTCGCCTTGACCGACTCCGGCGAGTGGGTCTTCATCGAGTGCAATCCTTCGGGGCAGTGGGCTTGGATGGAGCCGCCGACCGGTCTGCCCATGACCGCGGCACTCGCCGATCTCCTGGAAGGAGGACTCCGTGGCTAGTGAGCCCCATGCCGAGACAGCGGCAGCCGACTTCCGACGCCAACTGGCAGCCGGACTGGAGAAGGACGGCTGGCTGCGCTCGCCGGAGTGGCGGGCAGCCGTTGAGGCAGTACCCCGCCACGTGTTCATCCCGCGCTTCTACCGCGAGAGCGACGGCCCGGGTGTCACCACCTGGGAGCCGGTCACCGAGGCGAACGTCGGCCAGGACGCGTGGCTCCGCCTCATCTACTCCGACGAGACGTGGATGACCCAGTTCGACGGCCGGGACATCGACTGGGCCGATCCGAAGCCGATCAGCAACGCGGTCCCGACCTCATCGTCCACTCTGCCGAGCCTCGTAGTCCGGATGCTCGAAGACCTGGATGTGCACGAGGGCATGAGCGTGCTGGAGATCGGGACAGGCACCGGCTACTCGACGGCACTGATGTGCCACCGGCTCGGCAGTGAGGCCGTGACCTCGATCGAGACGGACGAAGGTGTGGCACGGCGAGCCCGCGAGGCTCTCGCGAGGTCCGGCTATACCCCTGACCTGGTGGTGGGGGACGGCCGCGTCGGCCACCTCGACGGAGCCCCCTACAACCGGCTGATCGCCACGTGCGGTTTCCGGAACATCCCCCCTGCCTGGCTGGAGCAAGTGCCGCCCGGCGGCGTCATCCTGACCACTCTGCGCGGCTGGATGCGCTCCCTCGGCCTGGTGAAGCTCATCGTCACCGGCGACAGCGCGAGCGGCTGGTTCAGCGAGGACGACCCGAGCTTCATGATCGCCCGCCAGCAGGATGCGCCGGAGAGCCTCGGCATGGTGCCGGGGCCCGACGATGGCACGAAGCGGAAGGTCACGCACGGGCCGGAAGTCCTCACCGGTTCGGGGCCCGGCTTCATGGCACAACTCGCGGTGCCAGATGCCCGCTTCTTCTCCATGCCGATCGATGGCGGACCGGTGAGCACGTTCGTGCTGGACGGCGGCACTGATTCGTTCGCCGTCCTCGCTCCCACGGACAGTGGCTGGGAGGTCCGCCAGGGTGGCCGGCGCCGACTCTGGGATGCGGTCGAGTCGGCGGTGGCCACCTGGGAGGAGTACGGCTCACCGAGCACTGCCGCGTTCGGGGTGACGGCATCCCGCGATGCGCAGGTGGTCTGGCTCGGGAACCCGAACGGCCCTCAATGGCCGCTTTCCGCCTCGTGATCAACGCCGCCGAGCTTGATGCTCCTGCGAAGGCCGTACGGCTGGGCGCTCTGGCACATGGCGGGCATTTGCTGCCTGCGCTCTCGGTCCCGGCGCGTGGCGTTCGCCGAGGCGACGGACGCGCCAAGTAAGGGCGCGGGCAGGGCTGCGGGCGTCGTCCAGGGTGCGTTGGCTGAGTGCCCGGTCGAGGAGGGTGGACGCGTTGTGGCCAGCAGCCTCTGCCTCGGCGAGCACGGTGGACAGGGCATCCCAGGCAGGGTCGTTGAGGATGCGTTCGGCGTGCTCGGGCAGCGCCTGTTGGAGGTGGTAGGCGTAGCGCCGCTTGGTCTGCAGGCTGGGTGCCCGGCTGGCGAGGCCGACCAGGACTGGTTCGGCGATCTGGGCGTACACGGCCTGCAGGTGGATCAGGGTCTGTCAAGCACCGGGTTTCGTGGAGACTGAGTTAGCTGGTTTTCTGGAGTGACGCAGGAGGTTCGGCCGAGAGGTAGTGGGCGGCCTCGTGTTCG
>NZ_JBVIPD010000036.1:0-54630 GCF_055578235.1 Streptomyces sp. NPDC033136
TCTCAACATGGACATGCTCACCACATGCCCCGCGCAGCCATCAGTACCACGATCGAGTGATCGCGAACCAGGAAAGATCGGACTTAACGTCCACTTAACCCAAGATATTTCCAGGTACACGCTTGCAAGCGGCCTGCGTGTATGCACGCCAAGCACAGCGCTCACCCATCCATACTGCGCGACTACCTCGACTAGTCCCGGTTAGTCCCTCGTACGACGCGGAAGGCCCGGTCCCCTCAGGGGGCCGGGCCTTCGCCGTGCTGCCCGGCCCCGGGTGCGAGCGGCCCCGGGGTGGATCACTCTGGGTGTCTCACCGACAACACGGAGTGAGGAGAATGTGTATGCGCCGTCGCCTTGCCCTGATCCTGTCCCTGGCAGCCACGCTGTCCGCCGTGTGTATGGGCTCCAGCACCCCTGTGGCCGCCGACAGTGTGGTCATTGGGGGATTCCCCGTCAATGCGTCTCAGAGCCCCTGGACGGTCGCCCTATCGAGTCGTGACCGGTTCGGGGAGACGCGCGCCGGGCAGTTCTGCGGGGGGGTGGTGGTCGGGCGCAGCACCGTTCTCACAGCCGCCCACTGCCTCGACCGGAACGTCCTCGGCGGGCCGCCGGAGCGTGCGCGGGATCTGAAGGTCATAGCGGGGCGCACCGACCTGCTCTCGGACCGCGGCGGCCGGGAGGTCGCCGTGCGCCGCACCTGGGTGAACCCGGCGTACGACGGTGTCAGCAACTCCGGGGACTTCGCCGTCCTCACCCTGGCCGAACCTCTGCCCGCCGACTCGGTCATCGCCATGGCGGCTGACGGTGACCCGGCCTACGCGGTGGGCGAAACGGCGACTGTGTACGGGTGGGGCGACACCTCGGGTGCCGGCGAGTACCCGGACACTCTGCGGGCGGCTCGCGTGCGCGTGCTCCCCGATGCTCTCTGCGAGGAGGCGTATCCGGGAGGGGCCGACGGCACCTACGAGGCCAGGAGCATGCTCTGTGCCGGGGAGGCGGAGGGGGGCCGGGACGCCTGTCAGGGCGACAGCGGGGGGCCGCTGGTGGCCCGGGGGCGGTTGATCGGGCTGGTTTCCTGGGGGATCGGCTGCGGGCGGGCCGGAAGCCCCGGGGTGTACATGCGGGTGTCCGACATCATGCGGACGCTCGGCTGGGCCAGGGCGTGACAAGGCCGGGAGAGGTGCTCGGCGGGGCCTGAGCAGGCGGGTGCAGACGAGGACGGGCGGCTGCCTCTGGAGGTAGAGGCAGCCGCCCGTTCACCGGCCTGTGCCGTGCTGGCTCGTCGTCGGACGCGAGGTGTCAGCGCTCTTCTTCGGAGGCGGTCGCGGGAGCGGACGTCAGCCGCTCCGTCTCGTCCTGTATCTCAGCGGCGATCTTCTTGAGTTCCGGCTCGAACTTGCGCCCGTGGTGGGCGCAGAAGAGCAGCTCTCCGCCGCTGAGCAGGACGACGCGCAGGTACGCCTGGGCGCCGCAGCGGTCGCAGCGATCAGCGGCCGTCAACTGGCTCGCAGGGGTCAGAACAGTAGTCACGTCGCCTCTTCTCTAGCTCGACGAGCTGTCGTACCAGGGTCAACATCCAACCAGCCCGAAAACGTTCCCGCTCGTGGCTTTTCCTCGAAAAATCTTTGCGAGGCGGCTGTCTGCTGCCGGTTGGCGGCGAATGTGCCGTATTGCGTGTCTATGTGTCTTACGGGGCTTCGCGTTGTATCGGTGGTCGGTCCTCCCGGCTGGGTTGCCGGTTGTTCATGAGGACGTGCCCGGAGCCTAAATGGTTCATGCCTGGAAGGGAACGTGATGTGGACTTCACTCCATCGAGGGATCGAACAAGCATGCGAGGCTGGACTAGGGTGAGTTTCCGACGAGGGTGGCGTTACAACGGCTCTACCAGGCCTCGGTACCCTCTCACCGGTGACTGAAGCCGTGCCCTTACCCATGAGGGCCCCATCTGAAATTCAGCGAGGAGCGAACCGCGTGACCGCCGAAACGTCCGTGCCGTCCACAGCTCTGCTGGCAGGAGCAGACCGGGACGGTTCCAATTACACCGCGCGGCACCTGCTCGTCCTTGAGGGGCTCGAGGCCGTGCGCAAGCGCCCCGGTATGTACATCGGGTCGACCGACAGCCGTGGCCTGATGCACTGCCTCTGGGAGATCATCGACAACTCCGTCGACGAGGCCCTCGGCGGCTACTGCGACCACATCGAGGTGATCCTCCAGGACGACGGCTCGGTCGAGGTCCGGGACAACGGCCGGGGCATCCCGGTCGACGTCGAGCCCAAGACCGGCCTCTCCGGTGTCGAGGTCGTCATGACCAAGCTGCACGCCGGCGGCAAGTTCGGCGGCGGCTCGTACGCCGCATCCGGCGGTCTGCACGGCGTCGGCGCCTCCGTGGTGAACGCCCTGTCCGCCCGCCTGGACGTCGAGGTGGACCGCGGTGGGCACACCCACGCGATCAGCTTCCGGCGCGGTGTCCCCGGGGCCTTCGCCGCCACCGGCGCGGACGCGAAGTTCGAGGCCAAGAGTGGTCTGCGCAAGGCCAAGAAGATCCCGAAGACCCGCACCGGCACGCGCGTGCGGTACTGGGCCGACCGCCAGATCTTCCTCAAGGACGCCAAGCTCTCCCTGGAGAACCTGCACCAGCGCGCCCGCCAGACCGCGTTCCTGGTGCCCGGCCTGACCATCGTCGTGCGCGACGAGTACGGACTCGGCGAGGGCGGCAGCAAGGGCGAGGAGTCCTTCCGCTTCGATGGCGGGATCAGCGAGTTCTGCGAGTACCTGGCCACCGACAAGCCGGTCTGCGATGTCCTCCGGTTCTCCGGTCAGGGCACCTTCAGGGAGACCGTCCCGGTCCTGGACGAGCACGGCCAGATGACCCCCACCCAGGTCACCCGTGAGCTCGATGTCGACGTCGCGATGCGATGGGGCACGGGGTACGACACGACCTTGAAGTCGTTTGTGAACATCATCGCCACCCCCAAGGGCGGTACGCACGTCGCCGGCTTCGAGCAGGCCGTGGCCAACACGATGAACGAGGTGCTGCGCGCCAAGAAGCTGTTGCGCGTCGCCGAGGACGACGTCGTCAAGGACGACGCCCTGGAGGGCCTGACCGCGGTCGTCACCGTGCGCCTCGCGGAGCCCCAGTTCGAAGGTCAGACCAAGGAGGTCCTCGGGACCTCGGCGGCCCGCCGCATCGTGAACAACGTGATCAGCAAGGAACTCAAGGCGTTCCTGACGTCCACGAAGCGGGACGCCGCCCAGCAGGCCCGCGTCGTGATGGAGAAGGCCGTCGCCGCGGCCCGTACACGCATCGCCGCCCGGCAGCACAAGGACGCGCAGCGCCGGAAGACGGCCCTGGAGTCCTCCTCGCTGCCGGCCAAGCTCGCCGACTGCCGCAGCGACGACGTCGACCGCAGCGAGTTGTTCATCGTGGAGGGCGACTCCGCGCTCGGTACGGCGAAGCTCGCCCGGAACTCCGAGTTCCAGGCGCTGCTGCCGATCCGGGGCAAGATCCTCAACGTCCAGAAGTCGTCCGTGACGGACATGCTGAAGAACGTCGAGTGCGGCGCGATCATCCAGGTCATAGGAGCCGGCTCGGGCCGGACCTTCGACATCGACACGGCCCGCTACGGCAAGATCATCATGATGACCGACGCCGATGTCGACGGGTCGCACATCCGCACCTTGCTCCTGACCCTCTTCCACCGCTACATGCGGCCCATGGTCGAGTCCGGCCGGGTCTTCGCGGCGGTGCCGCCGCTGCACCGCGTCGAGATCGTCCAGCCGAAGAAGGGCCAGGACAGGTACGTCTACACGTACTCGGACCGCGAGCTGCGGGACAAGCTCATGGAGTTCCAGAGCAAGGGCATCCGTTACAAGGACTCGATCCAGCGCTACAAGGGTCTTGGCGAGATGGACGCGGACCAGCTGGCCGAGACGACCATGGACCCGCGCCACCGCACCCTGCGCCGGATCAACCTCTCCGACCTGGAGGCCGCCGAGCAGGTCTTCGATCTGCTGATGGGTAACGATGTGGCGCCGCGCAAGGAGTTCATCTCCAACTCGGCGGCCACGCTGGACCGGTCGCGGATCGACGCGTAGCCGCTGCGCTGGGCTATTGCCGGACAGGGTGGGCTTGGCGGCCGGGCTGGGGTGCTGGTGATCTGAGTGGGGCCGGGTGCCGGTCGGGGGCGGGTGCCTGGCTCAGCTGCCGCCGGTGGCCGCTGCGGCACCCCGCTCCGCCGGCTTGCGAGCCCTGGGTCCTGGTGTGGGTGGGCCCGGGCTGACAGGGGCCAAGGGGGCGGCCGTGCGCAGAGGCGGTGCGTTACGCCCGCGGGAAGGGGCTCGTGCGGCCACCAGCGGGTTGAGTCACCTGATGGGGTGAAGAGCTTGGGGAAGAAGAGTCAGGGATCTTCCCGTTCTGTCCATCCTTGGGCATGCAGCCAAGCAAGGGCCGTCCCCGCGGAAGCAGGGCCGGTCAGGAGAGTCGGGTCGAGCCCCTCGACGGTCATGACCCGGTCCCGGCCGAGGAGGCCGGACAGCTGAGGTACGACGATCCCTGGTACGACGCCCTCGCCTCCGGCTGGGGCGAGTCGGCCGGTGCCGGAACACCCGCTCCGGCGGCGGTGCCGTCGGCGCGAAGGGAGGACGGGACCGGGGCAGCGGCGGCCGATGTGTACCTGGAGGTGCAGCGCAGCGCGGCCTTCCAGGAAGTCAGGCGGCGATACCGGAGGTTCGTGGTGCCGGCCTTCGTGGCCTTCTTCGTCTGGTACCTGGGCTACGTGGTGGCTGCCACGACCGCGCCGGAGCTGATGGCCCGGCCGGTGGCGGGAGCGGTGAACGTGGCGATGGTCGCGGGGCTCGGGCAGTTCCTGACCACGTTCCTGTTCACCTGGGCGTACGCACGGCATGCGCGGCTGCGCAGGGACCGGGCGGCGCTCGAACTGCGCTGGGACACCCAGGAACTGACACGCGGAGTGAACGGAGGTGTCTCGTGACGGGTGAGCATCAGACGCTGGCGCTGCTGCTGTTCAGCGCGTTCGTCGCGGTCACGCTGGGGATCACGACGTGGGTGAGCCGTAACCGGCGCGGTTCGGCGGAGGAGTTCTATGCGGGTGGGCGGCTGTTCTCACCGATGGAGAACGGTTTTGCCATCGCGGGCGACTACATGTCGGCCGCCTCCTTCCTGGGGGTCACCGGGCTCATCGCGCTGTTCGGCTACGACGGGCTGCTGTATGTCGTGGGCTTCCTGGTGGCCTGGCTGGTGGTGTTGTTCCTCGTGGCCGAACTGGTGCGCAACTGCGGCCGGTTCACGCTCGCCGATGTGGTGGCGGCACGGATGAGGGAGCGACCGGTTCGGATCGCGGCGGGAACTTCCTCGGTCACCGTGTCCGTTCTGTATCTGGTGGCGCAAATGGTCGGTGCGGGCAGCCTGGTGGCGCTGCTGCTCGGGGGCACGAGCGGGGCGGCGCGGGCCTGGACCGTCATCGGGGTCGGCGCGCTGATGGTGATCTACGTGTCGTTGGGAGGGATGCGGGCGACCACGTGGATCCAGATCGTCAAGGCCGTGCTGCTGCTCGGCGGCACCATCACGCTGACGGTGCTCGTCCTGATGCGCTTCCACGGCGACCTGGACCGGCTGTTGCTCACCGCGGCCGAGCGCAGCGGGCACGGGGAGGCCTTCCTGGCGCCGGGCCTGAAGTACGGCGGGGACTGGACCGCCCGCTTCGACTTCATCAGCCTGGGGCTAGCTCTGGTGCTGGGTACGGCGGGGCTGCCGCACATTCTGTCCCGCTTCTACACCGTGCCCACCGCGCGGGCCGCGCGCCGCTCGGTCGTCTGGGCGGTCGGGCTCATCGGTGGCTTCTACCTGATGACGATCGTGCTCGGCTTCGGCGCGGCCGCCCTTGTGGGGCCGGACGCGGTCCGCGGGTCGAATGCGGCCGGGAACACGGCGGTTCCGCTGCTGGCACTGGACCTGGGCGGTGGTGCCGGGTCCACGGGGGGAACGGTTCTCTTCGCGATCGTCGCTGCGGTCGCCTTCGCCACGATCCTCGCCGTGGTCGCCGGCATCACGCTCGCGTCCTCGGCGTCAGTCGCCCACGACCTGTACGCGTCCCTGAGGCGCAAGGGCGGGAAACCGCGCAGCGAGGTGGCCGTGGCACGGATCGCGGCCGTCGGGGTCGGGGTGGTGGCGATCGGCCTCGGTCTGCTGGCGCGGGATCTCAACGTCGCGTTCCTGGTGGGCCTGGCCTTCGCCGTCGCCGCGTCGGCGAACCTCCCGGTGCTGCTCTACTCCCTGTTCTGGCGCGGATTCACCACCCGCGGCGCCGTGTGGGCCGTCTACGGCGGTCTGGTTCCGGCCGTGGTGCTCGTGGTGCTGTCGCCGGTGGTCTCGGGCAGTCCCGACTCGCTGTTCCCAGGCGTCGACCTGCAGTACTTCCCGCTGCAGAACCCGGGCCTGGTCTCGATCCCTCTGGGCTTCCTCGCGGGCTGGCTGGGCACGGTCGCCTCCCCGGAGGCCCCGGACGAGGCCAAGCACGCGGAGACCGAGGTGCGGTCGCTGACCGGAGCGGGAGCGGCGTAGGGGCGGTGCCACGCAGGGCCGTGCGCCTGGAGCCGCGGTTCACAGAGATCCACCGCGAGATCGGTGAGCCCCTCGGTGAAGAGGTGCGCATCATCCGCGAGAGGGGATCCGCCCGTGTCGTCGCCTGAGTTCATCGGTCCCCGGCCCCGGGAGACGGCCGAGGCCACGGACCGTGCACACTCGCGCGCCCGGTGCCGCCCGCACGCGGAAGGTCTCGATCGACCTCGTCAGGGCCCTACTCCGGGTCGGAGTCCTCGGACGGTGGGAGGCGCTCGCCCGAGCCGAGGTCATCAACCCGCTCACCGATGTTCTTGGTCCGCACATCAAGATGCTCAACTCGATGAGATGGCCGAGATGGCCGAGACGGCCTCGAGTTGACCGCCTAGGCGCGGGTCGCCCACACGTAACGGTGTTCCGGGCGGCCCGCGTCGCCGTACTTGAGGGTGAGCCTGGCCCGCCCCGTGCGCTCCAGGAGCTTCAGATACCGCTGCGCGGTCTGGCGGCTCACCCCGGTCCGCTCGGCGATCTCCTGGGCGGACAGCGGCCCGTCGGCGTTCATCAGGGACTGGCGGACCAGTTCGGCCGTGGTGGGGGAGTGGCCCTTGGGCAGGTCGGGCTCCGACGGTGCCGACAGCGCTCCGAAGATCCGGTCCACCTCGGCCTGCTCGGCCTCCCCGCCGCCGTCGAGGGTGCGGCGCAGCTCCGCGTACGCCTCCAGCTTGGCGCGCAGCCCGGGGAAGGCGAACGGCTTGACCAGGTACTGCAGCGCGCCCTGCCGCATCGCCGCCTGCACGGTGGACACGTCCCGGGCCGCCGTCACCATGATCACGTCGGTCTGGTGGCCGCGCCGCCGCATCTCCTGGACGACCTCGAGACCCGTGTGGTCGGGCAGGTAGTGGTCCATGAGCACCAGGTCGAGCCGGGGCAGCGTCTCCAGCCGGTGCAGCGCGTCCGCGGCGCTGTGGGCCTGGGCCGCGACATGGAAGCCCGGCACCTTCTCGACGTAGGCGGCGTTGACCCGCGCGACCCTCGTGTCGTCGTCCACGACCAGGACCTCGATCATCACGGCTCCTCCTTGACGGTCTGCGGTACGGACGGTGCGGTCAGGGCCGGTTCGGGGCCCGCCTCGGCCAGCGCTTCGGGCAGGACGACGGTGAACTCCGCGCCCCCGCCGTGCGCCTCGCCGACGGTCGCGCTTCCGCCCTGCCGCTCGGCGAGCCTGCGCACCAGGGGGAGGCCGATGCCCCGCTCGCGGTGGGCCGGCGGCTTCTTCGTGGACCATCCCTCGGTGAAGATCAACTCCTGGTGCTCGGGCGGAATTCCCGGACCCGTGTCACGTACCCGGAGAACCGCCGTGCGGCCCTCGCCGCGCAGTTCGACCTCCACGCGCGCGTGCGGCTCGCCCGCCACGGCGTCGAGGGCGTTGTCCACCAGGTTTCCGACGACGGTGACGAGCCCCCGGGGGTCGATCAGACGGTCGGGCAGCCGGGTCCGGTCCGACACCCACAGGGCGACGCCCCGCTCGGCCGCGACGGTCGCCTTGCCGACCAGCAGGGCGGCCAGCAGCGGATCCTCGATCCGCTCGGTGACCTGCTCAGCGGTGGCCCGGTGATCACCGACCACCTCGCCGACGAACTCGACGGCGTCGTCGTACATCTCCAGTTCGAGCAGCCCCAGAAGGGTGTGCATCCGGTTGGCGTGCTCGTGGTCCTGGGCGCGCAGGGCATCGATCAGACCGCGGGTGGAGTCGAGTTCGCGGCCCAGTTGCTCCAGCTCGGTGCGGTCGCGCAGGGTGGCCACGGCACCACCGTCGTCGGTGGGCATGCGGTTGGCGACCAGCACCCGGTGGCCCCGCACGGTGAGCAGATCCGTGCCGGTGACGCGTCCGGCCAGCACGTCGGCCGTACGGCCCGCGCCGAGCGCCTCGTCGGGGGTACGGCCCACCACTGCCTCCCCGATGCCCAGCAGGCGCTGTGCCTCGTCGTTGACGAGGCGGACGCGGCCGGTGCGGTCCAGGGCGACGACGCCCTCCCGGATGCCGTGCAGCATCGCCTCGCGTTCCGACAGGAGCGCCGCGATGTCGGAGAAGGCCAGGTCCCTGGTCTGCCGCTGGACCCGCCGGGAGATGAGCCAGGCGGCCAGCGCGCCGACGGCGAGGGCGCCGCCGGCGTACACGAGCAGCCCCGGGATCGCGTGGATCAGCCGGGCCCGGACGCTGTCGTAGGCGATGCCCACCGAGACCGCGCCGACGACGGTGCCGTCGCTGTCGCGCAGCGGCACCTTGCCCCGGGCGGAGCGGCCCAGGGTGCCACTGTCGATCTCCATGACCTCCTTGCCGGCCAGGGCCTGCCCGGGGTCGGTCGAGACGATGCCGCCGATCTGCTTCGGGTCGGTGTGGGACCAGCGCACGCCGCGCCAGTCCATCACCACGACGTACTCGGCTTTGGTGGCCCTCCGGATCCGCTCCGCCTCCTGCTGCACCGGACCGTTCGGCGAGGGAGGCGTGTCCCTCACTTCCTCCACGAGGCGCGGCTGCTGCGCTGTGGTCTGCGCGATGGCGAGCGCGCGGCGCATCGCCTGGTCGTCCAGCTGGTTGCTCAGGGGCGCGAGGAACAGCCCGGTCGCAAGGACCGCGACTCCCGCGGCGATCGCCACCTGCATCAGCAGCACCTGCGAGAACACCCGCCGCGGCAGGCCGAGGCGCAGGCGGCGCGCGGGGGGAGTGGGGCTCATACCCAAGAAGGTACGTGCGGCCGCGAGGCTGCCGTAACGGGTGTGGTGTGGATCTCTTGATCCATATGTGCGTAGGCCGTGTCCACGCCCGCCGGGGACGGAGGAGACGGGACGGTCAGCTCGCCAGTGCTGTCGTCACCCTCACCTCGCGCACGGCCACCACGTCCATCCGGGCGGGTGAACCGAGCACGGACGCGCCGCAGCTCTCGGCACGGGGCGGCAGGGCGGCGCCCTGGGCCACGTCGACCTGCCAGCGGCGCCCGTCGGCGTGGGCTACGGTCACCTCCCAGCCCGTGGCCGAGCCGGCCGTCCGTACGACGCTCAGTGCCTCCGCGGCGTATTCGCCGGTTCTGGTGCGCACGGCGAGTTCGGCCGCCTGGCCGGGCCGTTCCCAGGCCGAGCTGCCCCGGCACCCCTCCACGACGATCCGTCCCTCCCGGGCGCTGTGCAGGACCTCCTTGAGGGTGTGTGCCTCGGCCCGGCCGTACGCGTATCCGTACGGCAGCACGAGCACCGTCGGGGAGAAGCGGTGCCCACCCAGATGGGTGACCTCCCAGACGCCCTCCACCCCGGAGGTCGCCAGTTCGGTGGCGAGGGGCCGGCCGAGGAGGGCACAGCAGCGGTCGCGCTTGCCGTTGGTGCAGACGAGGGCGAGCGGATCACCGTCGTGGGGCCGTCCGCCCAGCACCGCGTCGAAGGTGGCGTGGTCGCCCCGCCCGAGCGCGGCGAAGTCGAGGTCGAGCAGTTGCCCGGGATCCGAGGTCGTGGCGCTGCGCAGCCACACGTTCCCCGGAACGATGTGGGCCGCGAACACCCGGCGGGCGGCGGGCGTACGGCGGTCCGCGTGGCGCCCGGGGCGGCGGATCAGCACGATACGTACGCCCGTGTCCTTGGCGGCCGCCTCAAGGGCACGTCCCAGCGCGGGGTCCAGGTGGCTCGAGGTGAGCGCCTTGGCACCCCACGGACCGGGCTGTTCCAGCAACAGCCAGGTCCTCGCGGTGGCCGCGGTTCCCGAAACGGGCTCGTCGGAGTCCCGGGAGACGCTTGAGCACGTACTCACAGAGGTGAGCCTAACCTGAGTCGGGCCGCAGCTCACTTCGGCCCCGCCCCGATCTACTCCGGCAGTGGCTGAGGCGGCTTCGGACCGGCGTAGAGACCGCTCGGGCGCATGCGCAGCGGGCGTTCGCCGTACTCCTCGAGGGCGTGGGCGATCCAGCCCGCCGTGCGGGCCACGGCGAAGATCGTCTCGCCCGCGGTCGGGGGCATGCCGCAGGAGGCCGTGAGCACGGCGAGCGCCAGGTCGACGTTGGCGTGCAGCGGGGTGTGGCGGGCGGTGGTCTCCACGATGTCACGGGCCGCGAGGAGGGCGGGCTCGGCGGCGGGGATGTCCTCCAGGACCGCGAACAGGGCACGCGCGCGTGGGTCCTCGCCCCGGTAGAGCCGGTGGCCGAGGCCCGGGATACGGCGTCCGGCGCGCAGTTCGGCCGCGATCACGGGGGCCGAGGCGCCCTGGTCGAGGACGTCCTGCAGCAGCCGGTGAGCGAGTCCGCTGGCCGCGCTGTGCAGCGGCCCCTCGATGACGCCGAGCCCGGCGGAGACCGCCGCGTAGGCGTGGGCTCGCGCCGACGCGGCGACGCGCACCGCGAGCGTGGAGGCGGCCAGGTCGTGATCGACCAGGAGGGCGAGGGCGGTGTCCAGGGCGCGCAGGGACGCCTCGTCGGGGTCCCGGCAGCACAGCCGGTTCCACAGGCGGTGGGCCAGCGGGCCCGTGTCGCGGCGGACGTGTCCCGCCGGCGGCAGGGCGGCGACGAGCGTGGGGATGAGGGTGCGCGCCGTGCCGAGGACGGCGTCGTCGGACAGGTCGAAGCGCAGCGGGTCGGCGGTCGCGGCGGCGATCGCCGCGACCCGCAGCAGATCGGTGGGCGCGGCGTGTTCGGGCAGCGCGGATTCAATGCGTCAACCTTCACGGCCCGGGTCATCGCGTCGACCGGCGCGGACGTGGCGGCGTGCCTCGCCGGGGCGGTGGCGGCACTGTCGGGGCCGTTGCCCGGGGGCGCTCCGAGTCGCGCGCTGGACACTCTGGACGCGATCGGCACGCCGGACCGTATCGACTCGTGGGTGCGGCAGCGGGTGCTCGCCGGTGAGCGCCTCATGGGGTTCGGGCACGCGATCTACCGCACGGAGGACCCGCGGTCCCGGATGCTGCGCGAGGTCGCCCAGGGGTTCGGCGGGCCACGGGTGGACTTCGCCGTCGAGGTCGAGCGTCACATCGAGGAGATCCTGGCGGAGCTGAAGCCCGGCCGTGAACTGCACACCAACGTCGAGTACT
Source organism: Streptomyces sp. NPDC033136 (assembly GCF_055578235.1). Classification (NCBI taxonomy): domain Bacteria; kingdom Bacillati; phylum Actinomycetota; class Actinomycetes; order Kitasatosporales; family Streptomycetaceae; genus Streptomyces; species Streptomyces sp. NPDC033136. Next base: position 11,643 of record NZ_JBVIPD010000036.1, read on the forward strand.
ACGCGGGCGTGGTCATGGAACTCTGCGGCTTGCCCCGCGAGATGTTCACCCCGACCTTCGCCGCCGCGCGCGTGGTGGGCTGGAGCGCCAACATCCTGGAACAGGCGGAGGACACGAAGATCATCCGGCCGGTGGCGCGGTACGTGGGGCCGGAGGCGCCGGCCCCGGTGCCGACCGCATAAGCGGTCAACAGTGCTCAGAACGGGTTGATGATCGATTCTCTGCTTTCTTCCGTCACTCTTGGGGATGTTCTTCCGGAGTGTGAGTGGCGCCACTCCCGCAGGTGATAAAAAGGGCCCGCGAAGGCGCGTTGCATCCTTGGGGCACGGGGCTGAACCGTGGGCGTGGTGCCCAGCGGTAGCGCTCAGACCTGCGAACATGCCGCTACGCGCGCGGCAGCGGGCGTATGCGCTCGTGCCTTGAGAACAGAGGGAATTCAACAGTGAGTCAGATCATCCGCCGCCTTGGTGTCGCTCCACGCTATCGAGGCAGTACTGGTGGTGGGACATGTCCCGACATTTTTGAACTCGCTGACGGCAACTTCGCCGTCATCGGCACCGATGTCACTGACTCTCTGGACGGCCAGCTTCCAGACGACGCCGCACGCGCCGACTACGAACGCATCGTCGTGATCACACGCGAAACCCTCGTCAAGGCGAAGAGGGACATCCCGGACGCCTGAGCGGCGACGCCCTGGAGGCCGCGAGCCCCAGGGTGACCAGGGACCGGCCCGACACGTCAGCGACGCCGGGCCGGCCCTCCCGTCAGTCGGCCGGGGGCGGTTCGCCGACCACCCACCACTCGTCGGTGTCCGCTTCGTCGAGTTGCAGGAGCAGGTCGTCGACCAGTTCGCCGAGTTCCGCCTCCTCGGTGCCTGTCAGGCTCGCGCGCTGCTGCTGTGTCGCGTACCAGTACTCCCGCATGATCGGGTTCTGGAAGATGCCCCGGACGTGCTTGAAGAACTCGTCCCTGCCCATGTTGCCGATGCGGTAGTAGCAGAGCAGGTTGGTGTACACCGCGTTGGCGAAGAGATACTGCCGGCGCCGCTCCGGGGTGACGGGCCGCTCGAATATGTCCAGGACCTCGGCGAGTTCGGGGTCGTCCATCGCCTTGCTCAGCAACTCCCAGTGCTGACGCTGCTGCCGAGCCAGATTGACGCGCTGCTGCGTCCGTGCGCGCTGTTCCAGCTCCTCCAGGCGCTCGTGCAGAGCGTCCAGAGCCTGCCGCTGCGCCGCCATGGCGACGAGAGCGCCAGCCGCCATGCCCAGGCCGGCGGCGGCAGCGGCGCTCAGTCCCCGTATCCCAAAACTCTGTGTGGCCATGTCAACCCCCGGTTCAGGCGGCCGTGTCCGCCGGTCGTCGGGGTGCGGGTCGACTGGAGGGGACCGGCGAGCGGTGGCGGCGCTTGCCGTCTCCCAGAGTGCCGAGCGGCTCTGATCGGCGGGGAGGCGGAGAGGAGGCGCACGGAGGGAAGCGAGGGTCGCACAAACCGGCGCCATGCCCAACGTCTGCCCCGCCAGTGCTGCTAACAATCGTTCACTTCGTCGCGATTCTCACGGCTCGTATCCTGGGGTGGCATCCCCATCTCGTACGTGTGCCGGCAACGCGAGCCGGTGCACGCGTCGGCGTGAAAGAGGTCGCACGGTGAGTCAGCCGAGCCCGGAACCGCAGCAGATCCCGGTCGTCGTCCTGGCCGGATTCCTCGGTTCGGGAAAGACCACGCTGCTCAATCACCTTCTGCACCGCAGCGGCGGCAGCAGGATCGGCGCCCTCGTGAACGACTTCGGGGCCGTGGAGATCGACGCGATGGCCGTGGCGGGAGCGCTCGGCGACTCGACCGTCTCTCTCGGCAACGGCTGCCTGTGCTGTGCCGTCGACGCGAGCGAGCTGGACGCGTACCTGGAGCGGCTCGCGGAGCCCTCCCTCGGCATCGACGCCATCGTCATCGAGGCCAGCGGTCTCGCCGAGCCGCAGGAACTGGTCCGCATGCTGCTCGCCAGCGAGTACCCGGGCATCGTCTACGGCGGGCTCGTCGAAGTCGTCGACGCCGCCGAGCTCGACGACACCCGTTCCCGGCATCCCGAGATCGACCGGCACCTCGCGCTGGCCGACCTCGTCGTGGTCAACAAGCTCGACCGGGCGGCGGACGGCGAACGCGTCCTCGGCCTCGTCCGGTCCCTCGTCGACCGCGCCGCCGTCGTGCCGGCCACGTACGGCCGGATCGACCCCGAGTTCCTCTTCGACTGCCGGCCGAGCGAGGAACGCATCGGGCAGCTGTCCTTCGACGACCTCCACGAACACGGCGCGGGCGACCACGCCGGGCACCTGCACACCGCGTACGACAGCCTCTCGTTCGTCTCGCCGGAGCCCCTCGACCCGCGCCGGCTGATGGCGTTCCTCGACAGCCGGCCCGAGGGGCTGTACCGGATCAAGGGGTACGTCGGCTTCGGGCCGTACGACGTCCGTAACCGCTACGCCGTCCATGCCGTCGGACGGTTCCTGCGTTTCTACCCGGAGCCCTGGCCGGCCGGCGAGGAGCGGCTCACCCAGCTGGTCCTCATCGGCTCGGGCATCGACGCCTCAGCTCTCGGCAAGGAGCTTCAGGCGTGCACGAGCGACGCCCCACACGCCGACGAACACGGCATGTGGGGCGTCCTGCGGTACGTGCGCGATCCCGAGTCGGATCCCGAGGAACCGGCCTAGACCGGCCCGGCCACCACCGCCACCGTCTTCGCCAGCGACACCCCCGAGCCGTCACGGCGCGGGTCGACGTCCGGGAGGTCGGCCGGGGTGCCGTTCTTCTGCGCGGCACGGGCGGGGACCGCACCCGCCCAGGCCAGGGACAGACAGTCCTCGCCCTTCAGGAACCGCTGGCAGCGGACACCGCCGGTGGCCCGGCCCTTGCGCGGGTACTGGTCGAACGGGGTCAGCTTGGCCGTCGTCTGGACCGAGTCGTCCAGCGTGCCCCGCGAGCCCGCGATGGTGAAGACGGCGGCGTCCACCGCCGGGTCGATCGCCGTGAAGGAGATGACCTTCGCGCCCTCGGACAGCTTGATGCCGGCCACACCGCCCGCCGGCCGGCCCTGCTGGCGCACCTGGGACGCCTGGAAGCGCAGCAGCTGCGCGTCGTCGGTGATGAAGACCAGGTCCTCCTCGCCGGTGCGCAGCTCGACGGCGCCGACGACCCGGTCGCCCTCCTTGAGGGTGATCACCTCGAGCTCTTCCTTGTTGGCCGGGTAGTCCGGCACCACGCGCTTGACCACGCCCTGTGCCGTGCCGAGCGCCAGGCCCGGCGACGACTCGTCGAGCGTCGTCAAGCACACCACCGTCTCGTCGTCCTCCAGGGAGACGAACTCCGCCAGCGGGGCGCCCCCCGCGAGGTTGGGCGTCGGCAACGGCTCCGGGAGCTGGGGCAGGTCGACCACGTTCAGCCGCAGCAGCCGGCCCGCCGAGGTGACCGCGCCCACCTCGCCGCGGGCGGTGGCCGGCACCGCCGAGAGGATCACGTCGTGCTTCACGCGCTTGGCGCCGGCGTCCTGTGCGAACGGCTCGTCGTTCGCCGTACGGGCCAGCAGTCCCGTCGAGGACAGCAGCACACGGCACGGGTCGTCGGCCACCTGCAGGGGTACCGCGGCGACCGGGGCGCCGCCCGACTCCAGCAGGACCGTACGCCGGTCGGTGCCGAACTTCTTGGCGACCGTGGCCAGTTCGGAGGAGACCAGCTTGCGCAGCTCGGCGTCCGAGTCGAGGATCCGGGTCAGTTCCTCGATCTCGGCGCTGAGCCGGTCCTTCTCCGTCTCCAGCTCGATGCGGTCGTACTTGGTCAGCCGGCGCAGCGGTGTGTCGAGGATGTACTGCGTCTGCACCTCGCTCAGCGAGAACTGCTCCATCAGGCGCTGCTTCGCCTGCGCGGAGTTCTCACTGGAGCGGATCAGCCGGATGACCTCGTCGATGTCCAGCAGGGCCGTCAGCAGACCCTCGACCAGGTGCAGCCGGTCGCGCTTCTTGCCGCGGCGGAACTCCGAACGCCGCCGTACGACGTTGAAGCGGTGGTCGAGATAGACCTCCAGCAGCTCCTTCAGGCCCAGCGTGAGCGGCTGGCCGTCGACCAGGGCCACGTTGTTGATGCCGAAGGACTCCTCCATCGGCGTCAGCTTGTAGAGCTGCTCCAGGACCGCCTCCGGCACGAAGCCGTTCTTGATCTCGATGACCAGGCGCAGGCCGTGCTCGCGGTCGGTGAGGTCCTTGACGTCGGCGATGCCCTGGATCTTCTTCGAACCGACCAGGTCCTTGATCTTGGCGATGACCTTCTCCGGGCCGACCGTGAAGGGCAGCTCCGTGACGACGAGGCCCTTGCGGCGGGCCGTCACGGGCTCCACGGACACCGTCGCGCGGATCTTGAACGTGCCGCGGCCCGCCTCGTAGGCGTCCCGGATGCCGGACAGGCCGACGATGCGGCCGCCCGTCGGCAGGTCCGGGCCGGGGACGTGCTTCATCAGGGCGTCGAGATCGGCGTTCGGGTGCCGGATCAGGTGCCGGGCGGCTGCGATGACCTCGCGCAGGTTGTGCGGCGGCATGTTCGTGGCCATGCCGACGGCGATGCCCGAGGCGCCGTTGACCAGCAGGTTCGGGAAGGCGGCGGGCAGAGCCACCGGTTCCTGCTCCTGGCCGTCGTAGTTGGGGTTGAAGTCGACGGTGTCCTCGTCGATCGAATCCGTCATCAGACTCGTCGCCGCGGCCATCCGGCACTCGGTGTACCGCATGGCGGCCGGCGGGTCGTCGTTGCCCAGCGAGCCGAAGTTGCCGTGCCCGTCCACCAGGGGGACACGCATCGAGAAGGGCTGGGCCATGCGCACGAGGGCGTCGTAGATCGACGCGTCGCCGTGCGGGTGCAGCTTGCCCATCACCTCGCCGACGACACGGGCGCACTTGACGTACCCGCGCTCGGGGCGCAGGCCCATCTCGCTCATCTGGTAGACGATGCGGCGGTGCACCGGCTTGAGGCCGTCACGGGCGTCCGGCAGGGCTCGGGAGTAGATGACCGAGTACGCGTACTCGAGGAAGGAGCCCTGCATCTCGTCGACGACGTCGATGTCGAGGATCCTCTCCTCGTACGAGTCGTCGGGCGGCGGGGTCTTCGTGCTGCGGCGGGCCATCGCTGCCGGCTCCTCCTGTTACTGGTCGCTCGCCTCGGGGCGTCATGTCGGTGACGGGACGCCGATCGTGCCCGGCCCTCCGGGCCTTGGCGCGCTCGCCCTCTCGTCACCGGCCGCCCCTGCGGCTCGCTCATGCTGCTGCGATCCGGATCTGACGCCGACCATTGTGGACCGCCGCACTGACAACCGGGACCAGGGCCCGTCATCCGGCCGCCGCACCCGGTCCCCCGGCAGCCGGCGAGTCTGCTCTCCGCGTACCCCGCCCGGGAACTTCACCAGCGCTTCGCGCGCTTGCATACAGTGGCAGGACCGGCAGGAATCCGCGGTTGTGAAGACCGCTCCGCGATCGAAGGGACGTACATGCCCATGGGTCACACGGCCACAGCCCAGGCAGGCTCCGGGGGCCTGACAGCGACCGAGCACCGCCTGGCCAACGGTCTGCGCGTGGTGCTCTCCGAGGACCACCTGACCCCGGTCGCGGCGGTGTGCCTCTGGTACGACGTCGGCTCGCGCCACGAAGTCAAGGGGCGTACCGGCCTGGCTCACCTTTTCGAGCACTTGATGTTCCAGGGATCCGCCCAGGTGAAGGGCAACGGCCACTTCGAGTTCGTCCAGGGCGCGGGCGGCTCGCTGAACGGCACCACCAGCTTCGAGCGGACCAACTACTTCGAGACCATGCCCGCCCACCAGCTGGAGCTCGCCCTCTGGCTGGAGGCCGACCGCATGGGCTCCCTGCTCACGGCCCTCGACGACGAGTCGATGGAGAACCAGCGCGACGTCGTCAAGAACGAGCGCCGCCAGCGCTACGACAACGTCCCCTACGGCACCGCCTTCGAGAAGCTGACCGCTCTCGCCTATCCGGAGGGTCACCCGTACCACCACACCCCGATCGGCTCGATGGCCGACCTGGACGCGGCGACCCTGGAGGACGCGCGGGCGTTCTTCCGCACCTACTACGCGCCGAACAACGCCGTGCTCTCCGTGGTCGGCGACATCGACCCGGAGCAGACCCTGGTCTGGATCGAGAAGTACTTCGGCTCCATCCCCGGCCACGACGGCAAGCCCGCCCCGCGTGAGGGCTCGCTGCCGGAGACCATCGGCGAGCAGCTGCGCGAGGTCGTCGAGGAGGAGGTTCCCGCGCGCGCCCTGATGGCCGCCTACCGGCTGCCGCACGACGGCACGCGCGCGTGCGACGCGGCCGACCTGGCCCTCACCGTCCTCGGCGGCGGCGAGTCCTCCCGCCTCTACAACCGTCTCGTGCGGCGCGACCGCACGGCCGTGGCGGCCGGTTTCGGTCTGCTGCGGCTCGCCGGGGCACCCTCCCTGGGCTGGCTGGACGTGAAGACGTCCGGCGACGTGGAGGTCCCGGTCATCGAGGCGGCCATCGACGAGGAGCTCGCCCGGTTCGCCGAGGAGGGCCCCACGGCCGAGGAGATGGAGCGCGCCCAGGCCCAGTTGGAGCGCGAGTGGCTGGACCGGCTCGGCACGGTCGCGGGCCGCGCCGACGAACTGTGCCGGTACGCCGTGCTGTTCGGCGACCCGCAGCTCGCCCTGACCGCCGTCCAGCGCGTGCTGGAGGTCACGGCGGAGGAGGTCCAGGAGGTCGCCAAGGCCCGCCTGCGCCCCGACAACCGCGCGGTGCTCGTCTACGAGCCCGTCGCCGACGAGACCGACGAGGCCGAGGACACCGCAGCCGCGGCCGGCGACGAGAACGAGGAGGCGGCCAAGTGACCGAGCTCGCCACGATGGATTTCCACCCCCGGCCGCAGGCGGGCGAGGCCCGGCCCTGGGCCTTCCCGGCCCCCGAGCGCGGCACGCTCGGCAACGGCCTGACGCTGTTGCGCTGCCACCGCCCCGGACAGCAGGTCGTCGCCGTGGAGGTGCTGCTGGACGCGCCCCTGGAGGCCGAGCCGGCCGGCCTCGACGGTGTGGCCACGATCATGGCGCGGGCCTTCTCGGAGGGCACCGACAAGCACTCCGCCGAGGAGTTCGCCGCCGAGCTGGAGCGCGCCGGCGCCACCCTCGACGCACACGCCGACCACCCCGGTGTCCGGCTCAGCCTGGAGGTACCGGCCTCCCGGCTCGCCAAGGGACTCGGCCTGATCGCCGACGCCCTCAGGGCTCCCGCGTTCGCGGACAGCGAGGTCGAGCGACTGGTCCGCAACCGCCTCGACGAGATCCCGCACGAGCTGGCCAACCCCTCCCGCCGTGCCGCCAAGGAGCTCTCCAAGGAACTGTTCCCGGCGGGCTCGCGCATGTCGAGGCCCCGGCAGGGCACCGAGGAGACGGTCGCCGCGATCGACTCCGCGGCCGTACGCGCCTTCTACGAGAAGCACGTCAGGCCCGCCACGGCCACTGCCGTGGTCGTCGGCGACCTCACCGGCATCGACCTCGACGCCCTGCTCGGCGACACCCTGGGGTCGTGGACCGGCTCCTCGGCCGAGCCGCGCCCGGTGCCGCCGGTCACCGCCGACGACACGGGCCGGGTCGTCATCGTGGACCGCCCGGGCGCCGTCCAGACGCAGGTGCTGATCGGCCGCGTCGGCCCGGACCGGCACGACCGGGTGTGGCCCGCCCAGGTGCTCGGCACGTACTGCCTCGGCGGCACCCTCACCTCCCGCCTGGACCGCGTCCTGCGCGAGGAGAAGGGCTACACCTACGGCGTGCGCTCGTTCGCCCAGGTCCTCAGGTCCGCCCCGGACGGGACCGGTGCCTCGATGCTGGCCATCAGCGGCTCCGTGGACACGCCCAACACCGGACCGGCCCTGCAGGACCTCTGGACGGTGCTGCGCACCCTCGCCGCCGAGGGCCTGACCGACGCCGAGCGGGACGTCGCCGTGCAGAACCTGGTCGGCGTGGCGCCGCTGAAGTACGAGACGGCGGCGGCCGTCGCGAGCACGCTGGCGGACCAGGTCGAGCAGCACCTGCCGGACGACTACCAGGCCACGCTGTACCGGCAGCTCGCCGCGACCGGCACCGTGGAGGCCACCGCGGCGGCCGTCAGCGCCTTCCCGGTGGACCGTCTGGTGACCGTCCTCGTCGGTGACGCGGCGCAGATCCAGGGCCCGGTCGAGGCCCTCGGCATCGGCGAAGTCGCGGTCGTCGCCGCCGAGTAGGGCACGCGTGCGGAGGAGCCCTGGTTGTCTTCCAAGGCGCCAGGGCTCCTTTATGCCCGAATTGATACGGAGGTTGCCTGTCTGCCCTGTGGGATGCGCTACAAAAGCCGGGATTCGTTTGGGAATTGAAAGTGCCGCCGCTTAGCGTCATCCGGGCTGTTCGTCAGGCAGTGCGCCGCACCCGCGGCACCGGACAGTCATCGCCGAGTCCCCGTACGGCGCGAGCCAGGGGAGCCGGGGACCCAACCGCAGTCCCTGGGGTGAATCGGACGCCCGCGCGAGCCGCGAGGGGGTCCGTAGGAGACCTTCCTGCTCCGAACCCGTCAGCTAACCCGGTAGGCGAGAGGGAAGGAAAGGACCAGCCACCACATGGCGTTCACGCGCGCCACCGGGAAGCACCGTCGTCCCAGCAGGATCCAGCGCGGCACGGCCCGCGCGGCGGGCGTCGCGGCCCTCGCCACCACCGGCGTCATCGGCAGTGTGGCCGCCCCGGCCGCTTTCGCCGCCGAGCCCGCTCCCGAGCAGACCGGCCTCACACCCGTCGTCACCATGGGCGACACCGTCGCCCAGCAGATCGACGCGCAGGCTCTCGCCCAGAAGCAGGCGGCCGAAGAGGCCGCCGCCAAGAAGAAGGCCGAGGAGGCCGCCCGCGAGCGGGCCGCCGAGGCGGCCAAGAAGGCCAAGGAGGCGGCTGAGAAGGCCCGCGAGGCCAAGGAGCGCGCGGCCCGTGAGGCCGAGCGCAAGCGCCTCAACACCTTCGTGTCCCCGATCGCGGGCTCGTACGTCTCCACCGGCTACAAGGCCGGCGGCGCCGTCTGGTCCTCCGGCAGCCACACCGGCGTCGACTTCCACGCCGCCAGCGGCACCGCCGTCCAAGCCGTCGGCATGGGCACGGTCGTCGAGGCCGGCTGGGGTGGTTCCTACGGCAACCAGGTCGTCATCAAGATGAACGACGGGACGTACACCCAGTACGGCCACCTGTCGTCCGTCGGCGTCTCGGTGGGTCAGCAGGTCACCCCCGGTCAGCAGATCGGCCTGTCCGGCGCCACCGGCAACGTCACCGGCGCGCACCTGCACTTCGAGGCGCGCACGAGCCCCGAGTACGGCTCGGACATGGACCCCGTCGCCTATCTCCGCTCGCACGGCGTGAACCTCTGACGGGCACACCGCTCCGTTTCCGCGAGGCCCCGGCTCCACGAGCCGGGGCTTTCGGCGTTCATGGCGGCCGGTTGTCCAAAAAATATCCCTGGATTCCGGGCTGCCGTCGGAAATTCCGGCTCATTGCAATAGAGTCACGGAACACGCGTCACTCGTCGACGTTTCACGGGGATTAAACGGAGGTCGGTCATGCGTATTCCCGCGCACTCGGTGTGCACGGCCATCCGGGACGACATCGTCGCGGGTGTCCACGCGCGCGGCAGCCGGCTCACCGAGGAACTCCTCGCGCGCCGCTACGGCGTCTCGCGCGTCCCCGTCCGGGAGGCCCTGCGCACCCTGGAGGCCGAGGGCTTCGTGGTGACCCGGCGGCACGCGGGCGCGTGCGTCGCCGAACCCACCGAGCAGGAGGCCGCCGACCTGCTGGAGATGCGCATGCTGCTGGAGCCGCTCGGTGCCGCCCGGGCCGCCCAGCGCCGCACCGAGGCGCATTTGAAGGTCCTGCGCGGGCTGGTCCGGCTCGGCCAGGAGCGCGCCCGCCGGGGCAGCAGCGACGACCTGCGCTCCCTGGACGGCTGGTTCCACGAGACGCTCGCCCAGGCCTCCGGCAGCCCCGCTCTGACCTCGATGCTCACCCAGCTCCGTCACAAGATCGCCTGGATGTACGCCGTGGACGTGCCGGCCAGCCCCGTGGAGTCGTGGACGGAGCACGGCGCGATCGTGGACGCGGTGGCGCGCGGGGACGGCGAGCGCGCGCGGGCGGTCACGGCGCTGCACACCGAGCGCGCGACGGCCGCGCACCGCCTGCGCTTCGGCTCCGCCGCTGAGGGAGGCGAGCGCACCGAGCGTGTGAGGAACTCGCAACATCCCGTAAACACGGCGAGCCTGCGACATTAACACGACAGCCGTATACAAAGAGCAGGGAATTCCAGGGGGCTTATTTCCTGCTGCCCCGGCACGGATAATCAACCGGCCTCGGTAATGGCGAAGGGCTCGCCCGATGAATTCGGACGAGCCCTTCCGTGTGCGCCCGAATAGGCGCACCGCGTATCAGACGGTCTCAGGCAGTTCCTCGAGACCCTCGGAGACCAGCTTGGCCAGCCGGTCCAGGGCGGCGTCCGCGCCCTCGGCGTCGGAGGCGAGGACGATCTCCTCGCCACCCTGGGCGCCCAGGCCCAGGACGGCCAGCATGGAGGCCGCGTTAACGGGGTTGCCGTCAGCCTTGGCGATCGTCACCGGGACGCCTGCGGCCGTGGCGGCTCGGACGAAGATGGAGGCGGGGCGGGCGTGGAGACCCTCGGCCCAGCCGACGTTGACGCGGCGCTCAGCCATGTGTTGCTGCCCTTCGGTGTTCAGGTTGTCTAGACCAGTTTCCCACATCGTGAAGCCACCCGGAGCGGTCCTCGCGTTCCGCTCCGGAGGTGCCGTCGGATCGCGGCCTCGACCCGACTGACGCCCTCCACAGACTGCCTCGCGCCGTTGTCAGGCGCTAGCCGTACTCTGGGGCCCATGCAGACCTCGCCGGACCGGCATGAGTATCCCGCCCACTGGGAAGCCGACGTGGTGCTGCGCGACGGTGGCACCGCGCGCATCCGGCCCATCACCGTTGATGACGCCGATCGCCTCGTCAGCTTCTACGAGCAGGTCTCCGACGAGTCGAAGTACTACCGCTTCTTCGCGCCGTACCCTCGCCTGTCCGCCAAGGACGTCCACCGCTTCACGCACCACGACTTTGTGGACCGGGTGGGACTCGCGGCCACGGTCGGCGGCGAGTTCATCGCCACCGTACGCTACGACCGGATCGGCGCCGACGGAACGCCCGCGTCCGCACCCGCCGACGAGGCCGAGGTCGCCTTCCTCGTCCAGGACGCCCACCAGGGCCGGGGTGTCGCCTCCGCCCTGCTCGAACACGTCGCCGCCGTCGCCCGGGAGCGCGGCATCCGCCGCTTCGCCGCCGAGGTGCTGCCCGCCAACAGCAAGATGATCAAGGTGTTCACGGACGCCGGGTACACCCAGCAGCGCAGCTTCGAGGACGGGGTGGTCCGTCTGGAGTTCGACCTCGAACCCACCGACCGCTCCCTCGCGGTGCAGTACGCGCGCGAACACCGCGCCGAGGCCCGCTCCGTGCAGCGGCTGCTCGCCCCCGGCTCGGTCGCCGTCATCGGCGCCGGGCGCACCCCGGACGGCGTGGGCCGCAGCGTCCTCGGCAACATCCGCGACGCCGGCTTCACCGGCCGCCTGTACGCCGTGAACAAGGCCCTTCCCGAGGAGCAGAAAGAGCTCGACGGGGTTCCCGCCCACCGCTCGGTGCGGGACATCGACGGCCCCGTCGACCTCGCGGTCGTCGCCGTACCGGCCGAACACGTCACCGACGTCGTCACCGCGTGCGGCGAACACGGGGTGCAGGGGCTCGTCGTGGTCTCCGCCGGTTACGCCGAGAGCGGCCCCGAGGGGCGCGAACGCCAGCGCGCACTCGTGCGGCACGCGCGCATGTACGGCATGCGGATCATCGGGCCGAACGCCTTCGGCATCATCAACACCTCCCCGCGGGTCCGGCTCAACGCCTCCCTCGCCCCCGAGACCCCGCGCCCGGGCCGGATCGGCCTGTTCGCCCAGTCCGGTGCCATCGGCATCGCCCTGCTCTCCCGGCTGCACCGGCGCGGCGGCGGTGTCACGGGCGTGACCGGCGTCTCCACCTTCGTCTCCTCCGGCAACCGGGCCGACGTCTCCGGCAACGATGTCCTCCAGTACTGGTACGAGGACCCCGACACCGACGTCGTCCTCATGTACCTGGAGTCGATCGGGAACCCCCGCAAGTTCACCCGCCTCGCCCGCCGGACCGCCGCGGCGAAGCCGCTGGTCGTCGTCCAGGGCGCGCGGCACGGCGCCGCACCCCAGGGGCACGCCGTACGGGCGACGCGACTGCCGCACGCGACCGTCTCGGCCCTGCTGCGGCAGGCCGGCGTCATCCGCGTCGACACCATCACCGAGCTGGTGGACGCGGGCCTGCTCCTCGCCCGGCAGCCCCTGCCCGACGGGCCCCGGGTGGCGATCCTCGGCAACTCCGAGTCGCTCGGGCTGCTCACCTACGACGCGTGCCTCGCCGAGGGCCTACGGCCGCACCCTCCGCAAGACCTGACGACGGCGGCGTCGGCGGCGGACTTCCACGCGGCCCTGACCCGCGCGCTGGCCGACGACCGGTGCGACGCGGTCGTCGTCACCGCCATACCTGCGGTCGGGGAGGGCCCGGTCGCCGACGCGGCCCTCGCGCAGGCGCTGCGCTCCGCCGCCGCCGCGGCTCCGGCCAAGCCGGTCCTGGTGGTGCACGTGGAGCTCGGTGGCCTGGCCGAGGCCCTGTCCGCGGCGGCGAGCACGGCACCCCAGGCCGGGGCGGACCATCCGCAAGCGGGGGCGGACCATCCGCCAGCCGGGGTGGACCACCCTCCGCGGAACGCCCCCCGCCCGGCATCCACCGAGGAACGGCTCCCTGCTGCCGACGCTCCCGAAGGCGCCCACCTCATCCCCGCCTACCCCGCCGCCGAGCGCGCCGTCCGCGCCCTCGCCCAGGCCGTCACCTACGCGCAGTGGCGGCGCGAGGCCGCCGACCCCGGCCGGGTGCCCGAGTACGAGGACATCGACGAGAAGGGCGCCGCTGCCCTGATCGACGGCTCGCTCGCGCGCGGGCAGGGGCTCACGCTCGGCACCGAGGAGACCTGTGACCTGCTCGGCCACTACGGCATCCAGGTCCACCGCGCCCTGCCCGCCCCGACCGCGGACACCGCCGCCGAAGCCGCCGGCATCCTCGGCTACCCCGTGGCCCTCAAGGCCACCGCCCCGCACCTCAGGCACCGCGCCGACCTGGGCGGAGTCCGCCTGGACCTCGCGGACGAGGAGCAACTGCGACGGGCGTACGACGAGTTGACGGAGCTGTTCGGTACGCCGGAGGAGCTGCGCCCCGTCGTGCAGCGCATGGCACCACGCGGGGTGGACGTCGTCGTCCGGGCCGTCATCGACCCGGCGGCCGGAGCCGTACTCTCCTTCGGGCTCGCCGGCGCCGCCTCACAGCTGCTCGGGGACACGGCGCACCGGTTGATCCCGGTCACCGACACGGAGGCGACCTCGCTGGTGCGCTCGATCCGAACCGCACCCCTGCTGTTCGGCTGGCGCGGCTCCGCACCGGCCGACACCGGCGCCCTGGAGGAGCTGCTGCTGCGGGTGTCCCGGCTGGTCGACGACCACCCGGAGGTCGTCGCGGTCACCCTGGAGCCGGTCGTGGTCGCCTCGCACGGCCTGAGCGTCCTGGGCGCCTCGGTCCGCCTCGCGCCCCCGCCCGCCCGCGACGACCTCGGCCCGCGGACCCTCCCCGCGTACTGACAGGGGGCGAGCGGTGCCTCGCAGTCAGTGGTCCACCGTAGGATGGGCGTCATGGCCAAGACCAGTACGACGACCCAGGGGCTGCGGGCGGCGATCGAGCGCAGCGGCTACTACCCGGCCCTCGTGGCCGAGGCGGTGGAAGCCGCCGTGGGCGGCGAGCCCATCCGGTCGTACCTGGTCCACCAGGAGACGACGTTCGACCAGAACGAGGTGCGGCGACACGTGACGGTGCTCGTCCTCACCGACCACCGCTTCATCGTCAGCCACACCGACGAGCAGGCCGCCGACAGCACCTCCCCGACGCCGTACGCCACGACGTCGACGGAGTCCGTGAAGATGAGCCGGATCTCGTCGATCGTGGTCAGCCGCGTGGTCGCCAACCCGGAGTCGTACAAGCCGGGCACGCTGCCCCGCGAGGTCGTCCTCACCATCGGCTGGGGCGCCGTCTCCCGCATCGACCTGGAGCCCGCCGCCTGCGGCGACCCCAACTGCGAGGCCGACCACGGCTACACCGGCAACTCGACGGCGGACGACCTCAGCCTGCGCGTCAGCGAGGCCGGCGACGGACCGGAGACCGTGCGCCAGACACTCGCCTTCGCGCAGGCCCTCTCCGAGGCGACCGCGGACACCACCCGCTGATGGCACAGCCCAAGACGGCCTGGGACCCCTATCCCGAACCGCTCACCGTCACCTCCGCACCCGTCCCCGAGTACGGCAGCGGATCGCTCGCCGACCTCCTGCCCACCCTGGCCGCCGGCCTGGACGTGCCCGGCATGACCGCCACGATCACCGAGCTGACCCCCGCCGACCGGAACTGCGTGTTCCTGATCGACGGCCTCGGCTGGGAGCAGCTGAGGGCGCACCCCGAGGACGCCCCCTTCATGACGTCCCTGCTCGCCACCTCGCGCGGCGGCACCGGGCGTCCGCTCACCGCCGGCTACCCGGCGACCACGGCCACCTCCCTCGCCTCGGTCGGCACCGGCCTGCCGCCCGGCGCCCACGGCCTGCCCGGCTACACCGTGCGCAACCCGGACACCGGCGAGCTGATGAACCAGCTGCGCTGGCAGCCGTGGACCCCGCCCGGCTCCTGGCAGCCGTACCCGACGGTCTTCCAGCTCGCGCACGAGGCGGGGGTGCACGCCGCGCAGGTGTCGTCCCCGGCGTTCGAGAACACCCCGCTGACCAAGGTCGCGCTCAGTGGCGGGAGGTTCCTGGGGCGGCTGACCGGCGAGGACCGTATGGACCTGGCGGCCGAGCAACTGGCCGCGGGCGACCGCTCGCTGGTGTACACGTACTTCGCCGAGGTCGACGGCGCCGGCCACCGGTTCGGCGTCGACTCCGACGCCTGGCGCGGCCAGCTCATGTACGCCGACCGCCTGGTACAGCGCCTGGCCGAGCAACTGCCCCCGCGCAGCGCCCTATACGTCACCGCCGACCACGGCATGATCGACGTGCCCTTCGACGAGCAGCACCGCATCGACTTCGACGAGGACTGGGAGCTGAGCGCCGGCGTCGCCCTGCTCGGCGGCGAGGGCCGCGCCCGGCACGTGTACGCGGTGCCCGGTGCCTCGGGCGACGTCCTGACCTGCTGGCGCGAGGTGCTCGGCGAGCAGTTCTGGGTCGCCTCCCGCGACGAGGCCATCGCGGCGGGCTGGTTCGGCCCGCACATCGACGAACGGGTGTACGGCCGGATCGGCGACGTGGTCGCCGCCGCGCGCGACGACGTGCTGCTCATCGCCTCCGAACGGGAGCCGAAGGAGTCGGCGATGGTCGGCAACCACGGTTCGATGACCCCCGCCGAGCAGCTGGTCCCCCTGCTCGAAGTACGCTCCTGAAGCCCCGCCCGACGACCTCCGACCGGCCTATCCCGCCTGACCTCTCCCCGCCGAAAGGTGCTCAACCCGACATGCCCGAGCTGGTGTTCTTCTCCGGAACGATGGACTGCGGGAAGTCGACGCTGGCTCTCCAGATCGAGCACAACCGTTCGGCACGCGGCCTCCAGGGCGTGATCTTCACGCGCGACGACCGGGCCGGCGAGGGCAAGCTGTCCTCGCGCCTCGGCCTGGTCACGGACGCGGTGGAGGTCGAGGACGGCCAGGACCTCTACGCCTACCTCGTCGACCACCTCTCCCAGGGCGGCCGCGCGGAGTACGTGATCGCCGACGAGGCCCAGTTCCTCGCACCGGAACAGATCGACCAACTCGCGCGCGTGGTCGACGACCTGAGCCTGGACGTCTACGCCTTCGGCATCACGACCGACTTCCGCTCCAAGCTGTTCCCCGGCTCGCAGCGGCTGGTGGAGCTGGCCGACCGGGTCGAGGTGCTCCAGGTGGAGGCCCTGTGCTGGTGCGGCGCCCGTGCCACGCACAACGCCCGCACGATAGGCGGCGTCATGGTCGTCGAGGGCGCCCAGGTGGTCGTCGGCGACGTCACCCACTCCGCCGACGAGGTCGGCTACGAGGTGCTGTGCCGCCGACACCACCGCCGCCGTATGACCGCGGCGTCGGCCCGCGCGGCGGCCCTGTCGCAGGACGTGCTGCCGGTGTCGTCGGCCTGACCGCTCCATGGACCGGCATACGCCCCGAGCGACGTGCCCGGAGCGGCGCGCTCCTGATGACCTGCCTCCAAGCGACGTGCCCCGAGCGGCGCGCCCTCAAATGACCCGCCTCCGAGTGACGCGCCTCGCTCACCGGCCGGCCGGCGGACCGTCAACTCGGCCGCTGCAGCAGCGCGAACCGCGCCCCTTCCGGATCCGCCACCCCCGTCACGCGCCCGTGCGCGGTGTCGTGCACCGGTCTGAGGATCTGCCCGCCCAGGTGAACGAGATGGTCCAGCGCGTCGTCGACGTCGGCGACCTGGAAGTACGTCACCCAGTGCGGCCCCCGGTCGCGGGGCAGCGCCCGCCCCAGCCCGTGGACGCCGGCGACGGGCCGCCTCTCGAGCTGCAGTGTCACGTAGTCGAAGTCGGCGGAGACCACCGGTTCCTCCTCGTAGCCGAACACCGACCGGTAGAATTTGGCGACGCTCGCCGACTCGAAGGTCAGCAACTCGTTCCAGGCGGGCGTGCCGGGGACGTCCGAGACGGCCGTGCCGAGGTGTGCTGCGGCCTGCCAGATGCCGAAGACCGCACCCGAGGGGTCGGAGCCGATCGCCAGGCGGCCGGCGTCGGCGGCGTCCAGCGGGCCCACACCGATCGTGCCGCCGCAGCTCCGTGCCGTCTCGGCCGTCAGATCCACGTTCTCCGAGGCGAAGTAGGGCGTCCACGCGATGGGCAGGTGCCGGTCCGGCGGCAGTTGGCCGATGCCGGCCACCTCGCGCCCGTCGAGCAGCGCGCGCACATACGGGCCGAGCTGATGAGGGCCCGGCTGGAACTCCCAGCCGAACAGCGCTCCGTAGAACTCCTCGGTCGCGGCCAGGCCGTGCACCATCAGGCTCACCCAGCAGGGTGTGCCGGGCGTGTGCCGAGCGGGCGTTTGGCCGTTCGGGCCGGCGGACCCGCGTGCGTCGGTCATCGTCACTCTCTTCTCGGCCTCGCGGTGGCCGTGCTCTCCGCAGCCCTCGTGGGGCGCGCCCTGCGGCGATCCTGTCCGGGAGAATGCCCGATGTGCGGGCCCCTTTCCCTTGCGGCGCGCTCAGCGGGATGTGTCGCTCAGCTGTACAGCATGTGCTTGTTCCCGTACGCCGTGTGATCGCCCCGGTCCGGCCGAGCAGAGTAGCCGGACACGGACGGCTCGGCCACCCCGTGCGCGAGGATGGGGCCATGAACGCCATCATCTCCGCATCCGATCTCGCGAGCGAACTGGCGGGCGCCGCCCCGCCGGTGCTGCTCGACGTCCGCTGGCAGCTCACCGCGGCCAAGACGGCCGGCGAACCGCCGTACGACGGCCGGGCCGTGTACGCGACCGGGCACCTACCCCGTGCCGTCTACGTCGACCTGGACGGGGAGTTGGCCTCCGCGCCGGGCGAGGGCGGCCGGCATCCGCTGCCGGACCTCGCGCGCTTCGGTGCGGCGATGCGCCGGGCGGGCGTGTCGTCCGGGGCGCCGGTGGTCGTCTACGACGGCGGCCAGGGCTGGGCGGCGGCCCGGGCGTGGTGGCTGCTGCGGTGGACGGGTCACCCGGACGTGCGGGTCCTCGACGGTGGGTTGCCGGCCTGGGAGGGCCCGTTGGAGAAGTCCGTGCCGGCCCCTGCGGAGGGCGACTTCGTGCCCCAGCCGGGGGCGACGGGGCTGCTCGACGCGGAGGCCGCCGCCGCGCTGGCCCGGTCCGGGGTGCTGCTGGACGCCCGGGCGGGGGAGCGGTACCGGGGCGAGGTGGAGCCGATCGACCGGGTGGCCGGGCACATCCCGGGCGCGGTGTCGGCACCCACCACGGAGAACGTGGGGCCGGACGGCCGCTTCCTCCCCGCCGGGGAGTTGCGCGACCGTTTCAGGGGGCTCGGCGTGTCCGAGGGTTCGCGGGTCGGCGTGTACTGCGGGTCGGGGGTCTCCGCGGCCCACGAGGTCCTGGCGCTGGCGGTCGCGGGTGTCCCGGCAGAGCTGTACGTCGGGTCCTGGTCGGAGTGGTCCTCGGACCCGGACCGGCCGGTCGCGGTGGGGCCGGACCCCCAGTGATCCGGCAGTGATCCGGCAGTGATCCGGCATGGGCGAGGGCCGCACCCGGCGGGCGCGGCCCTCCTCCCTCTGCACAACCGGCCTGGCTACTCCTGCTTCTTGCGCCGCGTCCCGAACACGATCTCGTCCCAGCTCGGGACGGCGGCTCTGCGGCCCGGCCGGACGCCGTCGGCCTCGGCCTGCCGGTCGGTGGCGCCGATGAGCCGGTCCCGGTGAGTGCCGACGGAACGCGGCATGAGGACGTCCGCGTACGCGGAACCGGCCGAGGCCGCAGGAGCCGGGGGCTCCTCCGCCTCGGGTTCGGCGACGGGCTCCTCCTCGGGCTCGGCCGGGGGAAGCTCCGGAACCACCAGGTCGCCGCGGAAGCTCGGCACCGCCTCCAGGAGGCTGGTCAGCGAGTCCCGTTCACCCGAGGCCGTGACGGCGGTGGACTCCTCGTCGGGCTCGGACGCCTGCGCGGGCAGGCTGGGCCGCTCGCGGTCGCCGGGTCGGTCCAGCGGTCTGTCGCGCGGCAGCCGGGCGATCCGCGGGACGAACGGGAAGCTGGGCTCGGGCGCGGCCAGGTCGTCGGACTCGCCGATCAGCGAGCGCGCCTCGTCGTCGACGGCCTGGACGAGCCGCCGGGGCGGGTCGTACGTCCAGCTCGCCGAGTGCGGCTCGCCCGCGACGCGGTAGACCAGCAGGACTTCCCACGTGCCGTCGTCACGGCGCCACGAATCCCACTGGACGGAGTCCTTGTCTGCCCCGCGCAGCAGCAACCGCTCCTGCACGGCCTCGCCCAGCGGCGGACCGGAGTTCTCGCCGGGGCGGCGGACCGGGGTCTTGCGGGCCCGCTCGGCCATGAACGCACGCTCGGCGAGCACGGGACCCTCGAAGCGACGGACCCGGTCGACGGGGATGCCGGCCATCTGCGCGACCTCTTCCGCGGTCGCGCCGGCACGTATACGCGCCTGGATGTCGCGGGGGCGGAGGTGGCTCTCCACCTCGATCTCGATCTGGCCGAGGCGGGGACGGTCGCCGCGCACGGCGGCGCGGAGCCGTTCGTCGATCGGAAGCGTGTACTCCGTGCTGTCCGCAGCCTTCAGCACCAGCCGTGTGCCGTCATTCGAGACGGCCACGACACGCAGTTCGGGCATGGGGACCTCCCGGGTGGTGCCTGCCGACGTCACGTGCGTCGCTGCTTCCGCTAGTCGAGTGTGGCCTGCCCGGGTGCAGCCTGCCACAACCTTGCCGAGTTGCCCGGCGTGTCGGGCGCGGGCCCTGGATCGCCGTTATGGCACGGTTACCTATTCGCAACGCTAAGTGACGAAACCTGTCACCCTGTGCAACTAGCCCCCTCCCGGCGGTCCTTAAAGGCCCCGTACACCCTGATGGGAGACCGGGCCCAGGGCTCGCAACAGTACTCCATTCGGGCCACGTGCGTGGATTGGCACGCCGTCCAACTTCTGGCAAGAGCGGGGACTTGGCCGCCCCCTGCCCCCATTCTTCGATCTTGAACGTGGGGTACTTCACGTAATCGCCAGAATCGGAACCAAGAATTTCGGCCGCACATCCCCTTCTTGCGCAGATCAACGAGCGCGTACGGGAAAGGCGGGCGAGGCCCGGGATTCGGACGCTCCGGGGAACCCGCGCCCGCCCATGGCTCCCGGACCTCCGGCGGTTCGGACTCCGGTTCGGAGGATGACGGCCCAGCCCACGACGGCCCGTCCGGCACCGGCACACCCGGGGCGGGGACGCCTCGCCCTTACCGCACATGGGCGGCGGGTACGGCACCGGGCCCGGCTCCCACGCTCACCGCAAGCGAGGACCCCGGTCGCAGTACCCCGAGCGGTCGCCTACGCCCCGAGAACCCTCCGCAAGTAGTCGTTCTGGAACCGCCGATCGGGGTCGAGGCGGTCCCGCAGTGCCGTGAACTCGCCGAAGCGCGGATACACCTGGGAGAAGTACTCGGCGTCCCGGGTGTGGATCTTGCCCCAGTGCGGACGGCCCTCGTGCGCGGTGAAGATGCGCTCGGCGGCGGTGAAGTACCGCTGGTAGGGCGTGCCCCGGAACATGTGGATGGCGATGTAGGCGCTGTCGCGGCCGGAGGCGGTGGACAGCGTGATGTCGTCGGCGGGGGCGGTGCGCACCTCGACGGGGAAGCTGACCCGGAGGCCGGAGCGGTCGACCATCGTCCTCAGCTCGCGCAGCGCCCCGACGACGGCCGCGCGCGGAACGGCGTACTCCATCTCCACGAAGCGCACCCGGCGCGGGGACGTGAAGACCTTGTAAGGAGTGTCGGTGTAGGTCCGCGCGGACAGTGCCTTGCTGGAGATCTGCGCGATCGCGGGGATCGTGGCGGGCACCGCGCGGCCGACCCAGTTGGCCACCTGGAACACGCCGTTGGAGAGGACCTCGTCATCGATCCAGCTCCTGAGCTGCGGCACGGGCTTCTCCGGGCCCGCGCTGCGGTTGTTGCGCTTGGTGTTGGTGTTGCCGGTGTGCGGGAACCAGTAGAACTCGAAGTGCTCGTTCTCGGCCCAGAGTTCCTCGAAGTCCGCGAGGACCCTGTCGAACGGCATCGGCTCCTCGCGCGCCGTGAGCAGGAAGAGCGGCTCGACGGCGAAGGTGATCGCGGTGACGATGCCGAGCGCGCCGAGGCCGATACGGGCGGCGGCGAAGACCGCGCGTTCTTCGCCGGTCCCCTTCTCCGAGCAGGTGAGCACCGAGCCGTCGGCGGTGACCAGTTCCAGGCCCTTGATCTGGGCGGCGATCGAACCGGAGTCGCGGCCGGTGCCGTGCGTGCCGGTACTGGTGGCCCCGGAGACCGTCTGCTCCATGATGTCGCCCATGTTCGTGAGCGACAGGCCCTCCCGTGCGAGGGCCACGTTGAGCCTCTTGAGCGGCGTGCCGGCCTCCACCGTGACCGTCATGTTCTCGCGGTCGATCTCCCGTATGCCGGTCAACAGTTGAGGGCGGATCAACACGCCGTCCGTCGCGGCTATGGACGTGAAGGAGTGCCCCGCGCCGACGGCCTTCACCTTCAGGCCGTCCTCGGCGGCCCGCCGCACGGCGGCGGCCAGCTCGTCGACGGAGGCCGGGGTGACCTCCCGCGCGGGACGCGCCTGGACGTTGCCGCCCCAGTTACGCCACGTGCCGTTCTTTCCGTTCGCTGTGCTGCTCAACGGAGCCTCCCCGACCCGGTGCCGGTCTCTTGAGCCGGCGGAACCCGAGGAAACCCACCGCGACCGCGACGGCTCCGGACACCGCCGGAACCCCGTACCCCGCACGCGCCCCGGCCGCGTCGATCACCCAGCCGGCCGCGGAGGAGCCGAGGGCGACTCCGACCGCGAGCCCGGTGCTCACCCAGGTCATGCCTTCGGTGAGCTGCGCGCGTGGTACGTGCTCTTCGATGAGGGACATCGTCGTGATCATCGTGGGAGCGATGGACAGACCCGCAACGAACAGCGCCACGGCCAGAGACGGCAAGTTTCCGACCAGTAGGAGGGGGATCATACTCATGGCCATGGCGCACACGCCCAGCAACCACCGACGTTCCGGTGCCCCGGTGAAGCGCAGCAGCCCGTAGATCATGCCCGCCGCACAGGAACCCGCCGCGTACAGCGCGAGGACGATGCTCGCGGCGGCCTTGTGCCCCTCCTCGTCGGCGAACGCCACGGTCACCACGTCGACCGCCCCGAAGATCGCCCCGGTGGCGACGAAGGTGACCACCAGGACCTGAAGCCCCGGCGCGCGCATCGCGCTGCCCACGCCCTTCCGCTCGCGCGGATGCGGCTCGGGTTCGGTGGCGCGCTGCGCGGTCAGCCAGAACACGCCGACCGCGAGGAAAGCGGCGGCGATCAGGGGGCCCGCCTCCGGGAACCAGGCCGTGGACAGGCCGATGGAGATGATCGGCCCGAAGATGAAGCACACCTCGTCCACCACGGACTCGAAGGAGTACGCGGTGTGCAGCTGCGGCGTGCCCCGGTACAGGGCCGCCCAGCGGGCCCGGATCATCGCGCCGACGCTCGGTACGCAGCCGATGCCGACACACGCCGTGTACAGCACCCAGTCCGGCCACCGGTAGTGCGCGGCGAACAGCAGGACGGCCGCCGCCGTCAGGGAGATCAGCGTCGCCGGGCGCAGCACCCGCCGCTGCCCGTACTGGTCCACCAGGCGCGAGACCTGCGGTCCGGCCACCGCGGCGGCCAGCGCGATGGTCGCCGACAGGGCACCGGCCAGTCCGTACCGCCCGGTGAGCTGGGAGACCATCGTGACCACGCCGATGCCCATCATCGACAGCGGCATCCGGCCGAGGAAGCCCGCGGCGGAGAAACCCTTGGTGCCGGGGGCGGCGAACAGGGCGCGGTAAGGGCTGGGCAACGGGGTCTCCGAAAGACTCAGTAAGCTGCGAACGCAGTCGACAGATCTTACGTCCCGTGACGTCCGGCCACACCCGTCCGGCCCAGTCCGGGACCGGCCGCCCGGCGGGTGTCACCCCGCCGTTTCCCGGCTGTCAGTGCGGGGTGACAGGATCGGACCCATGCCAGACGCGCGCGATGCCAGCCCCTACGACGCCCTGCTCCTGCTCTCCTTCGGCGGCCCGGAGGGCCCGGACGACGTGGTCCCGTTCCTGGAGAACGTGACGCGCGGGCGCGGCATCCCCAAGGAACGACTCAAGGAAGTCGGGCAGCACTACTTCCTCTTCGGCGGGGTCAGCCCCATCAACGACCAGAACCGGGCCCTGCTGGACGCCCTGCGCAAGGACTTCGCGGACCACGGCCTGGACCTGCCGGTCTACTGGGGCAACCGCAACTGGGCGCCGTACCTGACGGACACGCTGCGCGAGATGGTCCGCGACGGCCGCCGCCGCGTCCTGGTCCTCGCCACCAGCGCCTACGCCTCGTACTCGGGCTGCCGCCAGTACCGTGAGAACCTCGCCGACGCGCTCGCCGCCCTGGGAGCGGAGGGCCTGGAGCTGCCCAAGATCGACAAGCTGCGGCACTACTTCAACCACCCCGGCTTCCTGGAGCCCATGATCGACGGGGTGGTCCGGTCCCTGGAGGAGCTTCCCGAGGACGTCCGGGACGGCGCGCACCTCGCCTTCTCGACGCACTCGATCCCGACGGCCTCCGCCGACACCTCCGGCCCCGTCGAGGGCCACGGCGACGGCGGCGCGTACGTCCTGCAGCACCTGGACGTGGCGAAGCTGATCGCCGAGGCCGTCCGGGAGCGCACCGGCGTCGACCACCCCTGGCAGCTCGTCTACCAGTCCCGCTCCGGCGCCCCGCACATCCCGTGGCTGGAGCCGGACATCTGCGACCACCTGGAGGAGCGCAACGCGGCGGGCGTCCCGGCCGTCGTGATCGCCCCCATCGGGTTCGTCTCCGACCACATGGAGGTCCTGTACGACCTCGACACGGAGGCCAAGGCCAAGGCCGAGGAGCTGGGGCTGCCGATGCGCCGCTCGGCCACCGTCGGAGCCGACCCGAGGTTCGCCGCCGCGGTCCGCGAGCTCGTCGTGGAGCGTGCCGCCGCCGAGCGCGGACAGGAGGTCACGCCGTGTGCCCTGGGCTCCCTCGGGGCGAGCCACCACCTGTGCCCGGCCGGCTGCTGCCCGGCCCGCGCTCCCCGGCCCGCCGCCGCGGGCGCCGACAGCACCGACGCGTGAGGAGCCCTGTGACCGACCCCCTGCACACGGATCTGCTCGGCCTCGCCCAGGAGGCCGCCCGCCGCGCCGGCGCGCTGCTGCGGGACGGGCGCCCGGCCGACCTCGCGGTCGCCGCGACCAAGTCCAGCCCCATCGACGTCGTCACGGAGATGGACATCGCGGCGGAGAAGCTGATCACCGGCCTGATCGCCGAGCGCCGCCCGGACGACGGCATCCTCGGCGAGGAGGGCGCCTCAACCGAGGGCACGAGCGGCGTCCGCTGGGTGATCGACCCGCTGGACGGCACGGTCAACTACCTGTACGGGCTGCCGACCTGGGCCGTCTCCATCGCCGCCGAGCAGGACGGTGAGACCGTCGTCGGAGTGGTCACGGCCCCGATGCGCGGCGAGACGTTCCATGCCGTGCGCGGCCGGGGCGCCTGGGCCACCGGGGCCTGGGACGGCGAGCGCAGGCTGGCCTGCCGCACCGCTCCGCCCCTGGACCAGGCACTGGTCTCCACGGGCTTCAACTACGTCACCGAGGTCCGGACCCACCAGGCCGAGGTCGCCCAGCGGCTCATCCCGCTGCTGCGGGACATCCGGCGCGGCGGCTCGGCCGCGGTCGACCTGTGCGACGTGGCCGCGGGACGCCTCGACGGCTACTACGAGCGGGGCCTGCACGCCTGGGACCTCGCGGCGGGCGATCTGATCGCCCGGGAAGCGGGCGCGCTGACCGGTGGACGCCCCGGAGAGCGCCCGTCAGGCGATCTGGCGATCGCGGGTACCCCGGGCGTCTTCGAGCCCCTCCAGCGACTCCTGGAGGACTTCGGCGCCTGGCACGACTGAGAGCGCCCCGGGCCGCCGTAGGACGGACGTGCTGATCTGTCGTACGACGGACGCGAGGTCGGGCCGTCGTGCGACGGGGGCGTGGTCCCGGCCGTCGTACGACAGTCGGCGGCACACTGAACGCCGCGCGAACACCCCCCGCGGAACGACGAAGCGGGCCCCGGCGCTGGATTCGCCGGGGCCCGCTTTCGTACGGCCTGATCAGACGCGCGTCGCGCCGACCTCCACACCGTGCTCGGCGGCGAGACGGCGCAGGTCGTCGAGCTCACCCTGCTCCACCTCGACGAGGAAGTCGTCGCCCTCGTCGCGAGCCCGGGACAGATCGGACTCGGTCGCCCTTATGCGCTGCAGAAGTCCTGCGGTGAATGCGTCCATGCTGCGCCCCCTCGTCCTGGGTCGTGGGTCGATGGCACGGGGGTGTGCCGTTCGGAAGGGACGATCACGTCTCCTGTGGATGCCCAGCGCCGCTCGGCCGGGCGGCGACGGTGCCGGACACCCACGCCCGCCCTGCGGAAAAGCGGATCGATGCGCACCGCATGGTGGCGCGGTACCAGCAGAGGGTGATCGTGGGATGTAAAGCCGTCCTCCCCAGGCTCCCTTCCGTAGAAACCTAACCGGAGGAGAAAATCTCGTATTCCCTCCCGGGTCCCGGACCCCTCACCCGCCTTACCTCCGACTTATGACTGAAAAGGGCAGGATGGAGGCCAACACCAACACCGTCGAAGACCCCTGCCCGCGTGTGCCCTGCGCCGCTCGGGCGGACTTGAGGAAGGACTAGGACGTGCGCGTACTCGTCGTCGAGGACGAGCAACTGCTCGCCGATGCGGTGGCCACCGGGCTGCGCCGGGAGGCCATGGCCGTGGACGTCGTGTACGACGGTGCGGCCGCCCTGGAGCGTATCGGCGTCAACGACTACGACGTGGTCGTCCTCGACCGCGACCTCCCGCTCGTGCACGGCGACGACGTCTGCCGCAGGATCGTCGAGCTCGGCATGCCCACGCGCGTGCTGATGCTGACGGCCTCCGGAGACGTCAGCGACCGTGTCGAGGGCCTGGAGATCGGCGCCGACGACTATCTGCCCAAGCCGTTCGCGTTCAGCGAGCTCATCGCGCGCGTGCGGGCCCTCGGCCGGCGCACCAGTGTGCCCCTGCCGCCGGTCCTGGAGCGGGCCGGGATCAAGCTGGACCCCAACCGCCGTGAGGTCTTCCGCGACGGCAAGGAGGTGCAGCTCGCCCCCAAGGAGTTCGCCGTCCTGGAGGTGCTGATGCGCAGCGAGGGTGCCGTCGTCTCCGCGGAGCAGCTGCTGGAGAAGGCCTGGGACGAGAACACCGACCCGTTCACGAACGTCGTACGCGTGACGGTCATGACCCTGCGCCGCAAGCTGGGCGAGCCGCCCGTCATCGTCACGGTCCCCGGCTCCGGCTACCGGATCTGATATCCCGTGGCAGCGACTCCCGCGCCTCCGCAGGCGCCCCCGAAGCCCACCTGGGACCCGAGAAGGCCCGTGCCGCCCTTTCCGTGGCTGCGCCCGACCATCCGCATAAGACTCACGCTGCTGTACGGCGGCATGTTCCTGATCGCGGGCATCCTGCTGCTGTCGATCATCTACCTGCTGGCCGCGCAGGCGCTCAACACCGGGAACGAGCCGCTCTTCAAGATCGTCGGCGGCACGGAGATCAAGGTGGCCAGTGACAACTGCCCTGCGGTCAACTCCGCCAGTCCGACGCTCGACGAATTCAACGCGGCGATCAGCAAGTGCATCGACGACCAGCGTCAAGCCGCACTCGACAACCTGCTCAGCCGCTCGCTCCTGGCACTGCTGGGCCTGGCGGTCATCGCCTTCGCGTTCGGCTACGCCATGGCGGGACGCGTCCTGTCGCCGCTGGGCCGGATCACCCGCACCGCCCGCGCGGTGGCGGGCTCCGACCTGTCCCGCCGGATCGAGCTGGACGGCCCGGACGACGAGCTGAAGGAGCTGGCCGACACCTTCGACGACATGCTGGAGCGGCTGCAGCGTGCCTTCACCGCCCAGCAGCGCTTCGTCGGCAACGCCTCGCACGAGCTGAGAACGCCACTGGCGATCAACCGCACGCTCCTGGAGGTGCACCTGTCCGACCCGAACGCGCCCGTGGAGCTCCAGCAGCTCGGCAAGACGCTGCTGGCCACCAACGAGCGCAGCGAGCAGTTGGTGGAGGGCCTGCTGCTGCTCGCCCGCAGCGACAACCAGATCGTCGAGCGGGGGCCGGTGGATCTCGCCGAGGTCGCCGGGCAGGCCATCGACCAGGTGCACGCCGAGGCCGAGACCAAGGGCGTGCGCATCCGCGGCGAGCAGAAACCCGCGGTCGTCCAGGGCAACGGCGTACTGCTGGAGCGGATCGCCCTGAACCTGGTGCAGAACGCCGTGCGCTACAACGTGCCCGAGGGGGGCTGGGTCGAGGTGACCACAGAGGTCCAGCACGGCCAGGCGGTCCTGGTCGTCTCGAACACAGGCCCGGTCGTGCCGGCGTACGAGATCGACAACCTCTTCGAGCCGTTCCGGCGGCTGCGCACGGAGCGGACGGGCAGCGACAAGGGCGTCGGACTGGGGCTGTCCATCGTCCGGTCCGTGGCCCGGGCGCACGGCGGGCACATTTACGCCCAGCCGCGCGAAGGAGGTGGGCTCGTGATGCGAGTCACGCTGCCTATCTGAGATCATGACGCCGATCAACTCGGGGGCACACGGAGATGTTCGCTTTACGCGGAATTTCCGAGACATCGCCGTGCGTGTCCCGTGTGTGATCGATCACAGGGGCGCTTTTCCGGTCATCTACTCTCTGTGATCATGCCTGCTGTCGGAAAGCCGGGAAAATCCCGGTTTTCGGGGGTCTTGATCACGGGAAGTACACGGTGAGACGCCTTTGTAGTGCGGCATTCGGACCGTGTACGGTCCCCATCGCCATCCAAGCCGATCACTCAAGAGGGGTCCGGTTGGGTGTCGATTGAGTAACAGACCTTGATGTGAGGCAAAATCTCCGCCTCAGGTCGGGCACAAGTCCGGCCTCTCACGCGTTACGTGCGCTGGAGACACCGCAGACACCCAGAGGGGGAGAGCGACCATGGCAACCGATTACGACACTCCACGCAAGACCGACGACGACGTCGACTCGGACAGCCTGGAAGAACTGAAGGCCCGGAGGAACGACAAGTCGGCCTCCGCCGTGGACGTCGACGAGTTCGAGGCCGCCGAAGGCCTCGAACTGCCCGGAGCCGACCTCTCGAACGAGGAGCTGGCCGTCCGGGTGCTCCCGAAGCAGCAGGACGAGTTCACGTGCATGAGCTGCTTCCTGGTGCACCACCGCAGCCAGCTGGCCCGGGAGAAGAACGGTCAGCCGATCTGCCGCGACTGCGACTGAGGCGGGGTCGGCCGTGACTGGCTCGACCCCTCCCTGGAAGCGCCGCTTCTCCTGGCGGAAAGCGGACGAAGGGCCGATCGACGACGGCCCGCGGTACGAAGCGCGTGACGACGGGCGAGGCTCAACCGGCACGGGAGCGGCCTCGCTCGAACCGGCAGCGGACCGGGGCGATCTCCCGGCGTCCGTGCAGGTCCCCGCTCCCGTCACCCGACGGCGGGCGGGGGCGATCCGGGAGAGGGCAAAGGAAGGCGCCCGCAAGGGCGGCGAGCGGGCCCGTGCGGGGCTCGCGTACCTCGCCGACCGGGTCATCGAACTGGCCCCCCGGGTCCCCGTACGGGACCTGGCGACCCTGCGCAGACAGTTCCCGGGCCTCGGGCCCGAGGAGCTCGCCGACAAGCTCGTCGCGGGCGCGGCGAAGGCGACGGCCACGGTCGGCGCGGGCGTCGGCGCGGCGGCCATGCTTCCCGTGCCACCCGCGATGCCGACGGAACTGGCCGCCGAGGTCACCGGCGTCGCGGTGATCGAACTGAAGCTGATCGCCGAACTCCACGAGGTCTACGGCGTACGCCCGCCCGGCAACGTCAAGCAGCGCAGCACCGCGTACCTCGACTCGTGGTCGGGGGAGCGAGGGATCGACGCGACCAAGCCGTCGACACTGAGTACGGCGCTGAACAGCCGCATGAAGCGGGAGCTGCGGCAGCGGATCATGAAGCGGATGGTCCGCAGCATGCCGAACCTGGTGCCGTTCCTGGTGGGCGCGGCCGTCGGCGCGGCCATGAACCGCAGCGAGACGAGAAAGCTCGCCGGCCGCATCCGCGCGGACCTGCGCAAGATCCAGGTGCCCTGGGAGGCCCTGGAGACCCTTCCCACCCTGGACCGTCCGGCGGATGCCCTGGACATGGACGAGATCACACACGACCCCCTGGGCCGTCACCAGGACCACCAGGACCACGAGGGCGACGGCAGGCCCGACGGCAAGCACGGGGACGGGCACTGAGACCAGCCCGTTAGTCCGACCAGCGCGTCCGTAGGCCGGGTGAAACCCCGCGCAGGCGTGCTACGCCGGCTTCCCGGCCCTCAGCGCCTCGGCCAGGCGCTCCGGCTCGCGCGTGGACAGGTACAGGTACGGAGTCGGGTCCTCCGGGTCCGTGACCTCCACGCGCAGGGCCGTGGGGATGTAGGCCCGCAACAGCATGAAGGCGCGCGGGTCGGCCTTGTGCGTGCGCCAGGCACGGGTTTCCTCCGCGTCCAGGATCTCCGCCTCGCCCAGCGCAGCCAGCGGGATCTTCGCCTCGCCCGCGATCAGCGCGTCGCCCACCACACGGATACGGACCGAGCCGTACGAACTCGCGGCGACGGCCGCCACCGCGGTGCCCCCGGCCAGGCCGCCGAGCATCGGCAGCGTCCCGAACGGGAGCAGGACCAGAGCCATGGAGACCCCGACGAGGAACGAGATCAGCCACCAGGTCCGCGGGGCGGTGAGGCGTTCTTCGTAAGGGGCGGCGGAGAGCTGCATGGAGCCAAGCTTGACACGGTGTCCGGCACGGGCCGACGCGCGGGTAAGGTCTCCGGCTGTGAGTGGTACTTCCGCAGCCCTTCAGCCTCCGGCCGACGCCGTGCGACCCGTGCGGCATCCGGACGCTCCGGCGCCCGGTGAGCTCCTCGGCGCCCACTACGGCCAGTGTTTCGGCTGTGGCGGCGACCAGCCGCACGGGCTGCACCTGGAGGCGCGCGCCGGCGAGGGTGTGTCCCTGAGCGCCGAGTTCACCGTGCGGCCCGCCCACCAGGGCGCCCCGGGCCTCGCGCACGGCGGCGTGCTCACCAGCGCCCTGGACGAGACCCTCGGCTCGCTGAACTGGCTGCTGCGCACGATCGCGGTGACCGGGCGGCTGGAGACCGACTTCGTCCGGCCCGTGCCCGTCGGCACCACGCTCCACCTGGAGGCGGAGGTGACAGCGGTGGCCGGGCGGAAGATCTACTCGACCGCGACCGGCCGCGTCGGCGGCCCCGAAGGGCCCGTCGCGGTCCGCGCCGACGCGCTCTTCATCGAGGTGAAGGTCGACCACTTCGTCGACCACGGCCGCCGGGAGGAGATCCAGGCCGCCATGAACGACCCGGACCAGGTCCGTCGCACCCGCGCCTTCGAGGTGAACCCGTGAGCCCAGCGGGCCCCTTCAGCCCCGCAGGCCCCCGAGCCTGGAAAGCCCCATGACCCCCATGAGCCCCATGAGCCCCTTGAGTCGGCAGCCGGTCGACGTGCAGATCCGGCGCATCGATCCGGACGTACCGCTTCCGTCCTATGCGCACCCCGGTGACGCCGGAGCAGATCTGCGCACCACCGAGGCGTGCGAACTGGCGCCGGGTGAACGGGCCGTGCTGCCCACGGGAGTGTCTGTGGCACTGCCGGAGGGGTACGCGGCCTTCGTGCACCCGCGATCCGGTCTGGCCGCCCGTTGCGGCGTCGCCCTGGTGAATGCCCCGGGGACGGTTGATGCCGGGTACCGTGGGGAGATCAAGGTGATCGTGGTGAATCTCGACCCGCGCGAGGCCGTGCGGTTCGAGCGCTTCGACCGGATCGCCCAACTGGTCGTCCAGCAGGTCGAGAGGGTCCGCTTCCACGAGGTGGCGGAGCTTCCCGGCTCCGCGCGGGCCGAGGGGGGCTTCGGGTCCACCGGAGGCCATGCCGCGGTGGACGGGACGAGCGGCACAAGTGGTCAGGCCGCCGTGGGCGGTCAGGCGGGTGGGAATCGATACGCTTCGGTCGTATCCGACCGGGAAGGACAGTGACGTGTTCGGACGTCGCAAGAAGAGGGATGCCGCCGAGGACGCGGCCGGCGAGGCCGAGCAGGTCGTCGACGGTGTCGACACTGAGGCGGACGAGGGCGAGCGCCTGAGGCTCGAGCCGGCGCCGCGCCCCGACGGACCCTGGGACAGCTCCGAGGTCCGCGATCCGGCCGAGGGCCGGGTCGACCTGGGCGGTCTGTTCGTGCCGGGCGTCGACGGCATGGAGCTCAGGGTCGAGGTCGCGGGTGACGCGATCGTGGCGGCGACGGTCGTGCTGCGCGACAGCGCCATTCAGCTGCAGGGCTTCGCCGCTCCCAAGCGCGAGGGCATCTGGGGCGAGGTGCGCGAGGAGATCGGCACCGGCATCACCCAGCAGGGCGGCATCGTCGACGAGGTCGAGGGGCCGCTGGGCTGGGAGCTGCGGGCCCAAGTGCCGGTGCAGCTGCCGGACGGCACCGGCGGCTTCCAGGTCGTACGGTTCGTCGGTGTGGACGGCCCCCGCTGGTTCCTGCGCGGGGTCATCTCCGGTCAGGGCGCGGTGCAGCCGCAGGCGGCCGGCCTGCTCGAGCAGATCTTCCGGGACACGGTCGTGGTCCGCGGCGATGCCCCGATGGCGCCCCGTGACCCGATCGTCCTGAAGCTGCCGGACGACGCCCAGATGGTCCCCGAGGGTGTGCAGCAGGAGGAGGGCTCCCGTTTCGCGGGCGGAATGGGTCAGCTCCAGCGCGGACCGGAGATCACCGAGGTCCGCTGAGTCACAGAAGCACCTGGGCCGCATCCCACCGGGGGTGCGGCCCCTTCTCGTGGGCGGAACCCTGACGGCACATCGGCCTGTACCTCCGGTCTCCGGCCAGCGCGTCCGTCCGTGAAGGCGCTTCACGTTCCTGTCCGAGAACGGAAGGCCCTCCACGTCCCTCCATGCACCCCTCCACGCAGGCGCACAACCGCTCTCCCCGCGGCCTCGGCCGCCCTCGTCGCCGGTGTCCTGGCCTGGCCCGCCGACGCGCATCCCAGCACCTCACGCGATGCGCGGCGGGACCAGCCTGGAGGAGCTGCTGGAACGGGTCCGGGAGACCTTCGGTTCGGAGTCGGCGGCCCTGCGCTACGGCGACGCACCGCGCGGCGCCGGGGTGGGGTTGGGCTCGCGGTGGCGCGCGGCTTCGCCGAGGCCATGGGCGGCACCCTGAAAACGCCGAGGACACCCCCGGTGGCGGAGTCACCATGGTCCTCACCCTCCGCTCGGCGGGCACGCGCCCGGAGCCTCTCCACAGAGCAGAACCCGAGAGGCAGGCCTCATGACCGGCGTCCTGGTGGTCGACGACGAGCCGCAGATCGTGCGCGCCCTCGTGATCAACCTCAAGAGACGCACCTACGAGGTCGACGCGGCCCACGACGGTGCCACCGCCCTCCGGCTCGCCGCCGCCTGCCACCCCGACGTAGTCGTCCTCGACCTCGGGCTGCCCGACATGGACGGTGTCGAGGTGATCAGGGGCCTGCGCCGCTGGACCCGGGTGCTGATCCTGGTGCGGTCCGCCCGGCACTCCTGCGACGAGAAGGTCGAGGCGCTGGACGCGGATGCCGACGACTACGTCACCAAACCGTTCGGCATGGACGAGCTGCTGGCCCGGCTGCGGGCCGCCGTGCGGAGGGCCGAACCGGCCGGCTGCGGGGACGACGACGTGATCGTCGACACCGGCGATTTCACCGTCGACCTTGCCGTGAAGAAGGTCAACCGCGCCGGCAAGGACGTACGGCTGACCCCCACGGAAGTGGCACCTGCTGGAGGTCCTCGTGCGCAACAGCGGCCGTGGTCGGGCAGAAGCAGCTGCTGCGGGAGGTGTGGGGGCCGTCGTACGGGACGGAGACGAACCATCTGCGGTGTACACGGCGCAGCTGCGGCGGAAGCTGGAGACGGAACCGTCGCATCCCAAGCACGTCATCACGGAGCCCGGGATGGGCCACCGGTTCGAGAAATGGCGCCCTCACCGCAGGGGTACGGAGATGTCAGCACGCCCCGGTACGCTTCAGATATGAGCGCTGTTCCTCGTTCCGAAAAGCCGGCGGGCCGGTTCCGGCGCATGCTCGGCCGGCTCTCCTCGTCGCAGGAGGACCTGGAGTCCGAGGAACTGCGGGAGGACGCGGAGACGGCCGGCTGTACCCGGATCGGAGACTGCCAGGACCGCGAGATAGTGACGGTTACTGGTACCTTGCGCACGGTCACCCTGCGGCCGCGCGCCGGCGTTCCGGCACTGGAGGCCGAGCTGTTCGACGGCTCCGCCGCACTGGACGTGGTGTGGCTCGGCAGGCGCTCCATCGTGGGCATAGAGCCGGGGCGCAAGCTGATCGCATCGGGCCGGATCTCGATGAGCCGGGGCCGCCGGGTGCTGTTCAATCCCAAGTACGAACTCAGACCCCTCGGACGGGAGTAGCCGGTGACGTCGCTCGACAAGCCGACCGAAGAGACATCTGCGGACGATGCCCGGGCGGTGACCGAGGCCGCCCTGTTCGAGGCGTTCGGCGGCGTGCGGGGCATGGTCGAGACGGTGCTGCCCGGCCTGCTGTTCGTCACCATCTACACGATCAACAAGGACCTGCACCAGTCGGCGATCGCGGCGCTGGCCGTGTCGCTGGTGCTGGTCGTGGTCCGGCTGGTGAGGAAGGACACCGTCAAGCACGCCTTCAGCGGTGTCTTCGGCGTGGCCTTCGGTGTCGTCTTCGCGATGATGACCGGCGAAGCCAAGGACTTCTACCTGCCCGGCATGCTCTACACGCTGGGTCTGGGCCTCGCGTACATCATCACCACGCTGAGCGGTGTGCCGCTGATCGGGCTGATCCTCGGCCCGGTCTTCAAGGAGAACCTCTCCTGGCGGACGCGCAATCCGGGCCGCAAGAAGGCGTACGCGAAGGCCAGTTACGCGTGGGGCGCCATCCTTCTCGCCAAGTGCGCGATCCTCTTCCCGCTGTACTGGTGGGCCGACACCACGCAGCTGGGCTGGGTCCTGGTGGCCCTGAAGATCCCGCCCTTCCTGCTCGCGGTGTGGCTGACGTGGGTCTTCCTGGCGAAGGCGCCCGCGCCGATCGACGTGTTCGCCGAAATGGAGGCGGCGGAGAAGGCCGCCGAGGAGCGGGAGCGGCAGGCCGCGGCCCGGTCCGCCGAGCAGTGAGGCTCCAGAGCTGAGAGCTGGCAGAAGGGGCGTCCCGAGCCACCCACTCGGGACGCCCCTTCCGCCAGCCCGCAGGGCTCCGTTCAGCTCGCCGCCGTGTCCCGGCGTACCGACAGCAGGTCCTCCAGCTGTTCCTCGCGCGCCTGGGCGGCCACGAAGAGGAGCTCGTCGCCCGCCTCCAGGGAGTCCTCCCGGGAGGGGGTCAGGACGCGGGTGCCGCGGATGATCGTGACCAGGGATGTGTCCTCGGGCCACTCGACGTCGCCGACCCGGGTGCCGGCCAGGGCCGACTCCTCCGGCAGGGTCAGCTCGACGAGGTTGGCGTCACCGTGGCTGAAGCGGAGCAGACGGACCAGGTCGCCGACGCTCACCGCCTCCTCGACCAGGGCCGACATCAGACGCGGGGTGGACACCGCGACGTCCACGCCCCAGGACTCGCTGAAGAGCCACTCGTTCTTGGGGTTGTTCACCCGGGCGACCACGCGCGGAACGCCGTACTCCGTCTTGGCGAGGAGCGAGACGACCAGGTTCACCTTGTCGTCGCCGGTCGCGGCGATGACGACGTTGCAGCGCTGCAGCGCCGCCTCGTCCAGGGACGTGATCTCGCAGGCGTCGGCCAGCAGCCACTCGGCCTGCGGGACGCGTTCGACCGAGATGGCGGTCGGTGCCTTGTCGATCAGCAGGACCTCGTGGCCGTTCTCCAGCAGTTCGCCCGCGATCGAGCGGCCGACGGCGCCGGCTCCGGCAATGGCGACCCTCATCAGTGACCGCCCTCCTCTTCGGGACCCTTGGCGAACGCCGCCTCGACCGTGTCGACCTCGTCGGTGCGCATCATGACGTGCACCAGGTCGCCTTCCTGCAGCACCGTCTGCGAGGTGGGCAGGACCGCCTCGCCGAGCCGGGTCAGGAACGCGACGCGCACGCCGGTCTCCTCCTGGATCCGGCTGATCTTGTGGCCGACCCAGGCGGTGGAGGCGTGTACCTCGGCGAGCTGGACGCCGCCGGTGGGATCGCGCCACAGCGGCTCGGCGCCGGAGGGGAGCAGACGGCGCAGCATCTGGTCGGCCGTCCAGCGGACCGTCGCGACGGTGGGGATGCCCAGGCGCTGGTAGACCTCCGCGCGGCGAGGGTCGTAGATGCGCGCGGCGACGTTCTCGATGCCGAACATCTCGCGGGCCACGCGCGCGGCGATGATGTTGGAGTTGTCACCGCTGGAGACGGCGGCGAAGGCGCCGGCCTCCTCGATGCCCGCCTCGCGCAGGGTGTCCTGGTCGAATCCGACTCCGGTGACCCGGCGGCCGCCGAACGAGGAGCCCAGCCGGCGGAAGGCGGTGGGGTCCTGGTCGACCACGGCGACCGTATGACCCTGTTGCTCCAGGTTCTGGGCCAGTGCGGAACCCACCCTTCCGCAACCCATGATGACAATATGCATCGCGTCACACCGTGCTTCCTGCAGGCCCTCTGACCTTGAATGTTGTGCTCATGTCCCTCTTTCGGCTCGCCAGGCATCACGTCGCGGTCTGCGCGCGGGCCGCCAGGCAACATCATGCCGGTGCCATCACGCCATGATGCCCTCCGGGGCCGGTGCAGAGTTCGACTGTCCGACTCCAACGTATCGGCAAAGCCGAGGGGGTTGCCGAGGGCCCTGCCGGGGCTCCGGCGATGCCCTGGGCGGGGGAGGAAGCCGCGATGGGCTACGAGATCGACGTCCTGGTGCTGGGCGGCGCGGGTGTGGACACGATCGTGCAGGTGCCCGAGGTGCCCGAGGTGCCCGAGGTGCCCGAGGTGCCCGAGGTGCCCGAGGTGCCCGAGGTGCCCGTGCGCCCTGTACGGCACGGTGGCGGGCGCGTACGCCTGCACGGTCCCGTCGACCCGGGCGGACAGCATCGGGCGGGAGGAACTGGGTGCGAGGGTGGCGGAGCTGCAGCGGGTCAGGGGCGGCGGCGGGCCGTGCGGCGGAAGTCGGTGATGCACTCTCGCGCTGTGGCCTGTGGCCTGTGGCCTGTGGCCTGTGGCCTGTGGCCTGTGGGTGGCGGGTGGTGGCTGCGGCTCAGCGCCGTGGTGCCGCGTCTGCGGCTCGTATCTCTAGCGTGTCCCCGGCGACACGTCCTTGCGGCGGCTGATGCTCCGCACACTCGCCACGGTGAGGATCCCGAGGACGAACAGCGTGGCTGCGGCGCCGATCAGCTCTGCGGTCGTGTGCATGAGGCCTCCGGGGGCGGTGACAGCCGGGCAGGGACGGGGCTTAGTCATATAGGCACGGGAAGCGGGTGACCTGCGGAAACCCCTGCCGCATCAGTCTCCTAATTCACTCGGAGAGCAGAGGGAACGCCGGTGGGGGGTGGCGGGTGGGCGAGCCCGCAATCGAACGCTTACGATCCTCTGTTGTGTCCAAACTGACCGACGTGCCCAAACGGCTCCTCATCGGGCGCGCACTGCGCAGTGACCGGCTCGGGGAAACGCTCCTGCCGAAGCGCATCGCACTCCCCGTCTTCGCCTCCGACCCGCTGTCGTCCGTGGCGTACGCCCCCGGCGAGGTGCTGCTGGTCCTGTCGATCGCGGGCGTGACGGCGTACCACTTCAGCCCGTGGATCGCCGTCGCGGTCGTCGTGCTGATGTTCACCGTGGTCGCCTCGTACCGGCAGAACGTGCACGCCTACCCCAGCGGTGGCGGCGACTACGAGGTGGCGAACACCAACCTCGGCCCCAAGGCGGGCCTCACGGTCGCGAGTGCGCTGCTCGTGGACTACGTCCTCACCGTCGCGGTGTCGATCTCCTCCGGTATCGAGAACCTGGGTTCCGCGATCCCGTTCGTGGTCGAGCACAAGGTCCTCTGCGCGATCGGCGTGATCGTGCTGCTGACGCTGATGAACCTGCGCGGGGTGAAGGAGTCGGGCTCGCTGTTCGCGATCCCGACGTACGTCTTCGTCGCCGGCGTCTTCACCATGATCGCCTGGGGCGCCTTCCGCGCGCTGGTCCTGGACGACACCATGCGGGCACCGACGGCGGACTACGCCATCAAGCCCGAGCACCAGGGCCTGGCAGGCTTCGCCCTGCTCTTCCTGCTGCTGCGCGCCTTCTCCTCCGGCTGTGCCGCGCTCACCGGCGTCGAGGCGATCTCCAACGGCGTCCCGGCCTTCCGCAAGCCCAAGTCGAGGAACGCCGCGACCACGCTCGCGATGATGGGCCTGCTGGCCGTCACCATGTTCTGCGGCATCATCGCGCTGGCCCTCGCGACCAACGTCCGCATGTCCGAGAATCCGGCCAAGGACCTCGTCCACAACGGCGTCCCGCTCGGCCCGGACTACGTGCAGAACCCGGTGATCTCCCAGGTCGCCGAGGCCGTCTTCGGCTCGGGCAGCCTCCTGTTCGTCGTGCTGGCCGCGGCCACCGCGCTCGTGCTGTTCCTCGCCGCGAACACCGCCTACAACGGTTTCCCGCTGCTCGGCTCGATCCTCGCCCAGGACCGCTACCTGCCGCGTCAGCTGCACACCCGCGGCGACCGCCTCGCCTTCTCCAACGGCATCGTGCTCCTCGCCGGCGCCGCCACACTGCTGGTGGGGATCTACGAAGCCGACTCCACGCGCCTGATCCAGCTGTACATCGTCGGCGTGTTCGTGTCCTTCACGCTCAGCCAGACCGGCATGGTCCGGCACTGGAACCGCCACCTCGCCACCGAGCGGGACCAGGCCAAGCGCCGCCGCATGATCCGCTCACGCGCGATCAACGCCTTCGGCGCCTTCTTCACCGGCCTGGTGCTGGTGGTCGTCCTCGTCACCAAGTTCACGCACGGCGCCTGGGTCGCCCTGCTCGGCATGGTGATCTTCTACGGGACGATGACGGCCATCCGGAAGCACTACGACCGGGTCGCCGAGGAGATCGCCGCCCCCGAGGGCCCGAGCGACGACAGCGTACGGCCCTCCCGTGTCCACTCGGTCGTCCTGATCTCCAAGATCCACCGCCCGGCCCTGCGCGCCCTGGCCTACGCCAAGCTGATGCGCTCGGACACCCTGGAGGCGGTGAGCGTCAACGTCGACCCCGCCGAGACCAAGGCGCTGCGGACCGAGTGGGAGCGGCGCGGCATCGACGTACCGCTGAAGGTCCTGGACTCGCCCTACCGCGAGATCACGAGGCCGATCATCGAGTACGTCAAGGGGCTGCGCAAGGAGTCGCCGCGGGAGGCGGTGTCCGTGATCATCCCTGAGTACGTCGTCGGCCACTGGTACGAGCATCTGCTGCACAACCAGAGCGCCCTGCGGCTGAAGGGCCGGCTGCTGTTCACGCCGGGGATCATGGTGACCTCGGTGCCCTACCAGCTGCAGTCCTCCGAGGCGGCCAAGCGGCGGGCCCGCAGGCAGCAGGAGTGGAACGCGCCGGGCTCGGTGCGGCGCGGTCCGGCGCAGGTGCGGTCGAAGGAACCCTCGGACCCGAAGGCCTGAGGGTGGTCGGCCGCTCGTGCGGGCGGGCGTGAACCGGCCGGGCGGTACCCACGTAGACTGGTGGGCTGTTGTCCGGCCGACTTTCCTTCGGCCGTTTCCCCCTCACGCTTTGGAGTCACCCCCACCATGCAGGCAGAACCGAGGAAGTCGCTGGTGGGGGAGGAGTACGAGGTCGAGGTCGGCCCCGTCGCCCACGGCGGCCACTGCATCGCCCGGACGTCCGAGGGCCAGGTGCTGTTCGTCCGGCACGCCCTGCCCGGTGAACGGGTCGTGGCGCGGGTGACGGAGGGTGAGCAGGGCGCTCGTTACCTGCGCGCGGACGCGGTGGAGGTGCTCGACGCCTCCAAGGACCGCATCGACGAGCCCTGCCCGTTCGCAGGCCCCGGCCGCTGCGGTGGCTGCGACTGGCAGCACGCCAAGCCGGGAGCGCAGCGGCGCCTGAAGGCCGACGTCATCGCCGAGCAGCTCCAGCACCTCGCCGGGCTCACACCGGAAGAGGCCGGCTGGGACGGCACGGTCGTGCCCGCCGAGGGCGACAAGGTGCCCGCGGGCCAGGTCCCCGCGTGGCGCACCCGCGTCCAGTACGCCGTCACCGCCGACGGCCGGGCGGGCCTGCGCCGGCACCGCTCGCACGAGGTGGAGCCGATCGATCACTGCATGATCGCCGCGGAGGGCGTCAGCGAGCTGGGCATCGAGAAGCGGGTCTGGACGGGCATGGACTCCGTCGAGGCGATCGCGGCGACCGGCTCGCAGGACCGGCAGGTGGTCCTCACCCCGAAGCCGGGCGCTCGCCTTCCGCTGGTCGAACTCGACCGCCCCGTGTCGGTCCTGCGCGTGGACGAGCGCTCCGGCGGCGTCCACCGCGTCCACGGCCGCCCCTTCGTCCGCGAACGCGCGGACGGCCGGACCCACCGCGTCGGCAACGGCGGCTTCTGGCAGGTCCACCCGAAAGCCGCGGACACCCTGGTGACGGCGGTCATGCAGGGCCTGCTGCCGCGCAAGGGAGACATGGCCCTCGACCTCTACTGCGGCGTCGGCCTCTTCGCCGGTGCCCTCGCCGACCGGGTCGGCGAGCAGGGCGCGGTCCTCGGCATCGAGTCCGGCAAGCGGGCGGTGGAGGACGCGCGGCACAACCTCGCGGACTTCGACCGCGTGCGTATCGAGCAGGGCAAGGTCGAGAGCGTGTTGCCGCGGACGGGGATCACGGAGGTCGACCTGATCGTCCTGGACCCGCCGCGGGCGGGGGCCGGGCGGAAGACGGTGGAGCATCTGGCTTCGCTGGGGGCGCGGAGGATCGCTTATGTGGCGTGCGATCCGGCGGCGTTGGCACGGGACTTGGGGTACTTCCGGGACGGGGGGTACCGGGTGCGGACGCTGCGGGCGTTCGATCTGTTTCCGATGACGTCGCACGTGGAGTGCGTGGCGATTTTGGAACCGGCTGCAAAGAGGCTTTGACCTGCGGTTTTCTTGGGTTTCTCAGGTGTGGACGGTGTTGCTCGACCTGTTTTCCGGAAGCCAAGAGGTGGAGGGCGCGGGACTTCTGTTTCCGCCCTCAGATGGTTACTGACCTGCCGCTTCATGAGACGGAAGGTGAGGTGGCGCAGCAGGGGGGTGGCGAGGCCAGGAAGTCTCTCTTCACGGGCTGACGCTCATTTGACGCTTGTTCTGATGAGACGTCAGGGTGAGGGCAACGGAGGGGCGGAGTCGCCACGGCCGGCCTCAGCCGGGGCCGCTGCTGCTTCGCCGAGCCAACGCATCGGAGGGGCAAGTCCGGCTTGCGTGCGCTATAAAACGCCAACGCGCGCATCGCCTTGATCACGGTCCGGTACGCAAGTGCCGCCGTAATGGACTTCGCCGTCGCGGATTCGCGGGCAGATCGCTTGGCTGCACGGTTTCTGTCGCCTGCGGATCCACCGTCCTGCTCGATGGGAGACACGTTTTTACGGCGCCCGGAGACGTTGCGAGGGCCATGATGTGCGAGCTGGGCGTCCGGAGCGAGCGGGGGCGGATCCCCGAGGTGAGCTGGTTACCGCGGTCTGCTCAGCCTGAGTAGGACGGGCCTTACCTGGCGGTTGTCCGGTGAAGCGGCGCCAGATGCGCGCGGGCAGATGATCGTGGGCCTGGATGGCGTCCTCGTCCTGGCGCACTCCGAAAACAGGATGCCACCGCGACCTGGAAGAGAACCTTTGGGCACCACCCGATGATGGGGTTCGTCGACCACGGCCGCGGTGGGTCCGGCGAACCCGTAGTGGGCCCGTTGAGGTCTGGCACGCGGACGTCGATCGCGTCGCCGATGCCCGTACTCGGTGCGCTGCGGGCCTGAAGTCGCCACGGGCACCCGGAAAGTGCCTCGTCCACGGGCACAAGGACATCAGCACTCCCTGTTCCCGCCGACAAGAGGCACTTCCTCTACGCCGGGGGCAAGGCCAACGCGGCCGCCCTACATGAAAGCCCCGAGGTCAGTTGTAGACGTTGAATTCTGCGACTGACCACCAGCTACGGGCAACGTTGCCGGTATTGACGACCTTGATGTAGCGAGCTGTCTGCGTCGGGAAGGAGATCAGGTGGACTCGTTGGCCGTCCGCTACGGACGTGACCTTGGTCCAGTCGGCTCCATCCGTGGATACGTATACGTCTGCGCTTCGCGCATAGTCGCTGACACTGCCGCCGACATCCAGCACGATCTTGTCGAAGGTCTGTATCTGCCCCATGTCCACTTGGATCCAGAGGCCGTCGTACTGCCCTGTTCCGGAGCTGTACCGGGTGTCGGAATTGCCATCGAGCATGTTTCCGGGCGCATCCCACTGGCTGGCGTCCGAAGCCTTTGCGGTCCAGCCTGTCCGCGGCAGCGCAGGACCAAGATCTATGGCGTCGAACGATGATCCACCTGCGTCTGCTCCGCTGGCCCCCTTCACGGAAACCGTGACCTTCCCCGCTGGAAGCCCCTTCGGAACGTAGGCGCTGATGCTCGTGTCCGACCAGGTGTCTATTTCTGCATAGCTCGATCCGAAATACACCGTGCCCAGCCCCTGTGCATCGCCGAAACCAGAACCGCGAATCGTGAACTTGGAGCGCGGCATTCCTCGTTCCGGCTTCAATTCGCTGAAGGTCGGCGATGGGAAGTTTGACAGCTTCTTGGTGGTGAACATCGCCGAGGTGCCGCTTGGCAGCGTATAGGCGTACGAGCCGTCGGTGGATATCTTGAAACTCTTGCTGTCGGTGGTCCCGTTGAATACTACGGTTACCTGCGACCCTTCCTTGCTGGTCCAGGTCTTCAGCTGGAGGCCGTTCGATACTGCTGTAGGAGCTGTGATCGAGCCGGTTCCACGCGCAGACCCGTACACCTCGATGTCGCCGATGGCCCACCAGAAACCTGATGCCGCGATACTGACGATGCGAATGTACTGTGCCGTTCGGGTCGGCAACGTGACGGCTATCTTGCCGATTCCCCCGCTGCCGCTCGCAATCGCGCTGCCCCAATCGACTCCGTCGTTCGAAACGTATATCTGGTACCTGGTGACGTAGTCGAACGAATTGTTCACGCCGGTGTCGAGGACGATTTTGTTGAAGCTCGTGGGGCTCCCCAGGTCGATCTGGAACCAGTCGCCGCTCGTCGGCCCGTGCCCGAGACTCCACCTGGTGTTGATGTCGCCGTCGATCGCATTCGCGGCCACACCCCAATCCGGCTGCGCGGAAGCCGTGGCGGTCCACTTGCTACGGCTCAGCGCCCTTCCGGTCGTCTGGACGGAAGCTCCGATCGGCAGGGAGTACGTGACCAGCTTGTTTCCGGTACGGATGGAGTTCTGGTAGGGCAGCAGTGCCGGATCGTACGTGACGGTGACCGGGCCGGATGCCGACGTGAACGTGAAGTCGTGTGTCGGGTCCGAGAACTTGGCCGCTGCGAGGGTACTACCGCTCTGCGTAGGCCCGGAGTACGTGAACGTGACGGCGTCGCCGGCGTTCAGGGTGTAGTCGAACGAGTGTGTCCCGTCCGCGACGCTGAAGGTCTTCGCGGCGCTGCCCGAGTTGTGGGCGATCAGGACCTTCGATCCGTCCGGGTTCTGGAACGCGACGTTCTCTATGCTCCCTTCACCGAAGGTGTTCGAGTAGATCCGGCGTGCTCCGGGCTTGACGAACCTGCTGGCGTGAGCGAGGGCGTGGTAGTCCACGTTGTAGGTCACCCGTCCGCCGGCCGGGTCGATCGTGAGCAAGCCCCGAAGCATGGGTATGAGGGGCCCCGAAGATCCCGGACAGGGACCCAATAGGGTTGTCCTGTAATGAATCGAGGGAAGAAGCAAGTGGCACGTCCAAGTCCGTACTCG
>NZ_JBVIPD010000037.1:0-53420 GCF_055578235.1 Streptomyces sp. NPDC033136
AAACGCCCGGTTACATTCCGAACCCGGAAGCTAAGCCTTACAGCGCCGATGGTACTGCAGGGGGGACCCTGTGGGAGAGTAGGACGCCGCCGAACTCCTTTTAGAGCTCTGGCTCTTGGGCCCATAAGCCCGAGAGCCAGAGCTTTTTTGCGTTGAGGTAAGGTCAGGGAGCATCGTTGGCACGTTTCCCACAGGAGGCCCCCGGGTGGAGGTTCAGGAGACTCGCGTCCAGACGGACCGTGTGCTCACCATCCCGAACATCCTCAGCATGGCGCGCCTGGTCGGCGTGCCCCTCTTCCTGTGGCTGATCCTGCGACCTGAGTTCGGTGGGCCCCAGAGTGACGGCTGGGCCCTTCTGGTGCTCGCCTTGAGCGGCGTCAGTGACTACCTGGACGGCAAGCTGGCACGGCGCTGGAACCAGATCAGCAGCCTGGGCCGGCTGCTCGACCCCGCGGCCGACCGGCTCTACATTCTCTCGACTTTGGTCGGCCTCACGTGGCGCGAGATTCTTCCCTTCTGGCTGACCGCCGCCCTTCTGGCGCGGGAGCTGGTTCTGCTGGTGATGGTGGGCGTCCTCCGTCGGCACGGCTATCCGCCGCCCCAGGTGAACTTCCTGGGCAAGGCCGCCACCTTCAACCTGATGTATGCCTTCCCCCTGCTCCTGCTCAGTGACGGAACAGGCTGGATCTCGTCACTGGCTGCTATTTTCGGATGGGCGTTCGCCGGATGGGGTACAACGCTGTACTGGTGGGCAGGAGTCCTCTACGTGGTACAAGTCCGCCGCCTGGTCCGTGCGGACACCATGGCCGATTGAACTCCCGGATGGTCCTGCTGCCGCAGCGGAGCGATGGCCCGTGTCGGATAAGTGCGGGACAATCTTGGCGGGGGAAGTCGGCTAGACCGTCGTCTTAGAGGAGGACGCTTCCGACATGAAGGCCGTCGTGATGGCCGGAGGCGAAGGCACTCGCCTTCGCCCTATGACCTCAAGCATGCCCAAGCCGCTCCTGCCTGTGGCCAACCGCCCGATCATGGAGCATGTTCTGCGGCTGCTCAAAAGGCATGGTCTCAACGAAACAGTCGTGACTGTCCAGTTCCTGGCCTCGCTCGTCAAGAACTACTTCGGTGACGGTGAAGAGCTCGGTATGGAGCTCACCTATGCCAATGAGGAGAAGCCACTCGGTACCGCCGGAAGTGTCAAGAACGCCGAAGAGGCCCTGAAGGACGATGCCTTCCTCGTCATCTCCGGCGATGCTCTGACCGATTTCGACCTCACCGAGCTGATCAATTTCCACAAGGAAAAGGGTGCGCTGGTCACCGTCTGTCTGACGCG
Organism: Streptomyces sp. NPDC033136; assembly: GCF_055578235.1. Lineage (NCBI taxonomy): Bacteria > Bacillati > Actinomycetota > Actinomycetes > Kitasatosporales > Streptomycetaceae > Streptomyces > Streptomyces sp. NPDC033136. The sequence continues at coordinate 1,331 of NZ_JBVIPD010000037.1, forward strand.
TGTCCCCAATCCGCTGGAATTCGGTATCACCATTGTCGATGAGGAAGGCAAGGTGGAGCGCTTCCTCGAGAAGCCCACCTGGGGACAGGTCTTCTCCGACACCGTGAACACCGGCATCTACGTGATGGAGCCCGAGGTCTTCGACTACGTCGAGCCCGATGTGCCCGTCGACTGGTCCGGCGATGTCTTCCCGCAGCTGATGAAGGAAGGCAAGCCGGTCTACGGCTATGTGGCCGAAGGCTACTGGGAGGACGTCGGCACCCACGAGAGCTATGTCAAGGCGCAGGCCGATGTCCTGGAGGGCAAGGTCGACGTCGACATCGACGGGTTCGAGATCTCCCCGGGAGTGTGGGTCGCCGAGGGCGCCGAGGTCCATCCCGACGCGGTCCTGCGAGGGCCCGTCTACATCGGCGACTATGCCAAGGTGGAGGCCGGTTCCGAGCTCCGGGAGCACACCGTGGTGGGCTCCAACGTGGTCGTCAAGAGCGGTGCGTTTCTGCACAAGGCAGTCGTCCACGACAACGTTTACGTGGGGCCGCACAGCAATCTGCGCGGCTGCGTGGTCGGCAAGAACACCGACATCATGCGCGCGGCACGCATCGAGGATGGGGCGGTCATCGGTGATGAGTGCCTGATCGGTGAGGAATCGATCGTCCAGGGCAATGTCCGGGTCTATCCGTTCAAGACCATCGAGGCCGGCGCCTTTGTCAACACGTCGGTGATCTGGGAGTCCAGGGGGCAGGCGCACCTCTTCGGTGCCCGCGGCGTCTCCGGAATCCTGAATGTGGAGATCACGCCGGAACTCGCCGTGCGGCTGGCGGGTGCCTACGCGACGACGCTGAAGAAGGGCTCGACCGTCACCACGGCCCGGGATCACTCGCGTGGTGCCCGTGCGCTGAAGCGGGCGGTGATTTCCGCACTGCAGGCCAGCGCCATCGACGTACGGGACCTGGAGAACGTTCCGCTGCCCGTGGCGCGGCAGCAGACCGCGCGGGGCAGTGCGGGCGGGATCATGATCCGTACGACGCCCGGGGTGCCGGACTCCGTCGACATCATGTTCTTCGACGGGCAGGGCGCGGACCTCTCGCAGGGCAGCCAGCGGAAGCTGGACCGGGTGTTCGCGCGGCAGGAGTACCGGCGTGCCTTCCCGGGCGAGATCGGTGACCTGCACTTCCCGGCCAGCGTCTTCGACTCGTACACCGGGTCGCTGCTGCGGAACGTGGACACGACCGGAATCGCGGACTCCGGGCTCAAGGTGGTCGTGGACGCGTCCAATGGAAGCGCGGGCCTGGTGCTTCCGAGTCTGCTCGGGAAGCTGGGTGTCGACTCGCTGACGATCAACCCGGGTCTTGACGAGTCCAGGCCGACGGAGACGGCCGACATGCGGCGGTCGGGGATGGTGCGGCTCGGTGAGATCGTGGCGTCCTCGGGGGCCGCGTTCGGCGTGCGGTTCGACCCCGTGGGTGAGCGGCTGTCCCTCGTCGACGAGAAGGGGCGGATCATCGAGGACGACCGGGCGCTGCTCGTGATGCTGGACCTCGTCGCGGCCGAGCGGCGCAGCGGACGGGTCGGGCTGCCGGTGACCACGACCCGGATCGCCGAGCAGGTGGCGGCGTACCACGGGACCCAGGTCGAGTGGACGACCACCTCTCCCGACGACCTCACGCGCGTGGGCGGTGAGGAAGGGACGATCTTCGGTGGTGACGGCAAGGGCGGGTTCATCGTTCCCGAGTTCAGCAGCGTGTACGACGCCACCGCGGCCTTCGTACGGCTCATCGGGCTCGTGGCACGGACGCAGCTCACGCTCAGCCAGATCGATGCCCGGATCCCGCGGGCGCACGTCCTGAAGCGGGATCTGGCGACCCCGTGGGCCGTCAAGGGACTCGTCATGCGGCGGGTCGTCGAGGCGGCCGGAGACCGCTTCGTGGACACCACGGACGGGGTCCGTGTGGTGGAGACCGACGGCCGCTGGGTGATGGTGCTGCCCGATCCGGCCGAGGCCGTCACCCACCTGTGGGCCGAGGGGCCGGACGACGCCTCCGCGCAGGCCCTGCTGGACGAGTGGTCGGCGGTCGTGGACAGCGCAGGCCGGTAGAGCGGAGCCCCTGCACGCGTGCGTGCCGGACAAGTGTCCCCAACGGGCCTGTCCGGCACGCCGGTGGGGCCGTTCGGATGTAGTGGCCGCGACGTGCGACGATGTGCGGCATGCCGCAGCAACCCCCCATTCGGAGCACACCCGCGCGGCCCCGGCGCCCGGATGCGTCCATGTCGTTGCTCACCAACGTCATGGACCACAGCCTCGACGACGGATACGCCGAGGCCGCCGCGCGCAAGAAGGCCGCGGGTGACGGCGGCTTGCCGAAGTCCCTCCGGGCGAAGCTCGGGCTCGCCTCCGGCCTGGTGCTCGCGGCCATGGTCGTGACCGTCGGAGCGGCGCAGGCGCGGGTCGCCGCTCCGGTCGTCGCCAAGGAGCGGGAAGAGCTCGTCGACCGTATAGACCGGGAGACCGAGGCGGCGGACAAGCTGGAGGACTCCGTCGACGAACTGCGCGCCGACGTGAGCGCGCGGCAGCGCGAGGCGCTGAAGCACAGCGGCGGCAGCCCCGACTCCGGCCTGGTCGGCATTCTGTCGGGCGCCGTCGCGGTGCACGGGCCCGGTGTGAAGCTCGTGGTGAACGACGCCAAGGAAGCCGGCCCGGGCGGTGACGGCGACCCGCGGGGGACCTCCGGATTCTCCGACACCGGGCGGCTGCGCGACCGGGACATGCAGCGCGTGGTCAACGGGTTGTGGGAGTCGGGCGCCGAGGCGATCTCCATCAACGGACAGCGGCTGACGGCGCTGTCCGCGATCAGGGCCGCGGGGGACGCCATACTGGTCGACAACAAGCCGCTGGTGCCTCCGTACACGGTGCTCGCGGTGGGGGACGGGCAGGGGCTGAGCACGCGGTTCCAGAGCAGCGCGGACGGGTTGTACCTCGACGCGCTGCGGGAGAGCTACGGCATCAGGACGGGCATCTCCGTGGAGGACGACCTCCGACTGCCCAGCGCACCGCGCGTGACCGTGCGTACCGCACAGCCGAGCATTGAGAAGAGCGAGAAGGGCACATCGTGATCGCCGTACTGGGCCTCGTCGTGGGAGTCGTGGCCGGCCTCTTGGTCCGGCCTGAGGTTCCGGCGGTGGTCGAGCCTTATCTGCCGATCGCTGTCGTGGCGGCGCTCGACGCCGTCTTCGGCGGCCTGCGGGCGATGCTCGACGGCATTTTCGACGACAAGGTCTTCGTGGTGTCGTTCCTGTCGAACGTGGTCGTGGCCGCGCTGATCGTGTTCCTCGGTGACAAGCTGGGAGTGGGCGCGCAGCTGTCGACCGGTGTGGTGGTCGTCCTCGGCATCCGGATCTTCTCCAACGCCGCGGCGATCCGCCGGCATGTCTTCCGGGCGTGAGGCCGATGAGCGAGCACGACGACAAGCACGCCGAGGAGCAGGGCGCCACCCACGCGGACCGGCGTGACGGGCGCGGCGAGTCCGGGAGCAGGCTGCGCAGGGAACTGCCCGAGGAGGTGTCCGCGCCGGCCTCCGCCGCCCAGGACACCGCCCCCGAGCCGGAAGCGGCGCCGGAGCCGGAACGGCCGGCGGACCCCGAGCCGCGGCTGACCGGCAGGCAGCGCCTGGTGCAGGGGCTGTGGCCGCCGCGGGTCACGCGGGCCCAACTCATCGTCGCCCTGCTGCTGTTCGGCCTCGGGTTCGGGTTGGCCGTGCAGGTGGCGTCGAACAGCGACAGTGACAGCGCCCTGCGCGGCGCGCGGCAGGAAGATCTCGTCCGCATCCTCGATGAACTGGACGACCGTACTCAGCGTCTTGAGGACGAGAAGCAAGGCCTCGAGCAGCAGCGCGACGAGCTGGAGAACAGCTCGGACCAGGCCGAGGAGGCCCGGAAGCAGACGATCGAGAAGGAGCGGCAACTCGGCATCCTGGCGGGCACGGTGGCCGCGCAGGGGCCCGGCATCACCATGGCCATCGAGGACACGAAGAGGACGGTCGAGGCGGACATGCTGCTCGACGCGATCCAGGAGCTGCGCGCTGCCGGTGCGGAGGCGATCCAGGTGAACGGCGTGCGGGTCGTCGCCGGCACGTACCTCACGGACTCGGGCAAGGGCGTCAGCGTCGACGGGAACAAGATCACCGCGCCCTATCGTTTCAAGGTCATCGGCAAGCCGCAGGACCTCGAGCCGGCGCTCAACATCCCCGGAGGCGTGGTGCAGACTCTCGAGAAGGAACAGGCCACCGTCACGACCGAGCGGTCCACCAAGATCGTTGTGGACGCCTTGCGAGCAGCGAAGCGGCCTGACTACGCTCGGTCGTCCTCGCAGTGAACCGGGGGTGCATGGGCGGCGTCCGGCGAGGGCATGAGGTTGCGGGGGGTCGGCGCACCGAATGGGTGGTGCGTGGTGGAAACTGTCTGGTGCAGACGGACGTTGTCAGGATGTCCGGGTCGGCCAGAGTGTTCAGTCAGGGTTCGTCCTGCCCCACGGGCGGGTCTGTTTCGGTCAAGGGGAATCGCCCGTGAAGTTGTTTGCGAAGTTGTTCGGCAAGAGCGCGCGAGAGGGCAGCGAAAACGCGACCGCTCGTCATCGCGCACAGCCAGACGCGGAGGGCCAGCGGCCGCTGTTCCGGGACCAGGTCGGGGGTCCGGGCGGTGACATTTCCGGAGGTCAGGGCGCGCCGTCGGTTGACCCTGCGCAGCCCGGCGGCATAGGTTTCGGGCAACCGTCAACCTCAAGTGCGGGTGGAGGATATTCCGACCCGTACGCGTCCCATGCTCCGGGTGAGCAGCCGCGGCAGGAGGATCCGATGTCGGCCCTGGTGTGTACGAGGTGCGGTAACCGCAACGCGGAGAACAGCCGCTTCTGCTCCAACTGCGGCGCGCCGCTGCGGGCGGGGGCGGCCGCCGAGCGTCCGTCCGAGACGACCTCCACGATCTCCATCTCCGGTCTCGAGGCCTACGACAGCGAGACCACCGGCCAGACGCCGATGCCGACGCTGTCCCCCGAGGCCCAGGCGGCCGTGGACGCGCTGCCGCTGGGTTCCGCGCTCCTGGTCGTGCGCCGCGGGCCGAACTCGGGCAGCCGCTTCCTGCTGGACAGCGATCTGACCACGGCCGGACGTCATCCGCAGAGCGACATCTTCCTGGACGACGTGACGGTCTCCCGGCGCCACGTGGAGTTCCGCCGCGGACAGGACGGCTCGTTCACGGTGGCCGACGTGGGCAGCCTGAACGGCACGTACGTCAATCGCGAGCGGATCGACCAGGTCGCCCTGAACAACGGCGACGAGGTGCAGATCGGCAAGTACCGGCTGGTCTTCCACGCCAGCCAGCAGGGGTACTGACCCGGGCTCCGTCCGGGGACACCTCAGCGAAGGTCCATCCGTCAGGGAAGGTCCATGCTTCGAACACCGAGCGGCGGTGCCGGACACGGCACCGCTGCCACGGACAGTGGGCTGATGAGCATCGGCACGGTGCTGAACGTGCTGCGCGACGAGTTCCCCGAGGTGACCATCTCCAAGATCCGTTTCCTGGAGTCCGAGGGGCTCATCGAGCCGCAGCGGACCTCTTCGGGGTACCGCAAGTTCAGCGCCCACGACGTCGAGCGCCTCGGTCACGTCCTGAGGATGCAGCGGGACCACTATCTGCCCCTGAAGGTGATCCGGGAGCATCTGGAGGCCATGGAGCGCGGTGAGGCCGTCCAGCTGCCGGTCGTGGGCCGTCAGCGCGACGGCGAATCCGTGCCCGAAGCCCCCGAGGGGTCCACGGCGGTCAGGGTCGGGCGTGAGGAGCTGCTCGCCGCCGTCGGCATCGACGAGCAGGAACTCAAGGAGTGGGAGTCGTACGGGCTCCTCACTCCACTGGAGGACGGTGCGTACGACGCGGAGGCGGTCACGGTGGCCTCCCTCGTCTTCGAGCTCGGGCGGTTCGGGATCGAGCCGCGGCACCTGCGGGTCATGAAGGCCGCCGCCGACCGCGAGGCCGGGCTGGTGGACCAGGTGGTGGCCCCGCTGAAGCGGCACCGGAACCCGCAGACCAGGGCTCACGCGGAAGCCCGAACCAAGGAACTGGCGGGGCTCACGGTGAAGCTGCACGCCGCGCTGGTGCAGACGGCGCTCGGGGTGCGGCTGCCCTGACGGCGGCCGGGCGCGCGGGGGCCGGATCAGGCGCCCGATCCCGGCCCGACTACCCAAACATCCCGAGCACGGCCTAGGGTTGCTGTGTGAACGAGCTCGATGTCGTAGGTGTCCGGGTCGAAATGCCCTCCAACCAACCGATCGTGCTGCTGCGTGAAGTGGGAGGCGACCGTTACCTCCCCATCTGGATCGGACCGGGGGAGGCGACGGCGATCGCCTTCGCCCAGCAGGGCATGGCTCCCGCGCGGCCGCTGACCCACGACCTGTTCAAGGACGTGCTGGAAGCCGTCGGCCAGGAGCTCACGGAAGTGCGCATCACCGATCTGCGTGAGGGCGTCTTCTACGCGGAGCTGGTCTTCGCCAGCGGCGTCGAGGTGAGCGCCCGCCCGTCCGACGCCATAGCGCTCGCCCTGCGCACCGGCACGCCGATCTACGGCAGTGACACGGTGCTCGACGACGCCGGCATCGCGATCCCGGACGAGCAGGAGGACGAGGTGGAGAAGTTCCGCGAGTTCCTCGACCAGATCTCCCCGGAGGACTTCGGCAGCAGCAGTCAGTGAGTTCCGCGGGCCGGCCGGGAGCCGGAGGGCGGGAGCGGCGTCGGTGAGACGCGTGGGCGGCCCGGCGGACGAGATGGTCCGCGGTGGGGGCCGCCCGTCGCATGTCAGGGCGAGGTGCGGACGGGCACGGACGGGTGAGGACGGGTGAAATGCCCGCATGTGCCGGAGGCGAATGAGTGCGTCACACGGCCCGCGCCGAAGGCATTCGGCTAGCCTTTCCCCGCGGTGGGGCACGAGAAACCACTCTTAGGGTGATTATCACTCGGCGTGCCGAGTGTGGCGATCGTTGACGCACCCCTGGGGACTGCCTACCGTCGAGAAGGCAGGTCAAGGACGGAGGTCGGCGTGAGAAGCAGCGGCGACGGTACGGCTGGGGGCGGCCCCGAGCGCAGTCTCAGGGCGAGCGGTCCGTACCCGCCCCCCGGCGCACGGCTCCGCTCGAGCGGGGGGTACCCCCAGCCCGAGGGCGCAACGGATTACGCTCCGCAACGACCGACGGCCGTGCCGAGCAGCGGAGGGACGACGTCCATGGCGTCCGAGCAGATCGGCTATCGCGGCCCCACGGCCTGTGCGGCAGCCGGTATCACCTACCGGCAGCTGGACTACTGGGCGCGCACGGGTCTCGTCGAGCCGAGCGTGCGTCCCGCCCACGGATCCGGGACGCAGCGGCTGTACAGCTTCCGGGACGTCGTCGTCCTGAAGATCGTCAAGCGGTTCCTCGACACGGGGGTGTCGCTGCAGAACATCCGCACGGCCGTCCAGCACCTGAGGGAACGCGGTTTCAGCGACCTCGAGCGGATGACACTGATGAGCGACGGCGCCACCGTCTACGAATGCACCTCGCCCGACGAGGTCCACGCCCTGCTCCAAGGTGGCCAGGGGGTCTTCGGGATCGCCGTGGGCGTGGTGTGGCGGGACGTCGAGAGCGCGCTGTCCCAGCTGCACGGGGAGCGGATCGACACCGGTGAGACGCTGATCGGGCCCAATCCTGCGGACGAGCTGGCGCGGCGGAGGAACCGGGCCGTCTGAGCCGATCGGCCCGCGGTGGGCATGCGGCCGCAGGAGGCGGGACGTTTCCGCGCCGGGCTGTAAGCGGTTTCTCCGGGGTGGCCCAGCAGGGCGGCAGCGGGAGCCCGGCAGGCGATGGAAGCAGTCCGGGCGGGTGACCGGGGCATTGTCAGTGGCGTAGGGCAGCATCGGAGATGTGAGAACCGCGCCCACGATTCTGCATCTCGACATGGATGCCTTCTTCGCCTCGGTGGAGCAGGCGTCCAAGCCGAGCCTGCGCGGGAAGGCCGTGATCGTGGGCGGGCTGGGGCCGCGCGGTGTGGTGGCGACGGCGTCGTACGAGGCCCGGGTCTTCGGGGTGCATTCGGCGATGCCCATGGGGCAGGCCAGGCGGCTCGCGCCCAACGCCGCGTATCTGGTGCCGCGCTTCACCCTCTACCGGATGATCAGTGAGCGGGTGATGGAGCTGCTGAGGGCGCTGTCGCCGCTGGTGGAGCCGCTGAGCCTGGACGAGGCGTTCGTGGACCTGGAGGCCGGCGGGAAGGCCTGGGACGAGCAGTCGGCGCGACGGGTCGGGGCGCAGCTGCGCGCGGATATCCGGACCGTCACGGGGCTCACGGGGTCGGTGGGGCTCGCCGCCTCGAAGATGCTCGCGAAGATCGCCTCGGAGCAGGCCAAGCCGGACGGGCTGGTGGTGATCGAGCCGGGCACCGAGCGGGCGATGCTCGGGCCGATGCCGGTGCGGACACTGCCAGGCGTGGGGCCGACGACGGGGGACCATCTGCGCCGGGCCGGGATCACCACGGTCGAGGAGATCGCCGAGGCGGGCGAAGACGAGCTGGTGCGCCTGCTGGGCAAGGCCCACGGGCACGGGCTCTACGCGATGGCGCTGGCGCGGGACGACCGGCCCGTGGTGGCGGAGCGCGAGGCGAAGTCGGTGTCGGTCGAGGATACGTACGACGTGGACATCCACGACCGGACGAGGGTCGGGCTGGAGGTGCAGCGGCTCGCTGAGCGGTGCGTGCGGAGGCTGCGCGGGGCCGGGCTGTCCGGGCGGACCATCGTGCTGAAGGTGCGGCGGTACGACTTCTCGACGCTCACCCGGTCCGAGACGCTGCGTGGTCCGACGGACGACCCCGGAGTCATCCGTGAGGCGGCGGTCAGGCTGCTGGAGTCGGTCGATACGACGGGCGGGGTGCGGCTGCTCGGGGTGGGCGTCAGCGGACTCGCCGACTACACGCAGGAGGACCTTTTCGCTCAGGCGGCGGGGGAGCGGGCGGTCACGGAGGGCCCGGCCGAGGAGCACTCCGTGGCGCCGGCCGAGGAGCAGCCGGCGCTCGCCGGGCGGCGGTGGCCGGCCGGGCACGATGTGCGGCACGCCGAGTTCGGGCACGGATGGGTGCAGGGCAGTGGCCTGGGGCGGGTCACCGTGCGGTTCGAGACGCCGGGGTCGCAGCCGGGACGGGTGCGGACCTTTCGCGTCGACGACCCCGCGCTGGAGCCGGCGGATCCGTTGCCGTTGATGTCACGAAGAGCCGAGGGCAGGGAGGACGGCGGCTCCACGGAGGGGCAGGGCGGCGGTGGGACGAGCGCGGTTCCCGGACCGGTGGACATACCCTCCGGGGCCTCCTCGGGGCATGCCCTCCCGTAGGGGCCGGGCGGCGCGGCGCGGGCCCCGCGGTCGCTGGGCCACGGACCGCGGGGGCCTGGCCTTCAGGCCTTCGTCTCGTCCGTGCCCGCCAGCTTGCCGAAGTCGTGGTCCGGGAGCGGAGGAGGAGCGGCGACGTCGAGACCGTAGTGGTGGTAGAGCTGGAGCTCCTGCTCCGGGGAGAGATGGCGGCCCACGCCGAAGTCGGGGGCGTTCTTGATCAGGGCGCGGTCGAAGGGGACGTGGAGGGCGCCCTCGATCAGTTCGCTGGGCTCCAGGGGGACGAACGCGTCCCTGCTGAACAGGCCGGTCCGTATGGCCGCCCACTCCGGTACGCCGGTCGCGTCGTCGAGGTAGACCTCGTCGATCGTGCCGAGCCTGGTTCCCTTGCGGTCGAACGCCTTGCGGCCGATCAGGTTGCGCGGATCGATGTCGGTACGCACGGGCCCTCCACATGGTCGCAACTCATCCGTAAACACTACAAAACGGCACAACGGGGGAGGTGGCCACTCGAAGGTGAGTGCGTTGACCTCGCTGGTACGCTGGCAGCGGCTGTTGACCCCGTGCGGGAGAGTCCTCCAGGCACCACCGGAGGCGCCGAAGGAGCAAATCCTCCCCGGAATCTCTCAGGCTCACGTACCGCACGGACGAGGTCACTCTGGAAAGCAGGGCGGGTGTCGACGGCTTCCGCTCTCACCGACGGTGAAAACCGGAGGCCTTCGGGCGATCCGGTGAAGCTCTCAGGTTGAGATGACAGAGGGGGAGGCCGTCCGGGTACCCGCGCCGTGGTGCCCCTCGTAGGTCGTGTGACCAGGAGGCCTCCGCAAATGACCGCCCATCGCATTCCGCTCTCCGAGCTCGAAGAGGCAGTCCCCTTCGAGCAGCGCCACATCGGCCCCGACCACGAGGCCCGCGCCAAGATGCTCGCGCACGTCGGTTACGGCTCGCTGGACGAGCTCACGGCCGCCGCGGTCCCGGCCGTGATCAGGAGCGCCGAAGCACTGGACCTGCCCGGCGCCCGCAGCGAGGCCGAGGTGATCGCCGAGCTGCGCTCCCTCGCCGACCGCAACCAGGTCCTCGGATCCATGATCGGGCTCGGCTACTACGGCACGTTCACGCCGCCGGTCGTCCTGCGCAACGTCATGGAGAACCCGGCCTGGTACACGGCCTACACGCCGTACCAGCCGGAGATCTCGCAGGGGCGGCTCGAGGCGCTGCTCAACTTCCAGACCATGGTCGCCGATCTGACCGGACTGCCGACCTCCGGCGCCTCCCTGCTCGACGAGGGCACGGCGGCCGCCGAGGCCATGGCGCTGTCGCGGCGGCTGGGCAAGAACAAGAAGGGCCTGTTCCTGGTAGACGCGGACGCGTTGCCGCAGACCATCGCCGTGATCCAGACCCGGGCCGAGCCGACGGGCGTCGAGGTCGTCGTCGCCGACCTCAGTGACGGCATCCCCGCAGAGGTCGCCGAGCGTGAGATCAACGGAGTGCTGATCCAGTACCCGGGCGCCTCCGGTGCCGTACGGGACATCAAGCCGGTCATCGACCAGGCGCACGAGCTCGGGGCGCTCGTCACCGTCGCCGCCGATCTGCTCGCGCTGGCGCTGCTGAAGTCGCCCGGTGAGCTCGGCGCCGACATCGCGGTCGGGACGACGCAGCGGTTCGGGGTGCCGATGGGCTTCGGCGGGCCGCACGCCGGCTACATGGCGGTCCAGGAGAAGATGGCGCGCAGCCTGCCCGGGCGGCTCGTCGGCGTGTCCGTCGACGTGGACGGGAACAGGGCCTATCGGCTGGCGCTGCAGACACGTGAGCAGCACATCCGCCGCGAGAAGGCCACCAGCAACATCTGCACCGCACAGGTGCTGCTCGCCGTCATGGCCGGCATGTACGCCGTCTACCACGGGCCGGGGGGTCTGAAGGGCATCGCGCGGCGCACCCACCGGTACGCCACCGTCCTCGCCGCCGGGCTCGCGAGCGGCGGTGTCGAGGTGGTGCACGGGGCCTACTTCGACACCGTGACCGTGCGCGTCGAGGGCCGGGCCGCCGAGATCCTGGCCGCCGCGCGGGACAACGGGGTCAACCTGCGGCTCGTCGACGCCGACCACCTCTCGATCGCCTGTGACGAGACGACGACCCGGGCCCAGCTGCGTGCCGTGTGGGCCGCCTTCGGTGTCGAGGGTGTCGTCGAGGCACTGGACGCCGCCACGGAGGACGGGCTCCCCCAGGCGCTGCTCCGCACCGACGAGTACCTGACGCACCCCGTCTTCCACCAGCACCGCTCCGAGACGGCCATGCTGCGCTACCTGCGCCGGCTGGCCGACCGGGACTACGCGCTCGACCGCGGCATGATCCCGCTGGGCTCCTGCACCATGAAGCTCAACGCGACCACGGAGATGGAGCCGGTCACCTGGCCCGAGTTCGGGCAGCTGCACCCCTTCGCGCCCGCCGAGCAGGCCGCCGGCTACCTCACCCTCATTCACGAGCTGGAGGACCGGCTCGCCGAGGTCACCGGCTACGACAAGGTCTCCCTCCAGCCGAACGCCGGATCGCAGGGCGAGCTGGCCGGACTGCTGGCCGTACGCGGGTACCACCGGGCCAACGGGGACGGGCAGCGGACCGTGTGCCTGATCCCGTCGTCCGCGCACGGCACCAACGCGGCGAGCGCGGTGATGGCGGGCATGAAGGTCGTCGTCGTGCAGACCGCCGAGGACGGCGAGATCGACGTCGAGGACCTGCGGGCGAAGATCGAGCAGCACCGGAACGAGCTCGCGGTGCTGATGATCACGTACCCGTCCACCCATGGTGTGTTCGAGGAGCACGTCGCCGAGATCTGCGCGCAGGTGCACGAGGCGGGCGGGCAGGTCTACGTCGACGGGGCGAACCTCAACGCGCTCGTGGGGCTCGCCAAGCCGGGGCACTTCGGCGGGGACGTCTCGCACCTGAACCTGCACAAGACCTTCTGCATCCCGCACGGCGGCGGCGGTCCCGGCGTGGGGCCGGTGGCGGTGCGGGAGCACCTCGCGCCCTACCTGCCGAACCACCCGCTGCAGCCCGAGGCCGGCCCGGAGACCGGCGTCGGACCCGTCTCGGCGGCGCCCTGGGGCTCCGCCGGCATCCTGCCGATCTCGTGGGCGTACGTCCGGCTCATGGGCGGCGAGGGGCTGAAGCGGGCCACGCAGGTGGCCGTGCTCAGCGCCAACTACATCGCCAAGCGGCTGGAGCCGCACTACCCGGTGCTCTACACCGGTCCCGGCGGGCTCGTTGCGCACGAGTGCATCATCGACCTGCGGCCGCTGACCAAGGCGACCGGCGTGAGCGTCGACGACGTCGCCAAGCGGCTGATCGACTACGGCTTCCACGCGCCGACGATGTCGTTCCCGGTGGCCGGGACGCTGATGATCGAGCCGACCGAGTCGGAGGACCTGGCCGAGCTAGACCGGTTCTGCGAGGCCATGATCGCCATCCGCGCGGAGATCGAGAAGGTCGGCTCCGGCGCGTGGCCCGCGGACGACAACCCGCTGCGCGGTGCCCCGCACACCGCCGGTGCGCTCGCCGGTGAGTGGGAGCACGCCTACAGCCGTGAGGACGCCGTCTTCCCGGCCGGGGTGTCGGCCGCCGACAAGTACTGGCCGCCGGTGCGCCGTATCGACCAGGCCTTCGGCGACCGGAACCTGGTCTGCTCCTGCCCGCCGCTGGACGCGTACGAGGACTGACCGACCGACCGGTCAGAGGGGGCTCCGCGGTGCGGGGCCCCTCCCGTCATGCCTCATGCCGGATGAGGGCCACCTCGGCCGACTTGATCGGGGCGACGAGAGGTCCTGGCCGCCGGTGAGGCGGATTCGGGCCGTCGCCATGACTTCGCCCGAGGTGACCGCGGTGACGGTGCCACGAGCGGTTGCGGATGCCCAGGCTCATGAGGGCACGGCAGCCGGGCAGGGTCGTCATGCCGGGTATGCGTGCGTCTGGGTCGCTTTGACCGCCGCCCACACCGGTGCACCGGGGTGCAGGTCGAGTTCGGCGGCGGCGACCGTGGTCAGGTCGGCGGTCAGGGCGAGTTCACCGGTGAGGTCGGCGCGGATCTGGTCGCTGTGGGTCTCCAGCCCGGCGACCTCGCAGCGCCACAGGTTGCGGGCGCTGGAGCCGGTCGGGCGGTCCCGGTACAGCGTCACCGCGCCCGGCGGGAACGCCACGAAGACCGGGCCTGACAGCTCCTCGGTGGTGGTGAGGGCGGGGCCCGCCTCCAGCCGGACGGTGTGGCCCTCGGCGTGTCCCCGGTACAGGTTGAGTCCGACGAGGCGGGCGATGTAGTCCGTGCGGGGGTGGCGGGCGATGTCGGAGGGCGTGCCCTCCTGGACGACCTGGCCGTCCTCGACGACGACCAGGCGGTCGGCCAGCACCATGGCGTCCAGTGGGTCGTGCGTGACCAGGACCGCGACGGCCTCGAACTCGGCGAGGTGACGCCGGAGCTGGGCGCGCACCTCCAGACGGGTACGGGCGTCGAGGGCGGCGAGGGGTTCGTCCAGGAGCAGCAGCCGGGGCCCGGTCGCCAGGGCGCGGGCCAGGGCCACGCGCTGGGCCTGGCCGCCGGAGAGGCGGCGGGGCTTGGCGCCGGCGTGGTCGGACAGGCCCATGCGGCCCAGCCACTCGGCGGCCTGGGCACGGGCCTCGGCCTTGCCGGCGCCCCGGCAGCGCGGCCCGAAGGCCACGTTGTCCAGGGCGGTCAGGTGCGGGAAGAGCAGGTAGTCCTGGAAGACGACGCCGACGGGGCGGGACTCGGGCGGCGTACGGTCCAACCGGGTGCCGTCGAGCCGCAGATGGCCCGAGGTGAGGGGGACGAGTCCCGCGAGGGCGCGCAGGGCCGTGGTCTTGCCGGCGCCGTTCGGTCCGAGCAGTGCGACGACCTCCCCGGGGGCGGCGGTGAGCGTGACGTCGAGGCGGAAGGAGCCGCGGTCCACGAGGAGGCGGGCGTCGAGGCCTTCGGGGGAGGAGCCGGGTCCAGTGGCGTCGAGGTCGGTCATCAGCAGGTCGTCCAGAGAGTGGGAGGGCCGTCACACAGGGGACCGGTCCGGGCGGTGCCGGAAGCCGGCTCCGGTCCGCCGGAGCCCCTGGAGCGGGGTGGCCCCGGACGCCGGCTCCGGTCGGCCGTAAGGACCGTCACGAGGCGGTCAGCCAGCGGTCGCGCAGGGCCGCCAGGACGGCGATGGACACGGCCAGCAGCACCAGGCTGAGGGCGATCGCCGCCGCCGGGTCGTTCTGCAGGGCGAGATAGACGGCCAGCGGCATGGTCTGCGTGCGGCCCGGGAAGTTGCCCGCGAAGGTGATGGTTGCGCCGAACTCGCCGAGCGCCCGGGCCCAGGCCAGCACGGAACCGGCCGCGATGCCGGGCGCGATCAGCGGCAGGGTGACCCGGCGGAACGCGGTGAAGCGGGAGGCGCCCAGGGTGGTGGCCGCCTCCTCGTAGCGAGAGTCCGCGGCCCGCAGGGTGCCCTCCACGCTGATGACGAGGAACGGCATCGCCACGAAGGTCTCGGCGAGGATCACGCCCGTCGTGGTGAAGGGCAGGGTGATCCCGAACCAGGCGTCCAGCCACTGCCCGATCACGCCGTTGCGCCCGAAGGCGAGCAGCAGGGCCACACCGCCCACGACCGGCGGCAGCACCAGCGGCAGCGTCACCAGGGCCCGCACGAAACCCCGGCCGGGGAAGCGCGTACGAGCCAGCAGCCAGGCCAGGGGGACACCGAGGACCAGGCTCAGGGCTGTCGCCGCCGTGGCGCAGACGAGGGAGAGCCGGAGCGCCTCCCACACCTCGGGGCTGGCCAGTTGCTCGGGAAGTTGGCGCCAGGGGGCCCGGACGAGCAGGGCGATCAGCGGCAGGAGCAGGAACGCCAGCCCGGCCAGGGCGGGCACCAGCAGGGGGACCGGCACCGCGCGGGTCCGGCCGCGGGTGCGATCACGGCGGGGCCGGCGCTCCAGCGTGTCGGTCACGGTTTGAGGAACCCGGCTCCGGACAGCGCCTTCTGGCCCTCGGCGGAGCGCACCAGGGCGATGAAGGCCTTGGCGGTGCCGGGGTTGGGGGCGTGGTCGAGCAGGGCGATCGGATAGTCGTTGACGGCCTCGGCCGCCTCGGGGAAGTCCACGCCCTCCACCTTGTCACCCGCCGCGCGCACGTCGGTCCGGTAGACGAAGGCCGCGTCGGCCTCCTTGAGCTCGACCTTCGTCAGGGCGCTCTTGACGTCTTGTTCGTACGAGACGGGGGTCAGTTTCAGGCCGGCGGCGTCCAGCGCCTCCTGGGCGGCGGCGCCGCACGGGACCGTCCTGTCGCACAGGACGACCTTCAGGCCGGACTTGGTGAGGTCCTTCAGGGAGGAGATCCTGTCGGGGTTGCCCGGCAGGGTGGCGATCTCCAGCCGGTTGCGGACGAAGGTGGCCGGCGGGCCCGCCGGGTCCTTCCTGTCCGTCACGATCGCCATGGTCTTGCTGCTGGCGGCGGCGAAGACATCGGCCGGGGCGCCGCTGGTGATGCTGGCCGCGAGGGTGTCGCTGCCGCCGAAGTTGAAGACGACGTCGGTGCCCGGATGCTGCTGCTCGAACGTCTTGCCCAGGGCCTTGAAGCTCTCTTCGAGGGAGGCGGCGGCGAAGACCGTGACCGTGCCGGAGGGCTTCGACGAGGACGAGCCCGTGTCCGAACTCGAACCCGAACCGGCGGAGGAGCAGGCGCTCAGCGTCAGCAGCGCGGCGGCGGACACACCAGCGACCTGCGGTATCCGGCGGGTCCGGTGCGCGGAACGGGTCATCTCGGAGCCACTCCCTCCGTCGGCCAGGGGGAAGAGCCCTCCGGACCCTTCCGCTACGTCGATCATACCGGCGCATCTGCCAGCCAGAAGCCTCCTGCCGCATCGCATGAGCGATGCCAATGGCGGCGCAGGGTGTGTATGTGCGTTCGTGTGGAACTCAGACCCGGTCGATGTGGACGTTCGTCGACTTCACGCGGGCCGTCGCCTCCATGCCGACCTCCAGGCCCAGTTCCTCCACGGCCTCGCGGGTGAGCAGGGAGACGAGCCGGTGCGGACCGGCCTGGATCTCCACCTGGGCGGCGACGTCGCCGAGCTTGATCGCGGTGACGATGCCGGGGAAGGCGTTGCGTGCCGAGGTGTACGGGGTGTCGTCCTCGGCGGCGCCGGACCTGGCGAGTTCGACCGAGAAGGCGGCCAGGTCCCGTCCGTCGACGAGCCGCCGCCCGGCCTCGTCGCGGTGGGTGGTGATGCGGCCGGCGTCCGCCCAGCGCCGGGCGGTGTCCGGGCTCACGCCGAGCAGCCGTGCTGCCTGGCCGATCGTGTACGACTGCATGCCGGTCACCTTAGGCGCGGGGGAGGGGAACCGGGGGTGCGGGGGTTGGCCGTTGGGTATGACGCGATATGGCGTTAGTCGTCGCATGGTGGCCCGGCGGGCCGGGGAGATCGGGGTGGCGTGATGGCGGGGGAGCTCTCGCACAGTATGGGATCACGCTCGGGGCGGCGGAGGCCGACGGTTTGACCCGGCCGCCCTGCGTCGCCGGCCCGACTCGGCCACCGTGGGTCGCCGGGCAGGGGTGACCGGGCGGCCTGACTCGGCCCACGTGTGTCGACAGTCAGGCGGAGACCGGCGGTCGGCAGCGCGTGTGGCCGTCGACGTGCTCCCGATGTGCGCGGGGTGGTTCCGGTCGGCACGGGACGGGCCCGGTTGCCGTATGCGGAGCGTGATGCCGTGGCCCGCCCGTGGATGAGCGGGATGGGCGCACAAGCTTTTGTCAGGGCTGCGCCCGGGAGCCTCGGCAGGGTGGGAATCGCGAGCTGAAGGACTGCTGGGATCCCGGGAAGCCTCGGATCCGCGAGGGGCGGTGGTGTCCGTCCGGTCGGCCACCCTGTGTGATCACGGTGTGGCCGCGGCGGGCGCCGGCCCGCTGTTGCCCACGCCTGCGGGCCGGCTTCGTAACGTTCGTTTACTTAATCGAATGTTTCGCCCGTCGCTCACAGCTCTTGCAGGGGCGGCAGATTCACCACGTACAAGGGGTTGCCACCGTTTGGCGGCTGTCTCTAGGGTGCGGCATCAACGCAGCTTTCCGGATCTGATTCGAAACTTTCGACTCAGCGGACGGACGTGAGAAGCGGGCCGTCCCGTACTCAAGGAGCGCATGATGGGCGACCCGGCACTGTCCCGCCGCGGCTTCCTGGCGGCCTCCGCCGCGGCCGGTCTGGGGATGACGGCACTGACCGCATGCGGCGGAGACTCGGACGGAGGGTCGTCCGGGACGACCACGATCGAGTGGTGGAACATCTCCACCACCGAGCCGGCCAAGGGCGTCTGGGCCGGTCTCGCCCGGAAGTTCGAGGCGCAGAACCCCAAGGCCAAGGTGAAGATCGTCCAGTTGGAGAACGACGCCTACAAGTCGAAGATGACGGCCCTGACGGCCTCCGGGAAGCTGCCCGACATCTTCCACACCTGGGGCGGCGGCGTGCTGAAGCAGCAGGTCGACGCCGGACTCGTCGAGGACCTCACGGACAGCACCAAGCCGTGGGGCGACGCCCTGCTCCCGGTCGCCAAGGAGCCCTACCTGCTCGACGACAGGGTCTACGGCGTCCCGTTCGACATCGGCATGATCGGCTTCTGGTACAACAAGGCGCTCTTCGACCAGGCCGGCATCTCCGAGCCCCCGGCCACCTGGAGCGGCTTCCTCGACGCCGTGCGCAAGCTGAAGGCCGAGACCATCACCCCCCTCGCCCTGGCCGGCAAGGAGAAGTGGCCCGGCATGTACTACTGGGCCTACCTGGCGATGCGTACCGCCGGCGCCGAAGCGCTGCAGAAGGCCTACGAGGACAAGGACTTCGCCGGCGCCCCCTTCGTCGAGGCGGGCGAGCACCTGGACGAACTCGTCGCTCTCCAGCCGTTCCAGAAGGGCTTCCTGGGCGCCGCCTACTCCACGCCCACCGGGCAGGCCGCCACGGTCGGCAACGGCAAGGCGGCCATGGAGCTCATGGGCCAGTGGGCGCCCACGGTCCAGGCCGACGCGGGCAGGGGACTCGGCAAGGACCTCGGCTTCTTCCCCTTCCCCGCGGTCGAGGGCGGCAAGGGCGCCATCACCGAGGTGTTCGGCGGAGGCGGCGGGCACGCGCTGCGCCGGGGCGCCCCGCAGGCGGCCGTCGACTTCCTCGAGTTCTTCGCGTCCGAGGCCACGGACCTGGAGCTGGTCAAGAAGACCAGCGTCCTGCCCGTCGTCCCGGCGGCCGAGAGCGCCATCAGCGACCCCAACATCAAGGCCGTACAGGCGCAGTTGAAGGGAGCCACCGGCTTCCAGCTCTATCTCGACCAGGCCTACGCGCCCGCCGTCGGCCAGGAGGTCAACGACAGCGTCGCCGCGCTGATCGCCGGGTCCAAGTCGCCCGGGCAGGTCGTCCAGTCGATCACGAAGACCGCGAAGGAAGAGCAGTAACCGGCGATGACCTCCACGTTCCTGCCGGACAGACGGACAGGCCGCGACGTCGGCCCACCACCCCCGGCTACGGACCGGGCCCGGAGCCGGGCCCGGCGTCGCGCGCTGCACTGGCTCACCGCGGCCGGCTTCCAACTGCCCGCCCTGGTGCTGTTCATGGGGCTCGTACTGCTGCCGATGCTGTTCGCCCTGTACGCGGCCTTCTTCCGCTGGGGCGGCTTCGGTATGCCCTCCGACTACGTCGGCGGCGAGAACTTCACCCGCCTCCTCCAGGACGACGTCTTCCTGGGTGACCTGTGGCGCTGTCTGGTCCTGGTGGTGCTGTCGCTCGTCATCCAGCTGCCGTTCGCACTTGCCATGGCCGTCCTGCTCAACCAGCGGATGCGCGGCCGGGCGGTGTACCGGATGCTGTTCTTCGCCCCGTATGTGCTGTCCGAGGCGATCACCGGAATCCTGTTCGGCATGATCTTCGCCCCGGACGACGGCTTCGCCGACCAGGTCCTCGGCAGGATCGGACTGGACGGGCTGGGCGGGGAGTGGTTCGCCGATCCGTCCACCGTCATGGCGACGCTGTTCCTCGTCATGACCTGGAAGTACTTCGGCTTCCACATGATGCTGTACCTGGCCGGGCTCCAGGCCGTCCCCAGGGAGCTGACCGAGGCGGCGCTCATCGACGGGGCCGGGCCCTGGCAGCGCTTCCGCAACGTGACGCTGCCGCTGCTGGCGCCCACCCTGCGCATCAGCGTGTTCCTGGCGGTCATCGGGGCGATCCAGCTCTTCGACCTGGTGTGGGTGACCACCGCCGGCGGCCCCGACCACCACTCCGAGACCATGGCCGTGACCATGTTCCAGTACGGCTTCAAGCGCTATCAGGTGGGCTACGCCAGCGCGATCAGCGTGGTCATGTTCGGCATCAGCCTCGTCTTCGCCCTCGCCTACCAGCGGTTTGTGCTCCGGCGCGACCTGGAAGGGGCCACCACGACTATGCGGGGTGACGGAAAGTGACGGCTAGTCAGAAGGGTCGCAGGGGCAAGGACCTCCCGCTGCACCTCGTCCTGCTCGTCGTCGGTGCGGTCATGGCCGTCCCCCTGCTCTACGCCGCGCTGTCCGGCTTCAAGTCCACCGACGAACTCTCGCGCAACCCGGTCGGGCTGCCCGAGTCGTGGGTGACCTCGAACTACACCCGGATCCTCGGCTCGGGGGACTTCTGGCGGCTGATCGGCAACAGCACGCTGATCGCGGTGGGCACGACCGTCCTGGTCGTCGCGGTGTCCGCGCTGTCGGCCTTCTCCTTCGCGCGCTTCGCCTTCCGGGGCCGGGAGGCGCTGTTCACGCTGTTCACGATGGGGCTGATGTTCCCGTTCGCGGTGGCGGCCCTGCCACTCTTCCTGCTGCTGCGGTCCCTGGACCTGCTGGACAACCCGCTCGGCGTGATCCTCCCGCAGGCGGCCTTCGGGCTGCCGATGACCATCATCATCCTGCGGGGCTTCTTCCGGCAGATCCCGGGGGAACTGGAGGAGGCGGCCACGCTCGACGGGTGCAGTTCGTTCGGCTTCTTCTGGCGGGTGCTGCTGCCCATGGCGCGGCCCGCGCTCGGCACCGTCTCGGTGCTGGCCGTCGTCACCAGCTGGAACAACTTCTTCCTGCCACTGCTGGTGTTCACCGACGCGCAGTGGTGGACGCTGCCGATCGGTGTCCAGCAGTTCCAGGGGCAGTACTCCGCGGAGTACGCCAAGGTCTTCGCCTATCTGGTGCTGGCCATGGTCCCCGCCCTCGCCTTCTACTCCGTCGCCGAGCGGCAGCTCGTCGGCGGCCTCACCGCCGGCGCCACGAAGGGCTGACGCGCGCCGCGGACGTACGGCTCACCTACCCGTCCACCGTGAGGAGTCGCACCATGCGCAGGACCGCTCCACGGCTCAGGCTCGCCGGGGCGCTCGCCGCCGCGCTGACGCTCGGAGGCATCGCCACCGGGCCGACGGCACAGGCGGACGGGCGGCACGGCAAGGAACGGACGCTCGCCGACCTCGCCCAGCGGCACGGCCGCTACTTCGGCAGTGCGACGGACAATCCCGAACTCGTCGACGCGCCCTACACGGCCCTGCTCGGCAGCGAGTTCGACCAGATCACCCCCGGCAACGGCATGAAGTGGTACGCGACCGAGCCACAGCAGGGCGTGTTCGACTTCTCCAAGGGCGACGAGATCGTGAACCTCGCCCGCGCCAACCGGCAGAAGGTGCGCGGCCACACCCTGGTCTGGCACAGCCAGCTGCCCGGCTGGCTCACGGAACGGGAGTGGACGGCCCCGGAGCTGCGGGCCGTGCTGAAGAAGCACATCCAGGCGGAGGTACGGCACTACCGGGGCAAGGTGTTCGCCTGGGACGTCGTCAACGAGGCGTTCAACGAGGACGGTACGTACCGCGAGTCGGTCTTCTACAAGACGCTCGGGCCCGGGTACATCGCCGACGCGCTGCGCTGGGCGCACCAGGCTGATCCGCGCGTCAAGCTGTACCTCAACGACTACAACATCGAGGGGATCGGCCCGAAGAGCGACGCGTACTACGAGCTGGCCAAGGAGCTGAAGGCCGAGGGCGTCCCGCTGCACGGCATCGGTCTCCAGGCCCATCTGGCTCTCCAGTACGGCTATCCCACGACACTGGAGGACAACCTCCGCCGCTTCTCCCGGCTCGGCCTCGACACGTCTCTCACCGAGGTCGACATCCGGATGCAGCTGCCCGCGACCGAGGAGAAGCTGGCCCAGCAGGCCGAGTGGTACGGCGACCTGACCAAGGCCTGCCTGGTGGTGCGCCGGTGCGTCGGCATCACTCTCTGGGACTACACGGACAAGTACTCCTGGATCCCGGCGTTCTTCCCGGGGGAGGGCGCGGCCCTGCCGTGGGACGAGGAACTGCGGCGGAAGCCGGCGTACTTCGCGATCCGTGAGGCGCTCGGGGGGAGGTAGGGGGTGGGGGCGTCCTGCCGTTGAGGGGAGGTGGGGCGCCCCCGCTGGGCTCGGGGCCGCCGGTGCTGCGCTGACGGCCGTTTGGCCCTGGCGGCTGGTCGGTTGGTGACTGTCCGGCGCTGGTGGCTGTTCGGCCTTGGCGGTCGCTCGGCCTTTGCGGCAGCGCTGCCCCGGCGGGCCGTGGCCGGTCTCCTGCGATGTCGTGGAATGCGGGCGGGTGTGTGCCGGTCGGGCGCCACGCCGGTGGGCGTGGGCATGCCTGTGCGGTGATGCGGCTGGGGCGGGCTCCCGTCGACCTCGGCGATGCGGGCCCGGCCCCTCAGGCCCGCGTCGCCGGAGGTGCCGTACTCGCTCGCACCACCAGCTCGGTCCCCAGCTCCACCCGCGGTGCGTCCGGCTGCTAGTCGTGGGTGAGGCGGAGGACCGTGCGGACGGCCAGCTTGCCCATGTCGGCGAGGGGCTGCCGGACCGTGGTCAGTGGCGGATCCGACCAGCGGACTTCCGGAAGGTCGTCGAAACCCACCACGCTCATGTCCTGCGGCACCCGGAGCCGCGCCGGCGCAGGGCCTCGATCGCGCCGAGGGCCATCTGGTCGCTGGCGGCGAAGAGAGCGGTCGGCGGTCGGGGCAGGTCGAGCAGGGCGGTGCAGGCTTCCGGAAGCCTTCCGGAAGACGGGCAGCCGTGGGAAGGCGTACGAGTCAGCGACAACGCGTCGCGGGAGGTGACACGGAGTGACGGCACCCGGACACACGTCGGGGCCGGTGCGCGGGGTGTCCTGCGGCCGGCCCCTCATGTCTGTGGGCGGAGCGTGACCCTGCCCGGCGACGCTCAGGCCGCCGTCATCACCTGGCTCCCGGCCAGCGGACGGTGCGGGGCGATGACCCGGCCGTCCGGCAGCAGCTCACCGGTGTCCTCGAAGAGCACCACGCCGTTGCACAGCAGGCTCCATCCCTGCTCCGGGTGGTGCGCCACGAGGCGGGCGGAATCCCGGCCGGCGGAGTCGGCTGACGGGCACGGTGTCTGGTGCTGGCACATGGGTGAGATCTTTCGCTCTGTCGAGATGGACGTGGTGACCGAGTTGACCGAGTCGGTTGTCGTGTCTGTTCCGCGGCTAGAAGTGTCGTTCATGGCCGCCCCCCGTTGTTTAAGTCGTCGGAACCCAGTGTTGCCCTACGGGCGTCGTTCCGCAGGGATTTCGCAGCACCGCTTCTCACAGGTTCAGGACGCATCACCCGTGCGGACGGTTCATCCCAACTGGACTGTCCCTTCGGGTGGTTCGCAGTGGCCGGATAGGGCTAGTCCGGTCGGACTCCCGACCTTTTCGGCTCGTACGAGCCATTCGGCGCTCTTTAGAGCGATCGTGTGAGCGGCAAAGCGATCGTGCGAGCGCCGGGCGGTACGTGCGAGCGGACAGGCGGTAAAGGACTGGCCCCGTCGCCGGGAATTCGGCGACGGGGCTGAGGGCACTTCGCGGTGCGACGCTTCAGGCGGGTGAGCCGAGCAGTCTGGTGGGAGTCGCCCGGTGGGTCAGCACCGGGAGGAGTTCGGCGACGCGATGCGGGCGGTGTGCCGCGATACCTGGAGGAGCGGGCGCCAGCGGGACGAGCAGATCGGTGGCGGCGGGGTGGCCGGTGGCCCCGTCCGCGGCGCAGTCCTCGTGCAGCCAGAGCGTCAGCATGTAAAGGCTGGGCACCGACAGCAGGCGGGGCTGGTACGACTGCGGCATCACCTCGGCCTGGCGCAGGGCGCGCTCGGTGGAGGTGATGTACGGCCCCTCGAAGAAGTGGGAGAAGGTCCAGCCGTCGGGAGTCAGCATGGTCTCCGCCGCGGCCACGGCGCCGTCGTCGCAGCGGACCAGGAACCGCCACCCTGCCAGCCGGGTCGCGGACACGCCCTCGGCCGTGACCCGGTCGAGGACGTGGACGGGCAGGGGGAGCTCGGGAGTGGCGGGCCCCTGGCTGCGGAGCAGGGCGGGGGTTCGCGCTTCGCGGACCGCGGTGCGCGAGGAGAGCGCGGTCAGGACGGAACGGAGTGCGGGCGCGGGAGCCGGCGGGACATGCAGCGGCATGGTGGGTCGCCTCTCATTCAAAGGCACGGTGGCGCGAGGGCGGGGGCGGACGGCGCTGTCAGCTCACGGAGGTCAGAGAGGCGGGGGCCAGGTCTGGAGAACGAGAGGAGGATGGGGTCCATCGAACGTCGCCTCGGCGGCGGGACCCGGCGACCGTGGGCGCCAACCTTCTGCCTTCGCGGAGTTTATACGACACGGGTTCGGACTGTGTTTCGGCTAGCCGTTTCCGGTGAGTAGAACAAGGGTACATTCGGTCGGCGATACGCGAGAATTATCCCGATTCCCAGTGGGGGTATGCGGCGGTGACCTCGGCGAATGTCCGCGAACCGGTCGGCCCATTCTCATCGGCGTTTTTCACGAGTTCGCGGTACCCGAAACCCGGCCTGAGTGTCATGCCGGGTGAATGTGCCACCGGTCACAGTTGACCAGCGTAGCGGTCCGCGCGTCCGTCCGGGACGTTATCGATCGCTTTCGCTGGGCATCCTCCACCTGACCGGGACCCCGGCGGCCGGATCTTCGGCCCGCATCACCTGAGGAGGGACGCTTCGATGGGGGAGAAGGTCGTGGCAGGCCGGTTCGACCTGTCCGATCGCCAGCGCTACCGCGACAAGCTGCGTCAGTGTCTGACGGGCTTGGAGCGACTCCTGGCGGAGAAGCGGTTCGATCGCCCGAAGAACTTCATGGGGCTGGAGATCGAATTGAATCTCGCGGGCTCCGACGGCATGCCCAAAATGTTGAACGCGCAAGTCCTGGAACGCATCGCGAGCCGCGACTTCCAAACAGAACTCGCCATGTTCAACCTGGAAGTCAACATCCCTCCACACCGCCTGGGCGGCCGCGTATTCGACCGGCTCGCGGAGGAACTCCGCACGTCGCTGGCATATGCCGACCGAAAAGCGGGCGAGGTCGACGCCGGCATTGTGATGATCGGTATCCTGCCGACCCTCGACCGTGACGACCTGGTGTCGTCGAACCTCTCCGCCGTCGACCGCTACACCCTCCTCAACGACCAGATCGTCGCCGCCCGCGGCGAGGAGTTCACCCTCGACATCGCGGGCGTGGAGCATCTGAGCTGCACCTCGAAGTCCATCGCGCCGGAGGCCGCCTGCACCTCCGTGCAGCTGCACCTGCAGGTCACCCCGGCCCGGTTCGCCGACGCGTGGAACGCGGCCCAGGCGGTCGCCGCCGCGCAGATCGCCGTCGGCGCCAACTCGCCCTTCCTGTTCGGCCGCGAGCTGTGGCGCGAGTCGCGGCCCCCGTTGTTCCAGCAGTCCACCGACACCCGCCCGCCCGAGCTCCAGGCCCAGGGTGTCCGCCCCCGCACCTGGTTCGGGGAGCGCTGGATCGACTCGGCCCGCGATCTCTTCGAGGAGAACCTGCGCTACTACCCGGCGCTGCTGCCTATCTGCGACGACGAGGACCCGCTGGAGGTGCTCGACCAGGGCGGCACCCCGTCGCTCGCCGAGCTCGTCCTGCACAACGGCACGATCTACCGCTGGAACCGCCCGGTCTACGGCGTCGCCGACGGCGTCCCCCACCTGCGGGTGGAGAACCGCGTCCTGCCCGCCGGGCCCACCGTCATCGACGTCGTGGCCAACGCCGCCTTCTACTACGGCGTCGTCCGCGCCCTCGCCGAGGAGACCCGGCCGGTGTGGACCCGGCTGCCGTTCGAGGCGGCCGCCGCCAACTTCGACGCCGCGTGCAAGGACGGCATCGAGGCCCGCTTCACCTGGCCACGGCGCGGCCGGTACGGCGGCACCGCCGAGGTCGACGCGGTGAGCCTGATCCGTGACGAACTGCTGCCGCTCGCCGAGGCCGGGCTGGACGCCTGGGGCGTCGAACCGGCCGACCGCGATCTGTACCTGGGCGTGATCGAGGAACGCTGCCGGCGCAGGGTGAACGGGGCGAGCTGGCAGGCCGCGACCTTCCACGAGGCCCTCGACGCGGGCCTCGGCCGGGAGGACGCGCTCGCCGCCACCACCCGGCGCTACCGCGAACTGATGCACAAGGGGGACCCGGTGCACAGCTGGCCGGTGGGACTGCCGGAGCCGGTGTCGCTGGCCTGACGCGCCCGCGGGTCCGCATCCCGCTGCCGCCATACTGACCCGACAGGTCGGTGAAGTGGAGGCAGGTGTGCAGGCGGAGGCGGGCCCGGTGGGCGATTCCTTTCCCCAGCGGGGGCTCTCGCGGCGGATGTTGCGCAACGAGACGTTGCTCGTCCTCGCGCTGTCGCTGGGGGCCAGCGGAGTGTCCGCGCTGATCAGCTTCATCGGGTCGGTCACCAAGCCGGGCGGGCTCAAGGACCAGGCGGCCACGATGAACGCCTCGGCCGCGCCCGGCCGCCCCTGGCTCGACCTGGCCTGGCAGCTCTTCGGGATCACCACGGCGCTCGTGCCCGTCGCCCTCGTCGCGCACTTCCTGCTGCGCGAGGGCGCGAGCCTGCGCACCCTCGGCTTCGACCGCACCCGCCCCTGGCCGGACCTCGGCCGCGGCGCGGCGATCGCGGCGGTCATCGGCAGCACCGGCATCGCCTTCTACCTGGCGGCCCGCGGACTCGGCTTCAACCTCACCGTGGTGCCCGAGGCACTGCCCGAGGTGTGGTGGAAGTACCCCGTTCTGATCCTCTCGGCGATCCAGAACGCGGTACTGGAGGAAGTAATCGTCGTCGGCTACCTGCTGCGCCGCATGAGCCAACTGGGCTGGACGCCGACGGCCGCCCTGGTGGGCAGTTCGGTCCTGCGCGGCTCGTACCACCTCTACCAGGGCATCGGCGGCTTCATCGGGAACATGGTCATGGGTGTCGTCTTCGTCTATCTCTATCGCCGCTGGGGTCGCGTCGGTCCCCTGGTGGTGGCCCACTCGCTGCTCGACATCGGGGCGTTCGTGGGCTACGCGCTGCTGGCGGGCAAGGTGGGGTGGCTGCCGACGGCGTGACGGGCCGGGGGAAGGGTCGTACGGCACCGTCGTAAGCCCCTTCGGCCGTCTCAGGCGAGCAGCTCGCCCTCGATGACGGTGATGGCCCTGCCGGTCAGCAGGGTGCGCTCGCCGCGCGACTCCGTGCGGACGCGGCCGGAGCGGGGTGAGGCCTGGAGGCCGGTGAGGGCGGGGCGGCCCAGGCGCTCGGACCAGAACGGGGCCAGCGCGGTGTGGGCGCTGCCGGTCACCGGGTCCTCGTCGATGCCGACGTTCGGGAAGAAGCAGCGCGAGACGAAGTCGTAGCTCCCGGCCGGGTCCTGCGCGGCGGCGGTGGCGATGACGCCGCGCTCGCAGTGGGCGGCGAGGGCCTTCAGATCGGGGCAGAGGGCGCGCACCGTCTTCTCGTCGGCGACCTCGACCAGCAGGTCGCCGATGTTCGGGCCGGTGTCGAGGACCGTGAGCGGCTCGGTGCCCAGGGCCTCGGTGAGGCCGGCGGGCGGGTCGGCCCGGGTGAGCGGGGCCGTCGGGAAGTCCAGCGTGACGGAGCCGTCCCCGGCGGGTGCGGCGACGAGGACGCCGCTGCAGGTGGCGAAGCGCACCGGGCCCGTGTGGGCGCCGGTGGTGTGCAGGACGTGGGCCGTGGCCAGGGTCGCGTGGCCGCACATCGCGACCTCGGTGGCCGGAGTGAACCAGCGCAGCGCCCAGTCGGCCCCGCCGCCCGGCGGGAGGGGATGGGCGAAGGCCGTTTCGGCGTGGTTGACCTCCAGCGCGACGTTCTGCAGCCACGTGTCGTCCGGGAAGGTGTCCGCGTCGTTCAGGAGCAGGACTCCGGCCGGGTTGCCGGAGAAGGGGCGATCGGTGAAGGCGTCGACGATTCGGATCCGCATTCCACGACGCTAGGGGCTCCGTGAAGCCGCCGGCCAAGGCCAATCCGGGACTGGCGGCCCCCGATTTCGCCCAGCGCTGCGCCGGCACGCCTCGGCGATCCGGGTCTTGTCGGCCAAAGGATTCCGATATATCGTTGAGGCATCGCGACAGATCAACGATGGAATGGAGAGTGGTTGCGATGCGTACCCACGGATACGAGCGTGGACATGGACACGGCGGCCCCGGTCACGGCCGGGGAGGCTTCGAGGGGCTGCGCGCGGCCTTCGGGCCCTTCGGGCCGGGCGGCCCCGGCGGACCTGGCTTCGGCCCCGGCCCCTGGGGCGGTCGAGGGCGCGGCGGGCCGCGGGGAAGGGCGCGGCGCGGAGACGTACGGGCCTCGATCCTGGCCCTGCTGAAGGACCGGCCGATGCACGGCTACGAGATGATCCAGGAGATCGCCGAGCGCAGCGGCGGGGCGTGGAAGCCCAGCCCCGGCTCGGTCTACCCCACCCTCCAGCTGCTGGAGGACGAGGGCCTGATCATCAGTGAGTCCGAGGGCGGCAAGAAGCTGTTCTCGCTCACCGAGGCGGGCCGCACCGCCGCCGAGGAGGGGCCCGAAGCGCCCTGGGAGGAGGCCTCCCGCGGGGTCGACTGGGAGGCCCTCGGCGAGATCCGCCAGGCCGGCTTCGGTCTGATGGAGGCCTTCGGCCAGGTCTGGAAGACCGGCAGCAAGGAGCAGCGGGAGAAGGCGCTCGGCGTCATCAACGAAGCCCGCAAGAAGCTGTACCTGATCCTCGCCGACGAGGATTGAGGGTCGCCCCCGGGCGAGGCGCCTCCGGAGTGTTCCGGGGGCGCCTCGGTGTGCCGGGAGTGTTCCGGGGGCGCCTCGGTGTGCCCCGGGTCAGCTCACCAGGCCGTCCAGCCTGCGCAGCGACTCCTTCAGCGCGGCCGTGGCCGAGTCCTTGAGCTTGCCGGCCATCAGGGACACCGTCGCGCCCGTGAACGCGCCGTCGATGCGGGACTGTCGTCGCGTCGCCGTCGGGCGTGAGGGTGTAACGCGTCGCGACGGTCACGGCCATCGGACCCTTGCCCCGGAGGGCGAGCACCCGGGCCACTGACGAACCGGCAGGCCTGGCTGGGCGTCCCGAGGAAACGACCTGATCTCCTCCGCGAGGAGGAGATCCCGGTCGGTGAAGTCCACTTCCCGTGGGACGCGAAAATGCTTCCCTCCGGGGATGTCCCGGGCTCGCGGTACTGATGGGATGGGGATGTGCGCCCCCGTATCCCCAGGCAGTCGGCCCATGAGCACGGCATTCGGAGCGTGGACGACGATGCCGGGCTCACCGACGAGCTGGCATCGGTGTTCGGTGGTGCCCGCCGCAGGGCGGTCCGGGACGGGGACCGGCAGATCGACACGGCCCATCTGCTCCACTCGCTGCTGGAAACCGACCCCGATGCGCGGGTCGTCTTCGGTGACGGACCGCAGATCGCGCGGCTGCTCGGATATCTCGTCCAGCGCAGCATCGGCTACGGCCTGCGCTGGCAGAGCGGCGTCGAGGACTCCAGCGCGGTTCCCGTGGTGACGGAGAGCGCGGGCTTCTCGCCGCTGGCCGGCGCGTCGATGGAGTACGCCTGCGCACGCGCCGCCGGGCGCGGTGAACCGGCCCGCGGCACCGACCTGCTCGCCGCGATCGTCGTCGACCCGCAGGCGCGCGCCGTCGAGGTACTCGAACGGGCCGGCATCGACCCGCGCGAGGTGCTGTCCCGGATCGAGGACCGGCCGGGCATCTCCCCGGAGTGCGGCGAGACCACTCACTGATAGCCGTGGTGGGGACGGGCGTCTCGTCCAGGCCGTGAGACAGGTGTCATAGGGGATGACGCTCCTGTCGTGGCCTGTCATCATGTGCCGGTGCGTACGTCTGACAGCAGCGCGAGCGGGCGCGGCAGGGGGGTGGGGCTCGGCCTCGCGCTCCTGTCCGCGGTGGCCTTCGGCGGATCCGGTGTCGCGGCCAAGCCGCTGATCGAGGCGGGACTCGAACCGCTGCACGTGGTGTGGCTGCGGGTGGCCGGGGCGGCCCTGGTGATGCTGCCGCTCGCCGTGCGGCACCGCGCGCTGCTGCACCGGCGCCCAGGGCTGCTCGCCGGGTTCGGGCTGCTGGCCGTCGCCGGTGTCCAGGCCTGCTACTTCGCCGCGCTGTCCCGGATCCCCGTCGGGGTGGCGCTGCTCATCGAGTACCTGGCGCCGGCCCTCGTCCTGGGCTGGGTGCGGTTCGTGCAGCGGCGGCCCGTGACGCGTGCCGCGGCCGCCGGTGTCGTCCTCGCGGTCGGCGGTCTCGCCTGTGTCGTCGAGGTGTGGTCCGGCCTCGGCTTCGACGCCCTGGGGCTGCTGTTCGCGCTCGGTGCGGCCTGCTGCCAGGTCGGCTACTTCGTCCTGTCCGACCAGGGCAGCGACGCCGGGGACGAGGCGCCCGACCCGCTCGGCGTCATCGCCTACGGGCTGCTCGTCGGCGCGGCGGTGCTGACCGCCGTCGCCCGGCCCTGGACCATGGACTGGCCGGTGCTCACGGGCACCGCGCGCATGGACGGCACGCCCGTCGCCGCCGTCGTCCTGCTGGGGTGGATCGTCCTCGTCGCCACGGTCGTCGCCTACGTCACCGGTGTGGTCGCCGTGCGCCGGCTTTCCCCGCAGGTCGCCGGGGTCGTGGCCTGTCTCGAAGCGGTCGTCGCCACCGTCCTGGCCTGGGTCCTGCTCGGCGAGCGCCTGTCGGCACCGCAGATCGCCGGTGGTGTGATCGTGCTGGTGGGCGCGTTCATCGCGCAGTCCTCGACACCCGCCAGGGGGTCCGGCCGACCGGTCGCGAGCGGCGGCCCGGAAAGGGAATGGTCCGAGCCCGGGACAACCGCATAGGGTGTCGATCATGCCTTCGAACGCACTCGTTCTCCCGCCTCCGGCCGCCTGAGGCGGGCCCCAGGAAACCGTGCCGGCGCTTTCGCCGCACGGCCGAACGGTGCTGCCCGCAGACGAAGTCCGTGGACCCCGCTGATCCCGACCGATCCGGGGTTCTTCCCGAACTTCCGCGCACCAGCCGCCCCGCGGGACGGGTACGGCGCGCCGTGCGCGTCTGCGGAGAGAACACGTGTCGAACACTTCCTCCGGCCTGCCCGTGGGGCGAGGCCTCCTCTATCTGATCATCGCCGGTGCCGCGTGGGGCACCGCGGGCGCGGCAGCCTCCCTGGTCTACCGGGCCAGTGACCTGGGGCCCGTCGCCCTTTCCTTCTGGCGCTGCGCCGCCGGTCTGGCCCTGCTGCTCGCCGTGCGCCCGCTGCGGCCCCGCGCCGGTAGGCCTTCTCGCGAGCCGC
This sequence comes from Streptomyces sp. NPDC033136, assembly GCF_055578235.1. NCBI lineage: Bacteria > Bacillati > Actinomycetota > Actinomycetes > Kitasatosporales > Streptomycetaceae > Streptomyces > Streptomyces sp. NPDC033136. Next base: position 32,359 of record NZ_JBVIPD010000037.1, read on the forward strand.
TCGGCCGCAGGGCGCTGCGGGCCGGGATCACCGGGCTCGGGCTCGCGGTGTTCCAGACGGCCTACTTCGCCGCCGTCTCCGCCACCGGCCTGGCCGTGGCCACCGTCGTCACGCTGGGCGCGGGGCCCGTGCTCATCGCCCTCGGCGCGCGGCTGACCCTGGCCGAGCGACTGGGCCGGGGCGGAACCGCGGCCGTGGTGGGCGCTCTCGCCGGGCTCGCGGTCCTCGTCCTCGGCGGCGGGGGCACGGCCGTACGGCCCTGGGGCGTACTGCTGGCGCTGCTGTCCGCGGTCGGATACAGCGCGATGACGCTGCTCACCCGGCGCTGGGGCCGCGACGGCGACACCGACGCCTCCCGCGCGACCGTCGGCGCCTTCGCCGTCACGAGCCTGTGCCTGCTGCCGTTCGCCCTGGCCGAGGGGCTCCTGCCGCACACCGAGGAGCCCGGCCGGCTCATGCTCCTGCTGGCGTACGTCGCCGCCGTCCCGACCGCCCTGGCGTACGGCCTCTACTTCGCGGGCGCGGCCGTCGTACGCTCCGCCACCGTCTCGGTGATCATGCTGCTGGAGCCGGTGAGCGCGGCGTTCCTCGCGGTCGTCCTCCTCAGCGAGCACCTCACGGCGTCGACCCTGGCCGGCACGGTGCTGATGCTGGGCTCCGTCGCGGGGCTGGCCGTGGGGGAGGCGCGGGACGCGCGGGCGGGGAAGGAGCCCGTGACGCCCGTGTGAGGATTGGCCGGGGGCCTGCCGGGTGGGTGGCAGCCGCCCGCCCTCGCGCTCAGGCCCCCCGCCGGCGCAGCACGTGATCCCGCGCCCCCGCGTCGCCCGGACCACCGCGGGCCGCGAGGCCGGCGGCGATCCGGTCCCGGACCTCGGCCGGTTTGTGGTTCGCGTACTTGAACTTCGCCCCGACGTCCGTCACTTCGAGGAGCAGGACGCGGATGCCGGCGAGCATCCGGCCGTACGGGGCCTCGCCGGCCGCGGCCCGGGCCGAGACGCCCCGGGGCTGGAAGTGGTCGACCTGGCGGTTGAGGAGTGCGGCCTTCTCCGCCGGGGCCGTCCACGACATGGGCGCGGCAGCGGAGCTGTACGGCCGTGTAGAGGCTCGTCGGCGTGCCGTGTTCGGGCGGGACGTGCGGGGCGGCCTGCCAGGGGCCGGGGATGTACACGTAGTCGTCGACCACGCTCAGCAGGACGTCCGGGTCGGCCTCCAGCGCGCGCCAGAGCGGGTTCGGCCGGGCGAGATGGGTGACGATCTCACCGCCCTCGGGGTCGTACGCGAAGTGCAGGGGCTGGACGTGGGGCGGCTCGCCCTCCAGGCCGTTGACGGCGAGTGGCCCGAAGTCGTGGCCGTCCAGCCACCGTTGCCACTCGGTGTCGTCCTGGGGCGCGTCCCAGGGGTGGATCAGCATCACAGGGCGCCGAGGTAGCCGGGCAGTTCGGTGCCGGGGGCCAGGCCGGGGTCGGGGACCGGCGTGCCGTGGGCGCGCCGCACCGGGACGACGCCCGCCCAGTGGGGGAGGGCCAGGTCCTCGGGTTCGTCGTTCACGCCGCCCGTGCGGAGCTTGGCGGAGACCTCGTCCAGGTCCAGGCGGATCACGGCGGTCGCGGCCAGCTCCTTCTTGTCGGCGGGCCGGGAGTCGGCCGAGCGGCCCGGTACGACGTGGTCGACCAGCGCGTCCAGGGCCTGTCGCTTCTCCTCGGGGTCCGTCACGTCGTGGGCGATGCCGTGCACCACCACGGAGCGGTAGTTGATCGAGTGGTGGAAGGCCGAGCGGGCCAGGACCAGCCCGTCGACATGGGTGACCGTCAGGCAGACCGGGAGGCCAGAGCCGGCCTGGCCGGCCGCCCGCAGCGGGCGCGAACCCGTCGAGCCGTGCACATAGAGCCGCTCGCCGGCCCGGGCGTACAGCGTGGGCAGCACGACCGGCGCGCCGTCGCGGACGAAGCCCAGGTGGCAGACGTAGCCCTCGTCGAGTATCGCGTGCACCAGGTCCCTGTCGTACGAAGCCCGGTCCGGGGAGCGGGTGGGGACGGTGCGGTCGGTCGGGGTGTAGGTGCCGTCCGGCTGTGACGGCGTCGGCGCGGTCCCCTGCATGGCGCTCTCCATTGCACTAGTGCATACTTGGCTTTGTGCTAGGAGAGTATCGGATCAGTGGGCGTCGCGCGGCGGACATCTCCGCGAGCATCGAGCGAGCGGTGGGAGAAGGCGCACTGCGTCCGGGGCAACTGCTGCCTCCTATGCGGGAGTTGGCGGAGCGGCTGGGCGTGAATCCCAACACGGTCGCGGCCGCGTACCGGACCCTGCGCGAGCGCGGGGTCATCGAGACCGCGGGCCGGCGCGGCAGCCGGGTACGGCCCGCGCCGGCCACGACCGGGCGGGACCACATCAGGGTGGACGTCCCGGAAGGAGTGCGGGACGTCGCGAACGGCAATCCGGACCCGGCGCTGCTGCCGCCGCTCGCGGGCGCGTTCGCGGCGGCGGCCGCCGAGAACGACCGGGCGCCCGTGATGTACGCGGACGCCCCCGTGGAGCCGGAGCTGGCCCGGATCGCCCGCGCCGGTCTCGACGCCGACGGGGTGCCGGACGGGCCGCTCGCCGTGGTCTCCGGGGCACTCGACGGTGCCGAGCGCGTGCTGGCGGCCCATCTCAAGCCCGGTGACACCGTCGCCGTCGAGGACCCCGGCTGGGGCCGCACCCTCGACCTCGTGCCGGCGCTCGGGCTGCGCACCGTGCCCGTCGGCGTCGACGACGAGGGCCCGTACGCCGAGGACGTACGCCGGGCACTGGAGGCCGGGGCGCGTGCCCTGATCGTCACGGACCGGGCGCAGAACCCGACCGGTGCCGCGGTGAGCGCCGCACGCGCGCGTGCCCTGCGGTCCGTGCTCCGGGAGTACCCGGAGGTCCTGCTGATCGAGGACGACCACGGCCACGGCATCGTCGACGTGCCCCTGCATCCCCTGGCCGGCGCCACCCGGCACTGGGCGTTCGTGCGCTCGGCCGCCAAGGCCTACGGCCCCGATCTGCGCCTCGCCCTGCTCACCGGCGACGCCGTCACCGTCGACCGGGTCCGCGGGCGGCAGCGGCTCGGGCCCGGCTGGGTGAGCCTGCTGACGCAGCGGGCTCTGGTGCGGCTGTGGGCCGGTGGCGCGGTGGACCCGGCCGGGGTGGCGGCGGCGTACGGGCGGCGCCGGGACGCGCTGATCGGCGCGCTCGGGCGGCGCGGTGTGACGGCGTACGGCCGGACCGGCATGAACGTGTGGGTGCCGGTGCCGGACGAGACCGGTGCCGTCGCCCGGCTGCTGCACGCCGGCTGGGCCGTCGCCCCCGGCGCCCGCTTCCGGCTGAACGCGCCGCCCGGCATCCGGGTCACCGTCTCGACACTCGCCGAGGGCGAGACGGAGGCACTGGCCGACGCGATCGCCTCGGCCCTCGGCCCGGCTCCGGCGCGCGGTTACGTCTGAGACGGCGACCGGGGCTTCGGCCGGACCTGCGTGAGTGCCGCTCCCGTCAGCACGATCACCGCCCCGACCGGTGTCGACCAGGCGAGTGACTCGCCGAGGAGGGCGACGCCCGCGGCGGTGGCGATGACCGGGATGAAGTACGTGACCATCTGCGCGGTCGTCGGCCCGACCTCGGCCACCAGGCCGTACTGCAAGAGCACGGCGAGGCCCGTGCCCAGGGCGCCCAGGGCGGCGATCGCCAGCAGCGGCACGACGGACACGCGGGTGGGCGCAGTCGTGAACAGCGGGGTAACCACGGCCAGTTGGACCGTCGCGAGCAGCAACTGCGCGCCGGTCATGGACAAGTGGGAGTGGCCGGTGCCGGCCAAGGTGCGGCGGACGTAGATCCATCCGACGGGGTAGCTCAGGGAGGCGAGCAGGGCCAGGGCCGTGCCCGTGGCGTCCAGGCCGTGGAAGCCCTGCCAGGCGCCCAGCACCGTGAGCACGCCGAGGAAGCCGAGTCCGAGCCCCGCCACCCGTACCCGGGTCGGGCGGTCCTCCGACAGGGCGACCAGGGACAGCGCCATACCCCACAGCGGCGAGGTCGCGTTGCAGATGCCGGCCAGCGTGGACGGGATGGTCAGCTCGGCGTAGGCGAACAGCGAGAACGGCAGGGCGTTGAGCAGGAACGCGGCGACCGCCAGGTGCCCCCAGGTGCGCGCCCCGCGCGGCAGCCGCTCGCGCCGCACCGCCATCGCGGCGGCCAGCACCGCCGTACCGAACACCAGCCGGCCGAGCGTCACCTGGAGCGGAGCGTACCCCGCGGTGCCCACCTTGATGAGCAGGAAGCTGAAGCCCCAGATCAGGGACAGGGCCGCGAAGCGGAGACGCCAGTCGAAGCGGGGCCGGGGGCGTTCGGGCGGGGCCGTGGTGACCCGGCCCGAGGCGGTGACGGTGCTCATGAAAGCCACGATGCGGCCCCATGATCTCGTAGCACAAGCGAGATTTCGCACGCGATACCGCGTAGCATCGCTTACATGTTGAACCTGGAGCGCCTGCGCACCCTCGACGCCCTCGCCCGGCACGGCTCGGTCAGCGGCGCGGCCGAGGGGCTGCACATCACGACATCCGCCGTGTCGCAGCAGATGTCCAAGCTGGAGCGGGAGGTCGGGCAGCAGCTCCTCGCCAAGAACGGCCGGGGCGTGCGGCTCACCGACGCGGGCCGGCTGCTCGCCGAGCATGCCGCGCGCATCCTGTCCCAGGTCGAACTGGCCCAGTCGGACCTGGAGGCGCAGCGCGGGAGGGTCGTCGGCGAGCTCAGGCTGTCGGCGTTCCCTACGGCCGCGCGCGGCCTGTTCCCGCAGGCGCTGTCCGCGCTGCGGGAGGAACACCCCGCACTCCGGCTGCGCTCCTGCGAGCTCGAACCGGAGCACGGCATCGCCTCAGTGGTGCGCGGCGACCTCGACCTCGCCGTGGTGCTCGACTGGTACAACAAGCCGATGGCGCTGCCCGACGGCCTGGTCAAGGCGTCGATCCTGGACGACCTGGCCGAGGTCGCCATGCCGGTGGGCCACCGGCTCGCCGGACGAGACGAAGTGGACCTCACCGAGTTCGCCGAGGACGAGTGGATCACCTGGGGCGAGGGTGAGTTCTGCCATGAGTGGCTGATGTTCACGCTCCGCTCCAAGGGGGTCGAGCCGATCGTCGGCCACCGCGCCGCCGAGAACCACACGCAGCTCGCGCTGGTCGCCGCTGGCCTCGGTGTGTGCGTCGCCCCGCTGCTCGGCCGCCACCCCGTGCCCGCCGGGGTCGTGACCGTCCCCCTCAAGCAGCGGGTCCGGCGGCATGTCTACGTCGTCTGGCGCGCGGACGCCGACCGCCGCCCGTCGATCCGGGCGGCGGTGAAGGCCCTTCGGGCGGCGGGGGAGAACGTCGGCTGAGCCCCGCGGGCCTACCGCGCGCCCAGCTTGCGGAAGTCCCAGGAGACGATCTTCTGCGGCGTCAGCCGCAGCCAGGCGTGCCGGCCGTCGTGGGGCATCTCCTCCAGGCCGAAGTTCTTCCGCGCGAACAGCGTCTCCGGGACGTCGAGTTCGGCGCGCAGCTCGCCGGTGCGCGGGATCTCGCCCACGAACTCGACCGCGCCCGACAGTTCGGCGCCGCGCAACTCGTCGTACTCCTCACCGGTGTCGACCACGATCGCCACGCGCGGGTCGCGCCGCAGGTCGGTCCACCGCTTGCTGCGGACGACCGAGTACAGCCACATCGAGGTGCCGTCCCAGGCGAACCACAGCGTGCTCACGTGCGGAGCGCCGTCCGCCGACACCGTGGCGACCCGGCAGGTGCGCTGCGTGGTCAGGAAGTCGTCCAGCTCGCCCGGCGTCATCATGATCTTCCGGCCCCGGCGCTGCTGCGTGGCGGTCATGGCCCCCTCTTTCTCTCACGTCGTGCCAGAGGAGATCCTCTGACATCACGTCAGAAAAAGGATGAGTGCTCTTCCGTCCGTGCGCAACGGTGGCTACGCTCGCCCGCCCAGCCGCCGGCGACAGGGGGAACCGTGCCCTCATGCGAAGCGCTCAGCCAACTCCTCGATCCGCCGACCACCGTGCTGCTCACCGTCGAGTGCCAGGAGGGCGTCGTCGGCCAGGAGAGCGCTCTGCCCGAACTGGCCGAGGAGGCACGCGCCGGCGGGATGCTCGCCAACGTCGCCCGCCTGGTGGCCGCCGCCCACGCGGGTGGTGTCCAGGTCGTCCACGCCGTCGCCGAGCGCCGTCCCGACGGCCGCGGCGCGAGCCGCAACGCCCGCCTCTTCCGCGCCGCCGAGCGACTGCCCGTCCAGCAGCTGTCCGGCACGCCGGCGGTGCGGGTGGCCGCCCCGATCGAGGTCGCCGAGCAGGACCTCGTCGTACGGCGGTTGCACGGACTGTCGCCCCTGCAGGGCACCGACGTCGATCCGCTGCTGCGCAACCTCGGCTGCCGCACGCTGATCGTCACCGGGGTCTCGGCCAACGTGGCCGTGCCCAACGCCGTGTTCGACGCCGTGAACCGCGGCTACACCACGGTCGTCCCGGCGGACGCCGTCGCGGGGGTGCCCTCCGACTACACCCCCGCGATGCTCCGCCACACCCTCGCTTGGGTCGCCACGGTCGCGACCACGGACGAGGTGCTGGCGTGTCTGGAGCGCCCTTCCGGGATCAGGCGAGCGTGATGGAGTCGCCGTTCACGGTGACCTGTTTCGCCTCCAGAGGCTTGAGGGCGGGGCCCTTCTTCACGCTGCCGTCGAGGACCGAGAACTGACTGCCGTGGCAGGTGCAGGAGATGATGTCGTCCTTGAGGTCCACCATCGGACAGTCGCGGTGGGTGCAGATCGTCGAGAAGGCCTTGTAGTCGCCCGCCGCCGGCTGGGAGACCACGACCTTCTCGTCCTTGAAGATCTTGCCGCTGCCCTCGGGGATGTCGGAGGTCTTGGCAAGCGCCGCACCACCGGCTCCCTCGTTCGTCGCGCCGCCGCCCCCGGCGTCCTGTCCGGTGGACGGGTCGGACGCCTTGTCGTCCGACCCGCACGCCGTCAGTGCCACGGTGAGCCCCGCCGCGCCGACCGCCGCCACGACGGCACGGCGGTTCGGCCCCGACACCGGCTGAACTGATTCGCTGGTCATGCTGACGTTCCTTCCGGGGGTTCGTGATCTGCCGAGAGGTACGGCCCTTGGGGACCGGCTGTTCAGACAACGTCGAAATCCTGACCCGTTCGCGGAACGACGTGGGTAAAGCGGAGCTGTCGGTTCGCTGTCGGGTTCCGCACCGGCGCCCGCGAGGCCGTCGCCGGTGCCCCTGCCGGCGTCAGTAACCTGGGGCGATGCTCAAGGAAGTGATCGCGACCCGGTTCATCACGCCCCTGCGCGAGGGCGGGTCGCTGCCGGGACTCGTCGAGGCTGATGACCTCGGGACCTACGTCCTGAAGTTCACCGGTGCGGGGCAGGGCCGCAAGACACTCGTCGCCGAGGTGGTCTGCGGGGAGCTCGCCCGCCGGCTGGGGTTGCGCGTGCCGCGGCTGGTCACCGTCCGCCTCGACGCGGAGCTCGGTCTCGGTGAGCCCGAGGAGCAGGTGCAGAGCCTGCTGCGGTCCAGCGGTGGCACCAACCTGGGCATGGACTTCCTCTCCGGCGCGCTCGGTTTCGACCCGCTCGCGTTCCCGGTGAGCCCCGAGGAGGCGGGGCGGGTCGTCTGGTTCGACGCGCTGGTCAACAACGTCGACCGGTCGTGGCGCAACCCGAACCTGCTGATGTGGCGGGGCGAGCTGTGGCTCGTCGACCACGGGGCGACCATGATCTGGCACCACAACTGGCCGGGCGTGGAGGCCTCCGCGGCCCGCCCGTACGACGCCTCCGACCACGCGCTGGCGCCGTTCGCGCCCGATGTCGCCACCGCCGCAGCCGAGTTGGCCCACCAGGTCACTCCGGAGCTCCTCGCCGACGTCACCGCGCAGATCCCAGACGCCTGGCTGACGGACGAGCCCGGCTTCGGCACGCCGGACGACCTCAGACAGGCCTACGCGCGCCCGCTGCTCGACCGGGCCGCCGTCATCCACGACCGGATCCAGGGGATCAAGTGAACGACCGGCACATCATCAAGGGCGGCCCCCGGGACCGCCAGGTCTACGAGTACGCCCTCCTGCGCGTCGTCCCCCGCGTCGAACGCGGCGAGTGCGTCAACGCCGGGGTCCTCGTCTACTGCCGCGCCGAGGCCTACGTCGGTGCCCGGACCCACCTCGACGAGGCGCGTCTGCTGGCCCTCGACCCCCGGGCGGACGTGCCCGGCATCCGCGCCGCCCTGCGAGCCGTGGAGGCGGTCTGCGCGGGCGGCTCCACAGCCGGCCAGGCCGCGGCCGACGACCCGGGCCGCCGCTTCCGCTGGCTGGTCGCCCCCCGCTCGACGATCGTCCAGCCCGGCCCCGTTCACACGGGGCTGACCAGGGATCCGGCGGCGGAGACGGAACGGTTGCTGGACCTGCTGGTGAGGTGACGGCTCACCGGCCGCGCCCGGGTCTCAGCTCCGGCGGCGTTTCACCGCGTAGCCGGCGGCGAGCGTGGCGCCGCCGGCGAAGGCCAGACCGACACCGACATCCCAGGCGCTCGGTCCTGAGGCGGCCGCACCCCCGAGTCCGCCCCGCGCGCCCCGGGACGGAGCGGTGGTGGGCGTGAGGGTGACCGGGGCAGGTGTGCCCGACGGAACCACGGGGGAGATGACACCGGTGCCGAGGCGGGGCAGTGCCTCGCACGCGATGCCGTCGTCCGGGCCCTGATCCTCGTCGAGCCGGTTGGGGTCACTCGGATCCGCGTCGAACACGGCCTGCGCGTCCTCCTGGAAAGCGAAGTCGCGGCAGTCGCGGTCGGGCTGGGCGTGAGCGGGGTCGGCCAGCGGCACGATCGCGGTGACCGCGAACAGTGTGCCTATGACACCGGTGTGCCGGCGCATGGGCGCCTCCTTTCCGGCGACGCGTGGCTCGCCCTTCGACGCTAGGGCCGGCGGGTGTCAGCGGCGCGAGGCCGTAGGCCGATCGGGTGTCCGCGCCGCTCGCGCGGGGCATGGTGGGTCCGGGTGATGGATCACATGCCCCGCCTGGCCGTTGACACCGAGTGCCAGGGCTTCTAGCGTCACCTCCACTGAAGGTACTAAGCGGTCGCTCACCTGAGGAGAACCAGCATGTCCACCACTGAGCAGCGGGTTGCCGTCGTCACCGGTGCCGCGCGCGGGATCGGTGCCGCCACCGCCGTACGACTGGCCGCCGAGGGGCACGCGGTCGCCGTGCTCGACCTTGACGAGGCCGCCTGCAAGGACACCGTCGAGAAGATCACCGCCGCGGGGGGCAAGGCCGTCGCGGTCGGGTGTGACGTCTCGGACGAGGCGCAGGTCGAGGCAGCCGTCACACGGATCGTCGAGGAACTCGGCGCGCCGACGATCCTGGTCAACAACGCCGGCGTGCTGCGCGACAACCTGCTGTTCAAGATGAGCGTCTCCGACTGGGACACCGTCATGAACGTGCACCTGCGCGGCGCCTTCCTGATGTCCAAGGCCTGCCAGAAGCACATGGTGGACGCGGGATTCGGCCGGATCGTGAATCTCTCGTCGTCCTCGGCGCTGGGCAACCGCGGGCAGGTCAACTACTCGGCCGCCAAGGCCGGGCTCCAGGGCTTCACCAAGACCCTCGCCAAGGAACTCGGCAAGTTCGGTGTCACCGCCAACGCCGTCGCCCCCGGCTTCATCGCCACCGAGATGACCAAGGCCACCGCCGACCGCGTCGGCATGGGCTTCGAGGACTTCAAGGCCGCCGCCGCGACCCAGATCCCCGTGGCGCGCGTCGGGGAGCCGGAGGACATCGCCAACGCCATCGCCTTCTTCACCGGCGAGGCGGCCGGGTTCGTCTCCGGCCAGGTGCTGTACGTGGCCGGCGGACCCCTCGACTAAGGGACGAAGACATATGACTTCCGTGGAACTCTCCGGCAAGGTCGCCCTCGTCACAGGCGCCAGCCGTGGCATCGGCTACGGCGTCGCCGAGGCGCTCGTCGAGCGCGGCGACCGCGTGTGCATCACCGGCCGCAACGAGGACGCCCTCAAGGAGGCCGTCGAGCGGCTCGGCGCCGACCGCGCGGTCTACGTGGCCGGCAAGGCCCACGACGAGGCGCACCAGGCCATCGCCGTCGAGCGCACGATGGAGGCCTTCGGCCGGGTCGACTTCCTGGTCAACAACGCCGGCACGAACCCGGTGTTCGGCCCGATCGCCGACCTCGACCTGAACGTCGCCCGCAAGGTCTTCGAGACCAACGTCGTCTCGGCGCTGGGCTTCGCCCAGCGGACCTGGCACGCCTGGCAGAAGGACAACGGCGGCGCGATCGTCAACATCGCCTCCGTCGCGGGCCTCTCGCCCTCGCCGTTCATCGGCGCCTACGGCGTCAGCAAGGCGGCGATGATCAACCTGACCGTGCAGCTCGCGCACGAGTTCGCGCCCAAGGTGCGGGTCAACGCGATCGCCCCGGCCGTCGTGAAGACCAAGTTCGCCCAGGCCCTGTACGAGGGCCGGGAGGAGGAGGCCGCGGCCGCCTACCCGCTCGGCCGGCTCGGCGTGCCGTCCGACATCGGCGGCGCGGCCGCGTTCCTCACCTCCGAGCAGTCCGACTGGGTCACCGGTCAGACGCTCGTCGTGGACGGCGGCATCTTCCTCAACGCCGGCACGGGCTGACACCGGCGCGTGCGGCCTGGCACGGGCACCCTTTGACGAAAGCGGCGCCCGTGCCGGGGTGAAAATGCCACAAAGGGTGATGACAACGTCGTCAAGGGTTTATCGATCAAGAAGTCCTACCCCGGGGAGAGTCAGAGGGCGTGGCACTGCGGTATGGTCTGCCGACCCTTGGTAGGGCAGATCGAGGAGCGTGCGCGTGTTCAACCGGAACCGATGCCTGCGGCGGGTGGCGGCCATCGCGTCCATATCGTCCCTGGTCGCCGGGTGTGGCGTGTTGTCGTCCGACACCCCGGAGGACGAAGGGCCGATCGTCCTGGGCACCACCAGTGCTCCCAGCACGCTGGACCCTGCCGCCTCGTGGGACAGCTCGTGGGAGCTGTTCCGGAACATCTACCAGACGCTCCTGAGCTACCCGACCGGTGCGAGCAAGCCCGAGCCGGACGCCGCCGAGGAGTGCGGCTTCAGCGACTCGTCGAACCAGGTGTACCGCTGTGAGCTGCGCGAGGGCCTGAAGTTCTCCAACGGCGACACGCTCGACGCCCAGGCGGTCAAGCACTCGTTCGACCGGATCCGCAAGATCAACGTCAACGGCGGCCCCGCCGGTCTGCTGGGCAGCCTGGAGCGGGTCCAGGCGTCGAACGACCGCGAGGTGGTCTTCCACCTCAACAAACCGGACGCGACCTTCCCGTTCGTGCTCGCCACGCCCGCCATGTCGATCGTCTCCCCGGACGCCTACCCGGCGGACAGCCTGCGCGAGAGTAACGACATCGTCGGGTCCGGGCCGTACAACCTCGACTCGTACGAGGACGGCAAGGAAGCCGTCCTCGTCCGCAACGACGGCTACAAGGGCTACGCGGAGCGCCGGAACGACGCGGTGATCATCCGCTACTTCCAGGACTCCGACGCCATGGTCAAGGCCCTGCGGGACAAGCGGATCGACGTCACCTACCGCGGCCTGGCCGCCGGTGACGTCGTCGAACTGCAGAGCAAGAGTTCCAAGGACAAGGAGATCCAGCTCGTCGAGGGCACCGGCACCGACATCAGCTACCTGGTGTTCAACCCGAAGGACTCCTGGGCGAACAAGAAGGCCGTGCGCCAGGCCATCGCGCAGGTCGTCGACCGGGCGGCGATCGCCCACAAGGTCTACAAGGACACCGTCGACCCGCTGTACTCCATGGTCCCCAAGGGCCTCACGGGCCACACCACGGGCTTCTTCGACGACTACGGCGACCCCGACGTCGGCAAGGCCCGCAAGATCCTCACCAAGGCCGGCATCAACCAGCGCGTCCCGCTCACCTTCTGGTACACGAGCGACCGCTACGGCTCCGAGACCGCCGGCGAGTTCAAGGAGCTGGAGCGCCAGCTCGAGGCCTCCGACCTGTTCTCGATCACCCTCAAGAGCCGCCCCTGGAAGACGTACGTCGAGGGTTACCAGAAGGGCGAGTACCCGGTGTTCGGGCGTGGCTGGTTCCCCGATTTCCCGGATGCGGAGAACTTCATCGCGCCGTTCGTCGGCGAGCAGAACGCCCTCGGTACGCCCTACCCGGCGCCCGAGATCACCGATGACCTGCTGCCCCGCTCGCGCCGGGAGAGCGACCGCGCGAGTGTGGAGAAGGAGTTCGAGGAGGCCCAGCGGATCCTCGTGGACGACGCGCGTCTGCTGCCGCTGTGGCAGGGCCGGCAGTACGTGGCGGCGAGCCGGGACATCTCGGGCGCGGAGCGTGCCCTGGACCCGTCGACGATCATGAGGCTGTGGGAGCTGCACCGCAAGACCGCCTGGTAGGCGGGGGGAGCGTTTCCGGTCCCGGGCGCGTTGTCAGTGGCCGCCTGTAGGTTCTGAGGCCTGCAAGTGACCGCACATCGTGAGGACGTTGACGTGACCGACATCGCCATGCTGCCCGAGTCCTGGCGCGGGGTTCTGGGTGACGAGCTGCAGCAGCCCTGGTTCAAGGAGCTGACGGAGTTCGTCGAGGAGGAGCGGGCGAAGGGCCCCGTCCACCCGCCGCGCGAGGAGGTCTTCGCCGCGCTGGACGCCACGCCCTACGAGGAGGTCAAGGTCCTGATCCTCGGCCAGGACCCGTACCACGGCGAGGGCCAGGGCCACGGCCTGTGCTTCTCGGTCCGGCCCGGGGTGCGGATCCCGCCGTCCCTGCGGAACATCTACAAGGAGATGCACGAGGAGCTGGGCACGCCGATCCCGGACAACGGCTATCTGATGCCCTGGGCCCGGCAGGGCGTGCTGCTGCTCAACGCGGTGCTCACGGTGCGCGGCGGCCAGGCCAACTCGCACAAGGGCCGGGGCTGGGAGAAGTTCACCGACGCCGTGATCAGGGCCGTGGCCGAGCGGCCCGACCCGGCGGTGTTCGTGCTCTGGGGCAACTACGCGCAGAAGAAGCTTCCCCTGATCGACGAGTCGCGGCACGTGGTGGTCAAAGGCGCGCACCCCTCACCCCTGTCGGCGAAGAAGTTCTTCGGCTCGCGTCCGTTCACGCAGATCAACGCGGCGGTCGAGGCCCAGGGGCACCGGCCGGTCGACTGGACGATTCCGAACCTGGGCTGAGGGGCGCCGGCCCCGCGGTCGTGACGGGCCCGGTGATGTACGGAGCCGCCTGAGCCGGATCGCCCCCGCCTGCGGCTAGCGTCGGCGGGAACAGCCGGCGGAGTGCGCGGAGGGCGTGGTGGCGGAGCGACAGGGACAGGCGGCGCCGGATGCCGTGCTGACGCGGATCGGGCAGGTCGTCATGCTGCACCACGCGGGGGACCGGGAGGAGGCCCGGCACCGTCTCCTGGACCTGTGGGCGGAGATCGGCGAGCACGGCGACCCGCTGCACCGCTGCACCCTCGCCCACTACCTGGCCGACACACAGGACGACCCGGCGGACGAGCTGGCCTGGGACCTGCGGGCGCTGGCAGCGGCGGCGGAGGCCGAGGCCGAGGAGGAAGCGCTCGCGGTGATCGCCTTCTACCCCTCCCTGCACCTGAACCTGGCGGACGACTACGTCAGACTCGGCCGGCGCGATGCCGCCCGCACGCACCTGCGGTGGGCCCGGCAAGCCGCCACCGCCCTGACCGACGACAGCTACGGCGAGGGCGTGCGGGCGGCCATCGGACGGCTGGAGTCCCGGCTGGGAGAAGGCGGCGGAGGAACGTGGACGCCGCCGCGGCAGCGGCCTTGAAACGGCGGGTCAACGCCGGTAGGTGTCGCGGCAGATCGTCGCCTCCGGGCTGTCCGCCCGCCATCCCCCGTAACGCCTGCCCAGCGCGCACACGTCCGCACTGTCCGGGACCTGCCGGTGGACGTCCCGGCGCACCGACTCCGGGACGTCGGAGACATCGGTGTGGGGGCGCCGCGGGCTGCGCGGGGCCGGCTCGGGGTGTTCCGGCCGGGCGGGGCGCGGGCGGACGTCACGCGTGCCGGACGGCGGTCGCGTCCGCTCCGGCGAGGCCGCCGGGGGCGTGGCCGGGCGGGAGGCCGACGTGGCCGGCTCCGGGCGGCGTGACGTCTCGATGAATTGCAGGGCCTCGCGGGCCGGTGCCTGCACGATCTGTGTCTCCGCCCGCCCCTCCGGCTCCGGCGCCGACGGCCGGGACGGTGCCGCCGAGGGCCCCGGCAGGGGCGGATGCTGGACCGTCGTACAGCCGGAGAGGGCCGAGACAGCCACGGTCACCAGAAGCGTCGCTGTGGTCGTCGTTCGATGCACCCGCGCAACTCTGCTGTGTACGGCCGGTGATGGGGCGGGGGACGGGCGGAGGATGCCCCGCACGGGTGATCTCGCGCCCCGTACGGAGGGCGCAGGCGTGACGCGGGTGACGTCAGTCGCCGGTCGCGCCGTCGATGCGCTCGCGGATCAGATCGGCGTGGCCGTTGTGCCGCGCGTACTCCTCGATCATGTGGGTGTAGAGCCACCGCAGGTTGAACCGCTCGCCGGTGCGCCGGTGCTTGCCCTCGGAGATGTCGTCCAGGCCGAAGCGGGCCGCGTTGCGCCGGGCGGTCTCGATCTCGGCCTGCCAGACGGCGTGGGTGTCCCGCCAGGTGTCCGCCTCGGTGAGACGGAAGTCGCCGTCCGGGTCCTCGTCGCTCCAGTGGAGGGGCGGCGCGTCCTCGTTCGTCAGCACCCGGCGGAACCAGCTCCGCTCCACGTCGGCCATGTGCCGGACCAGTCCCATGAGGGACAGGTCGGACGGCTCGACGGGGGCGGACCTGAGCTGCTCGTCGCTCAGTCCCTCGCATTTCCACGCCAGGGTCTGCCGGTGGAAGTCCAGCCAGCCCTCCAGCATGGTGCGTTCGTCGGCGGTCGTGCCGGGCATGCGTCGTTCGGTCGTCATGACCGCATCATTTCCCAGCAGCCTTGATCCCACCACGCGTTTTCGCGTCCCCGAGCATCCCGTACAGCAGTTCCCGCAGCCCGGCCCGCACCTCCTCCAGACTCGGCACCTCGCCTCCGAACGATCCGGCCACGCAACTGAACATCAGCCCGTCCGCCCACGCGATCAGCGACAGGGTGTGGCGGGCCGGGTCCGTCGAGCCCATCCCGGCGATCAGGGCGGTGAGCTGGTCCCGGAAGCGGGCGCCCGCGGCGTCGAAGTAGGCCCGCAGTTCGGGGCGGCGCGTGGCTTCCAGGGCCAGTTCGTAGCGGGCGAGCGTGAGGGCGCGGTGGTGCGTCAGAGCCCGGTGGGCCGCCAGGGCCAGCGCGTCCGCCACGGCACCGGCCCCGTTCCCGGGGTCCGGCATCTCGTGCAGGGCGAGCACCCGCGCCTCGCGGTCGGCCAGGCGCCGCACCGCCAGTTCCAGCAGGGCCTGCCGGGTGCGCGCGAGGTTCGAGGCGGAACCCTGGGGGAGTCCCGCCGCCTCGTCGACCGCCCGGTGGGTGAGTCCCCGCATCCCGCGTTCGGCGAGCAGGGCGAGGGCGGTGTCGGCGACGAGGTCGGAGCGGGAGGAGCGGGTGGCGTGTGCGGGCATGGCGCTCACGCTACCCGTGTGACTACAGCTGTAGTAGCCTCGAACCTGTCACTACAGATGTAGTCAGGTGTCCGGTTGGAGGAGGAGCCATGGCTCGGTCGAAGCGGGCCGTCGTGATCGGCGGCGGCATCGGAGGTCTGACCGCGGCGGTCGCCCTGCACCAGCGCGACTGGCAGGTCACCGTGCTGGAGCGCGCCCGCTCGCTGGAGCCGGTCGGCGCGGCGATCTCCCTCGCTCCCAACTCCCTGCGCGCCCTCGACGTCATCGGCCTGGGCGACGAGATCCGCGCCCTCGCCGCCTGGTCGGGGGACGGCGGGTTGCGCACCCCGAGCGGACGGTGGCTCTCGCGCTCCTCCGCCGACGCCGCCGCCGAGCGCTTCGGCGGCCCTCTCGTGCTGCTGCACCGCGCCACCCTGATCGAGCGCCTGGCCGAGCGGCTCCCGCCGGACACCATCCGCACGGACACCGCCGCGGCCCTCGCCGACAGCGGCGGCACCGACCGGCCGGCCCGCGTCACCACCGCGGACGGCGAGCTGGAGGCCGACCTGGTGGTGGGCGCGGACGGCGTCCGGTCCGCCGTACGCCGGGCGCTCTTCCCCGGACACCCGGGGGCCGTCTACTCCGGCTTCACCACCTGGCGGATCGTGATCCCCGTGCCCGGCGCGGAGTTCGCCCCGCACGAGACCTGGGGCCGGGGCCGCATCTGGGGCACCCACCCGCTCAAGGACGGCCGCGTCTACGCCTATGCCGCCGCGGTGACGCCCGCGGGCGGACGCGCGCCCGACGACGAGAAGGCCGAGCTGCTGCGCCGCTTCGGCGACTGGCACGACCCGATCCCCGCCGTGCTCGCTGCCGCCCGCCCCGGGGACGTCCTGCGCCACGACGTCCACCACATCAGCGAACCCCTGCCCGCCTACCACCAGGGCCGGGTCGCCCTGCTCGGCGACGCCGCGCACGCCATGCCCCCGATGCTCGGACAGGGCGGCAACCAGGCCATCGAGGACGCCATCGTGCTCGCCCATCTCCAAGCCTCCGGCCTCGCTCGAGCAGGGAGGACCTGCGTCTGCGAGGACCTCGCCGCCTACACCGCCGCCCGGCAGCCCCGCACGACCGCCATCGCGCGCCAGGCGGTGCGGGTGGCCCGCCTCAACCTCATGACCAGCCGCCCGGGGATCGCCGTACGCGACGCCGTCATGGCGGCGCTGTCCAAGGCCGGGCCCGCCCTGTTCCTGCGGAGCTTCGACGGCATCGCCGACTGGCGGCCCCCGCGGCAGCCGTATGCTTCCGGGCAGACCCCGGCAGGCAACCGTCCAGAGGAGAGCACCCCGTGAAGGTCGGCTGTATCGGACTCGGTGACATCGCGCAGAAGGCCTACCTTCCGGTCCTCGCCTTCCAGCCCGGGGTGGAACTTCACCTGCAGACCCGTACGCCCGCCACGCTCGACCGGGTCGCCGGCGGCCTCCACGTCCCGCGGGAGCGGCGGCACACCACCCTCGACTCCCTGCTCGCGGCGGGCCTCGACGCCGCTTTCGTGCACGCGCCCACGCCGGCGCACCCGGAGATCGTGACGCGGCTGCTGGAGGCAGGCGTACCGGCCTACGTCGACAAGCCGCTCGCCTACGAACTCGACGACTCCGCGCGGCTGGTGGCGCTCGCCGAGGAGCGCGGCGTGAGCCTCGCCGTCGGCTTCAACCGGCGCCACGCCCCCGGCTACACCCAGTGCGCGGACCATCCTCGCGAGCTGATCCTGATGCAGAAGAACCGCCTCGGGCTGCCGGAGGAACCGCGCACGATGATCCTCGACGACTTCATCCACGTCGTCGACACCCTGCGGTTCCTGGTGCCCGGCGCGATCGACGACGTGACCGTGCGCGCCCGGGTCCAGGACGGGCTGCTGCACCACCTGGTGCTCCAGCTCGCCGGGGACGGCTTCACCGCGCTCGGCGTGATGAACCGGCTCAGCGGTTCCGCCGAGGAGATCCTGGAGGTGTCCGGGCAGGACACCAAGCGGCAGGTCGTCAACCTCGCCGAGGTGGTCGACCACAAGGGCCAGCCGACCGTGCGGCGGCGCGGGGACTGGGTGCCGGTGGCCCGGCAGCGCGGGATCGAGCAGGCGGTCCTGACGTTCCTGGACGCGGTCCGGGCCGGCAAGGTGCTCAGCGCCCGGGACGCGCTGGAGACCCATGAGCTGTGCGAACGGGTGGTACGCGCGGTTCAGGACCGGACCGCCTGACCCGCAGGAGCCGTACGCCCTCGCCGACGGCCCACGCGGCGAGGATCAGCATGGCCGCGTGCACGGTCCAGTCGCCCAGGCGCACGTAGGGGGTGGTGCCGTGGGCGAGCGGGATCTCGTAGACCTGTGTGGCGGACGCGTCCGTCCCGAGCCATGAGCCGACGCGCTGCCCGCTCGGGCCGTAGACGGCCGAGACGCCCGTGAGGGTCGCGTGGACCATCGGGCGGCCGGTCTCGGCGGCGCGCAGCGCGGCGAGTGACGCGTGCTGCCCGGGGGCCCAGCTGTGCTGGAACGTGGAGGTCGACGACTGGCCGACCAGCACGTCGACGCCCTCCCGGGTGAGGTGGCGGGTCATGTCGGGGAAGGCGGTCTCGAAGCACACCATCGGGCCGAGGCGCAGCTCGTCCCCCACGTTCATCACGACCGGCTGAGAGCCGCGCCTGCGGTCCTCGCCCGCCGCCTTGCCCACGGAGGTGGCCCAGCCGAGCAGGGAACGGGCCGGGACGTACTCGCCGAAGGGGACCAGCCGCATCTTGTCGTAACGCTGGCCGGTGAGACCACCGGGGCCGACCAAAACCGAGCTCTTGTAGATGCCGGGCTTGTCGGAACGCCGGGCGTCGACGTTGACCAGGATGTCCGCGCCCGTCGCGCGGGACAGGTCCGCGAGCCGCCGGGCGAGGTCGGGCCGGTCCCCGAGGTCGAAACCGACGCTGCTCTCGCCCCAGACGACGAGGTCGACGTTCTGTCCGGCGAGCCGGCGGGTGAGCTGCTCCTCGCGGTCGAAGCGGCGGTCGCCGCTGTCCGGGCCGCCGATGACTCCGGGCTGGACGACGGCGATCCTGACCTGGCCGTCGACGGGAGGGCGGGGCGCGAGGGTCCAGGCGGCGGTGGTGGCGACGGCCGTGGCGGCGAGTCCGGCCACGGCGGGCACGCGGGCCCGGCGGACGGCCACGAGGACGGCGACCACGACGTTGAGGGTCACGACCAGGAAGCTGAGCAGCCACACGCCGCCGACGGAGGCGAGCCGCAGCGCGGGTTCGGCCTGCCACTGACTGCTGCCGAGCATGCCCCAGGGGCCGCCGAGGCCCTGCCAGGAGCGGACCAGTTCGACGGCCAGCCAGCCCGAGGGCAGCACCAGGAGCGCCACCGCGACCTGACCCCGCGAGGGGATCCCGCCCAGGAGACGGCGCACAGCCCAGCCCCACGGGGCCCACAGGGCGCCCAGGAGGGCGGCGAGGACGAACGTGAACACGTGCAGGCTCGGCAGCAGCCAGTGGTGCATGGCCAGCATGAAGCCGAAGCCGCCGCACCAGCCGTCGTACATCGCCCGTTTCCCGGTGGGCGCGGTGCGCAGCAGCAGGAGCCACGGAACCAGGGCGACGTAGGCGCACCACCACAGGGACGGGGCGGGGAAGGCCAGGACGGGGAGCGCGCCCGCGACCGCGGCGACGGCCGAGCGCCGCCAAGGGGAGGCGAGCCAGTGGCCGAGCGTCTTCATACGCGCCTCCTACCCCGCGGGTGCCTCCAGTGTGCGTCCCGCGGACGATCTAGTGCCGCGGCAGGCAACGTTGCCCGTCAAGGAGCGGCGTCCGGTGCGTCGAGGTTGGGGCACCTCCCACGCCTTTCGGGCAGTGGGGGAGCGTGCCGGGCGCCGCGACGGGGCGAACGTCGCCTGCCGCGGCACCAGGACAGAGGACGCCGGGTCAGTTGACCACAGATGCCGTCCGGCGCCCGGGAAGGCGCCGCCACTCACCGTCGTCGACCGCCACCGCGTAGTCGGTGACCACCTCGTCGACGGCCAGCCGGTCCCTCACGATGGCGAGCTCCACGCGCTGCGTCATCGGCTCAGTGCTGGGCAGGGGAGGGGCCGGGCCAAGAGCCGTGCGTGATACTCGGTGGCCACCAGGGGCTTCCGGACCGATCCTGTCCTCCGGTCCGCGGATGAGTGGATCGTGGGGATCGAGGACGTCACGCCGCTCGCCGCGGAGATCCACCGGCTGGTGGCGGGGAAGGGGAGTCAGTCGCCGGGCTGCTGCCCGAGGAGCGGCCGTCCCCGGTGGGCGACGAGGTGCCGGCGCGTCAGCGCCACCGGGTCAGGCTGCCTTGACGACGCCGCTGCGGATCGCGGCGGCCCATTCGACGACCAGCAGCTCGTACTCCGCGCGCTCCTCGGACGACAGGGTGCCGCCCGTGCGGCGCCACAGCGCGCGGATCTCCTCGTTGACCTCGGCGGCGGACCGCGCGGAACCAGGGGTCACGAAATCGGGGGACATGCGGACAAGCCTAGGGGCAGCCACTGACAGGCCGCTACCGGACGGCTACCCGATCGCTATGCGGTTGGTCACGAGACGCGGGTCACACAGGCCGGTTCAGCCCGCCGACTCGGCCGCGTGCGGACTCAGCGCACCCATGCCGACCAGGGCGATGATGACGATGCCGAGGACGATGCGGTAGTAGACGAACGGCATGAAGCTCCTGGTCGAGATGAACTTCATGAACGAAACTATGTCGACGTGTCCTGAGCGGCCTTGACCTGCTGGTTTCCACCACTTTTCAAGATCGAATGGTAGAGCAGTGGGAGATGGCGCCTTTCCGGTGCCCTCCCTCGCCGACCACGAACGGCGCAGCCACCTGCTTTGCAGCGAATCGGCAATCTCCTGCTCCATGGCCAGGGCAACGTGCGAGTAGAGACCATCCACGCCGGCGACCTCGCGGTCCATGCGGGTCGCTTTCAGTAGCGCGAAGAAGCTCTCGGCGGCGGCATTGTCGTAGCACGAGCCGGTTCGTCCCATGCTCTGCCGCAGGCCCAACCGGTGTACTTCCCGGCGGAGTTCGTCAGAGGTGTACTCCGCTGCGCGGTCCGAGTGCACGACGCAGCCGGGCTGGAGGTCGCTGCGGCCGGCGGCCATCGTCAGTGTGTCGACCACCAGGGATGCGCGGTGGTGGTCGGCCATCGAGTAGCCGACGATCTCGCGGGTGGCCAGGTCCAGCCAGGTCGCCAGATACAGCCAGCCCTCGTCGGTGGGGAGGTAGGTGATGTCACCGACCAGTTTCCGCCCCGGGGCGGAGGCCGTGAAGTCGCGGCCGATCAGGTCGTGAGCGGGCACCGCCTTCTTCGCCGGACGGGTCAGCGACCGGCGCTTGCGCCGGGTGACCCCGGTGATGTCGCGCTCACGCATGATCCGCTCCACT
>NZ_JBVIPD010000038.1:0-23010 GCF_055578235.1 Streptomyces sp. NPDC033136
CGAGTACGGACTTGGACGTGCCACTTGCTTCTTCCCTCGATTCATTACAGGACAACCCTATTGGGTCCCTGTCCGGGATCTTCGGGGCCCCTCACCTAGCCATGGAGGATCGGAGGTACCTGTACCACTCACTCTGCTCAGCCACGCTTCCTTTCTCACACGTCACGGTCGTCACCACCCAAGAATCGGCACCGATCCCGCTGTCCACTGCCTTGCACGCCATGACGGCGCCGCACGCGAAGCGAGTGAAGCCACAGACGCAGCACACTTCATGCCGGACAAGAGGCCTTGTTTGTATGGACGGCACCATGGGCCGGTTCCACCCACGTCTGGCGTGCGCGGGCGTCCTCACGGTGGCTGCCGCGATGCTGGGCGAGAGTGGCGCTGGGGATGCGGATGCAAGGGTGTGCGGGCTCGTACTCCTGGTCGTCCGTCTTGTTCCTGTAGCCACAGCCGTGCAGAGGGCCCCATCCTTTGCAGGATGGGGCCCTCTGCGAAGCAAGGCACTGCTGAGTCAGCCAGCCCGTGCTGCGGCTTGCTCAGCGAAGGATCGCGCCAGCTCACCAGCCCGTGCTGGGTCCCTGTCGAGTGCCTTGCTGTTCAGCAGTTCCAGGAGCGTGAAGAAGGCGTCGTCGGTCTCCACCCTCACGTCCAGCAGCAACGCGAGTTCCCCGGGCCTGTCGAACGGCACCCGACGGACTTGCTGTTCCAGGCTCGCGTCCTTGCCCTTCGGCGAGCGGGAGTCGGTGCGAGGCTCAGGGATGGTTTCTGATGTTCCCGAACTCTGCGACGGCTCCCCGTCCCGGCTCGACGACTCATCGTGGCTGTTGGTTGACGAGCCCTCTTCCGTCGAGCCGGTGATTACGCCGTAATCACCCGCAGGCCGGCCCAGGGCGTCTTCCTCGCGAGCAGCAGCTGTCCTTTGTGTCGCATGACGCTTCGATGTGCGCGCCGCCTCTTCCTTTGCCGCACGCTCCGTCTTAAGCTCTTCCAGGGCGGTTTCCTGCTGTTCAACGGGCTTGTTACCGACCGCGCGCAGCAGATCGATGGGGTCCTCACCGATGCGGGCCTGGAGTTCAGGACTCAGGTTGAGCAGAGCGAGGCGCTGGGAGATCCAGCCCTGGGAGCGGTGGAGGCGTTTGGCGAGGGCTCGCTGGCTGCCATGGATTTCCAGGAGGCGCTGCAGCGCGCGGGCTTCATCGAGTTCTTCGAGGTCCTGGCGGTGGACGTTGGCGACGAGGGCGGATTCGAGGAGCTCTTCAGGGGTGGAGCCCTGGTCGTCGCTGACCATGACCTTGAGCGTGTCGAGGCCGGCTTCGCGGGCGGCGGCGAGGCGGCTGCTGCCGTCGACAACGACGTGGCTGGTGTCCGGGTCGAGGTCGGCTTCGCGGTCCGGGTTGGCCGCGATGTAGGCGTCGCGGTTCATGACCGTGATGGCCTGCTTCTGGCCGTGGGTCTTCAGACTGCCCGCGAGGTCGGTGAGGTCGCCGAGGTCAGACCGGGGATTGTCCGGGTTGAGGCTGATCCGGTGGACGGGGAGTTCTGTGGGCGGGGCGATGCCCTCAGTGGGAATGCCCGTGGCGGCAGCGACGGCCTGGCGGCGTGCGCTGACCTGGCGCACTCCCCCGCCGAACCGGCCGGAGCCCAGCTGGTCGGCCTTGCTCACGAGACCTCCCTTGCCAGGGCGCGCATGCCGACGGCCTGCTGTGACTTGGGTGCGTAGGACAGCAGGGGTTTCTTCACTCGGACTGCTTCCTTCTGTTCCTTGAGGTCTCCGATGAGTCCCACCACCCTCGGATCCTTTATGTCCACCCATCCCTGGAGGGAGGAGGTGGCAATGTATCCGCGGCGCGAGTCGTAGAGGTTGACGACGATGCCGAGGTAGTCGATGTCGACTTGGAGGTCGCCGCGCAGGTCGTCGATCTGGGTGGTGAGCAGTTCGTAGGCGTCGGCGGAGCTGTCCTCGGCTTGGACGACGATGAGGGCGCCGGACTGGCCGGGCTTTTCGCCGTCGCGCCGACGCCCGTAGTAGGCGGCGGCGTCCATGCTGAGGCCGAGGCTGGGCGGGCAGTCGACGATGATTACGTCGTAATCGGCTTCGAGTGGAGCGAGGGCTCGCTCGAGCGCGGCTTCCCGGGCCCGTACGGCGGACAGGCGTACGTCGAGCAGGAAGGCGTCGTTGCAGGCGGGCAGGAGGTGGAGGCGGCCGCCGAAGCTGTCGTCGTCGACAGACACGATGAGATCGCGCAGGTCGCCCTTGGGATCGCCAGCCATGTGGTTGGTGAGGCTGTCGCCGTTCAACGGCAGCGGGGTGCCGCCCAGCTGGTTGGTGAGGTGGCACTGCGGGTCGAAATCGACGAGGAGAACCCGCAGCCCCAGTCCAGGGAGGTTCTCGATGTCGAGCGGGTCGGCTCCCGCCTGGGGAGCGTCGTGCGTCTCGCTGGCGCGCAGCGCCTTGGTGAGTGCCTTGGCGACACGTACGGGGTGAAGGGTGTTGGGGTCTTCGGCCAGCGCCTCGCCAAGTCCGGCGGTGACAGCGGTCTTGCCGACTCCCCCCTTCTGATTGCAGACGACGATGCGGCGGGTGATCGCGGGTCGCTCGATGTCCGGGGCGGGGTTGGCGTCGAGCCACAACTGGACGGACTGGGCGAGCCCTTGGATGAGGGAGACACGTCGGTCGGCTGCGATTCTCCGGAACTCCTCCCATTGCCCGGGGGGCAAGAAGGTGGAGAAGGAATCGGCGCCGGCTGTCTCGATGGTGGCGGGAGTGGAGGCGAGGCTGCACCAGTCGGTGATGCCTTGTTCGACGGCGGCCTGGATCTCGACGCCGTGCTGGGCGGCTCTGATTTTGAGGTTCTGCCGGAGCCATCCCGGCAGCTTGGAGACGACCTTCTCGCGGTCGCTGGAGGTGGCAGGCGAACTCATGGAGGACACCATACTAACGCTGTAGATCATCTACATCATCAACACGTTAGTTAGACCAACTTGAAGGGTCGCAAGCACTCCTTTGCCTGATTACGCCGCCATCACCTCGCCGCGGCCTGCCGTCCCGCGTCGAGTGATTACGTCGTAATCACTCAGCCAAGAAGCTGCCAAGAAGCTGAGCAAGTAACAGCGCACGCCAGCAGTCAGCGCCGCAGAGCGGCGCCCTGCGTCTCCCTGGTCGCAGAGGCGTGAACCGTGATCCTTTACGCATGCTGCTTCCGATCGCCCATGACAAGGTCGAGCTGATCAAGGTTGTCCGCATCGTCGATCGATCCGACAAGGCACCTCAGCGCGGACGACTTGACTGGTGACGAGGTCACCGTCTGGGAGAGGCCCCAGACTGATCACATCCCGGCTCTGACCCGCGACCTGCCGGGGGGTGCCTCTATGTCTTTCGTCAAGGCGCCCCTGTCGGGTTTGGGGGGATTCGGTCTTGCTGGGGTCATGCGGCGAGCTCGACGTCCGCGGGCGGGCGGGATTGGTAGAAGGTGCCGTCGCCGAGCATGGCGAACAGGACGCTGATGCGTTGACGGGCCAGGCGGAGGAGAACCTGGGTGTGGGTTTTGCCGCGGGCTCGCTGGCGGTCGTAGTAGGTGCGGGAGGCCGGGTCGGCGTTCATGCAGGCGAAGGCGGAGAGGAACATGGCACGTTTGAGCTGCCGGTTTCCGCCTCGGGGTGCGTGCTCGCCGTGGATAGAGGTCCCGGACGACTTCGTGGTGGGGGCCAGGCCGGCGTAGGAGGCGAGGTGGGCGGCGGTGGGGAAGCTGGTGCCGTCGCCGACGGTGACCAGCAGGACGGCGGCGGTCCTGACGCCGACGCCGGGCATCGACGTCAGGACCGGGGAAAGAGGGTGAGCCTCCAGCAGGGTGTTGATCTGGGCTTCCATCGCCCGGCGCTGGGTGTGGACGGCGGCCAGGGATGCGGCCAGGGAGGGGATGACGATGTCGAGGGTGCCGGTGCCCGGGACGACGACGGTCTGCTCGTCCAGTGCGTCGAAGACATCATCGATCAGCCGCTGGGCCATGCGTGGGGCCTTGGGCCGGATGACCTCGACCAGCTTGCGGCGTCCGGCCTTGCGCAGGGCAGCCGGGGAGCCGTAACGCTCGAGCAGCCAGGTCACGGCCTGGTGGTCGAGGCGGGGGCCGAGGACGCGTTCCAGGCTGGGGTGGAACTGGGTGAGCAGGCCGCGTATCCGGTTGCTGGTGCGGGTGGCCTCGGCGGCGAGGTCCTGGTCGAACCCGACCAGCACGGTCAGCTCGGCGGTGATCTCGTCGGTCAGTTCGAGGGATCGCAGGGTGTGCGGCATGGTGCGGGCCGCGTCCGCGATCACGGCCGCGTCCTTCGCGTCGGTCTTCGCCTCGCCTGGATACAGGTCAGCGATCCGCCGCATCGCCAGGCCAGGCAGGTAGGCGACCTGGCAGCCCGCGTCGCGGGCGACGGTCAGTGGAAGAGCGCCGATGGAGGCGGGCTGGTCCACGACCACCAGGACGGTGCCGAACTTCGCGGCCAGCTTGTCGAACACGGCCCGCAGCTTCGGCTCGCTGTTGGGCAGCTGCTTGTCGAAGACCTTCTTGCCTGCCGGGGTGAGCCCGTGGCCGTGGTGGTTGCTCTTGCCGACGTCCAGGCCGAGGAACACGCCCACGTCTTCGGTGTCGAACATCGCGCCCTTCCAAGAGGTGTTGACGTTGCCGACCTCGGCGTCGGTGTCGTACGCGCGCATCCACGTTATGCAGACCTGCCCTCCGCGAGCTGTCCGGCATTGCGCCGGACCGGGTGGCGGCCGGACCTCTGATCAGCGTCTCCGACGGCACCTCCCGGGCCCGGTGACACCACCCCCCAGGTCATCGACTTCGACAGGGGGCAACAGTCATGCCGGGCCCGGAGGCCAGCGGCCCCGTTGCAGGACCGCGAAAAAGATAACGGGGCGAGCTGCGCCGCGGCTTCTTCCCGGGCCGGGGCGTCCGGGCTTGCAGTGCGACGACCGACCTGGTCTTTCAGCTGGATTTCTGCTTCGACTGCCACGGCGTACATCTGTGGGGACCAGACGTCCCGGCCTGGCGGGAGGGGATCCACAGCTTTGATCCAGACAGCGCTCCCACCCCAGAAGCTGCTTCAGCAGTTCCGCGACGCCGCGTCCAGCAGAGTCCGCAGGCTGCTCGGCGCGATGAGCCACCACACCTCAGGCCGCAGAAGCGACCGGGAAATGCGGCAGTGGGGGGCGGCCAGCCTGAGCCCGTGTCGAAGGCCCCTGCATAGGCGGGATCTCCGTCAGCCCGGCGGACGGGCGGGCAGAGAGGTACCGACACGCCAGCGGGCGGGCGGGCAGAGCGGTACGTTACACGCCAGCGGGCGGGCGGAGCGGCCAGTCCGCCAACGGGACGGTGCCTGCACTCACGTCGGTAGTGCCCGCTCCAACAGCCGTTGTCAGCCTCAGATCGCGCGGTGACTGATGCTCCTGGCAGTGGTGCCTTGCATGATCAGGCACGTAATTCATGGACGCCGTCGGCGACCGCCAATCGGCGGTGCGCCGTGGGCATGGGCCAACAGCAGCCGCCATGCAGGTTCGTTGGTCAGGCCATATTGAGTGGACGGTTCGGCCCCGGGTGATTACGGCGTAATCACCCGGGGCCGCGGCACGGCGTCCACCGGGAGTGATTACGACGTAATCAGTTGCCGGCTAACGATCTTGGGAGCGGCGGTCGCGGTCGACCCGTGACATGAGGAGGGCCGCACGGGTTGGGCGAGTTGTGACGCTTGCCTGGGCCCGTGCGGCCTGTTCCCATCCTGCCCTGTCCGGCATCTCCCGCGCACACTTCGGCGAGTTGCTCGAAGAACTCGCCCCGAAGTGGGAGGCGGCCCGGGAGTCCGCGCTGCGTGAACGGCGCGGCGGAAAGCGGCGACGGGCTGCCGGAGCCGGGCCCAAGCAGCGCCTGGTGTTCACCGACCGGCTGCTGGTCACGCTCGTGCACCTGCGGCTGGGCCTGCCCCACGCGGCGCTGGCCCAGCTGTACGCGGTGGACCGCTCCACCGTCTCCGGGGCGATCCGCGCGGTCCGGCCGCTGCTCGCCGCCCGCGGCTTCGCCGTCCCCGACCGGCCGGGCCTGCGGCTGCGCACGCTGGAGGACCTGTTCGCGTACGCCGATGCCGAAGGCGTCAAGCTGCGGCTCGACGGCACCGAGGTGCAGGTCCGTCGCCCCCGCGCGGGACGCCCGGCCACAAGGCGTTCGTCTCGGGCAAGAAGAAGCAGAACACCATCAAGACCACCACCGTCAGCGACGGCCAGGGCCGCACCCTGTTCAGCGGGGTCGTGCGGCCGGGCCGGATGCACGACCAGACCGCCGTGCGCACCGAGGGCATCGCCGAGCAGTTCCGCCGGCACCCGACGGTGCGGGCCGAGGTCGACGAGGGCTACCGGGGCCTGGCCAACGAGTTCCCCGATCAGGTCAGCGCCCCGCCGAAGAAGCCGAAGGACGACGCGCCGCTGGGCGAGCAGCATGCCTGGCGCGAACAGCGCCGCCGTCAGTCCTCCGCCCGGATCCACGTCGAGCACGCCAACGCCGAGTACAAGCAGTGGCGGCCCCTGCAAAGGTTCACCGGACGCCGCGAGACCTACGCCGAGACCCATCTCGCGATCGCCGGACTGGTCTCCGACCGCTCCGCCCGCAGGGCCAACCGCCGCAAGACCAGCACCGAACTGGTACTCGCCCGGCAGACCGCCTGCTGATCAGCCACCAGCCGAACCGCCAGGCCAGCACGCCCCGACCTCAATCGCTCCCAAGCTCGTAAGAACTCGCGCGGATAGGCGGGACAGAACGCCCCGGGAGCAGAACAGGCATAGAGCCGGGTGCTCATGAGCTGCAACGCTCTGTGATCACCAGGAGACCTGTGCCTGCACTGCCATCGTGGCTGATGGATCCCCTGTGGGAACAATGCGCGGCACTACTGCCGCAGCCCACGGTCTACGATCCGGCCCATCCGCTGGGCTGCTGCAGCTCCTGCGCTTCGGCTGCTCCTACGAGGCCATAGCAGACACCACTTGCTCGGCCACTACGATCCGAGGCCGCCGTGACGAGTCGATCCGCCTGGGCGTCTTCACGCAGTCCAGGTGGGTGCTCGCCGGTGATCGGCGATGCCACGGCCTCGATGCCCGGTTCCTCGCGGCATTCGCGGACTACTGCGGCCCAAGGGGCCTCACGGGGTCGACGTGTCCTCCAGCCGAAGCAGGCGGGTTCGTTGATTTCTGGCCGGTGAGTCGCAGGAACCGACGCGTGAGTGGTTCACCGACAGCTACGAGTATGGCGGGTTCGCGGCCGAACGAGCTCGGGGCGAGCGGCCCGTCATCGCTGCGGTGTGTCTGGCCGGTCGGCGATCTGGGTGCCGTGGTCGGAACGGGCTTGACCTTGACGCTGGGTCAACCCTCCATTCTTCCGGGAGGAGCTTCCGCGCAGTCGCCTGGAACAGCTCCGCGAAGGAGGCAGATGACCATGACAGCCCAGTCGATCGCCGGTCCGGCGATTCGCGTGCAAGGTCTCAAAAAGTCGTACGGGCAGCTCGAAGTGCTGCGCGGTGTGGACTTCGACGTGGCGCCGGGCAGCATCTTCGCCCTGCTCGGTTCCAACGGAGCGGGCAAGACTACGACCGTGAGGATCCTCGCCACGCTTCTTAAGGCCGACGCGGGGGCGGCGAGCGTCCATGGCTTCGACGTCGGAACGCAAGCGGCGGACGTGCGGGAGTCCATCAGTCTCACCGGGCAGTTCGCGGCCGTCGACGAGATCCTCAGCGGTCGGGAGAACCTCGCTCTCGTCGCCAGGCTGCGCCACATCAAGGACCCTGGCGCGATCGCGGATGACCTGCTGAGGCGTTTTTCGCTGAGCGAGGCGGGCGCGCGGAGAGTGTCCACGTATTCGGGTGGGATGCGCCGACGGCTGGACATCGCGATGAGCCTCATCGGGAATTCGCCGGTGATTTTCCTGGATGAGCCGACGGCCGGTCTTGACCCCGAGGCGCGCATCGAGGTGTGGGAGGCGGTCAAGGAGCTCGCCGGCCACGGAACGACGGTGCTGCTCACCACGCAGTATCTGGACGAGGCCGAGCAGCTGGCCGACCGGATCGCGATCCTCCACCAGGGTCGGATCATCGTGAACGGCACCCTCACCGAGCTCAAGCAGCTCTTCCCGCCCGCCAAGGTCGAGTACGTCGAGAAGCAGCCGACTCTCGAGGAAATCTTTCTCGCAGTCATCGGGGGCATCGACAAGAGCGACGTCACTGGCACGACATCTGGGGGACGAGGATGACCGCGTACTTCTTCAGCGACACTGCCGCGCTCACGGGGCGGACCCTGCGCCATGTCACACGCAGCATGGACACCATCATCACGACCGCCATCACACCGGTCGCCATGATGTTGATGTTCGTCTACGTGTTCGGCGGCGCCATCGATACCGGGTCGGTTTCGTATGTGAACTACATGCTGCCCGGCATCCTGCTCATGACCATCGCCTCAGGCATCTCCTACACCGCGTACCGGCTGTTCACCGATGTGAAGAGCGGGATCTTCGAACGATTCCAGTCCATGCCGATCGCGCGGTCGGGTGTGCTGTGGGCCCATGTCGTCACCTCTTTGGTCGCCAACCTGATCGCGCTCGTGCTCGTCGTGGGCGTCGCTGTGCTCATGGGCTTCCGCTCAGGGGCAGGAGTGTCGGCATGGCTCGCGGTCACCGGCATCCTGCTCCTGTTCACCCTGGCGCTGACCTGGCTCGCTGTGATCCCCGGGCTTTCTGCGTCGTCGGTCGAGGGCGCTGGCGCGTTTGCCTACCCCCTCATCTTCCTGCCGTTCGTCAGTTCGGCGTTCGTGCCAACAAAGACGATGCCCGGCCCGGTGCGCTGGTTCGCCGAACATCAGCCGGTGACGTCGATCGTCAACACGATCCGTAACCTGTTCGCCCAGCAGCCGGTCGGTGACGACATCTGGACCGCCCTCGCGTGGTGCGTCGGCATCCTCGTCGTGGCGTACATCTTCGCGATGGCCGCCTATCGCCGGAAGATCGCCTGAGGCAGGCTGAGATCCATGCTCACCATCAGCCAGCTTGCGGCGTACGCCGGGGTGACGGTGCGGGCGGTACGTCACTACCACCGGATCGGGTTGCTGCCGGAGCCCGAGCGCGACCGGTCCGGATACCGGACCTACGACGCTGTCGCGGTCGTGCGACTGATCCGGATCCGCACCCTCGCAGACGCCGGCGTGCCGCTGGCCCGGGTGCAGGAACTCCTCGCCGCTGGCCCGGAGGAGTTCGCCGGCGGCGTTCAGGAGACCGACATGGCCCTGCGTGCCGAGATCCGGCGGCTGCAGGACACTCGCAGCCGACTCGTCAGGCTCGCCGCCGGAGAGCACCTGGCGCTTCCGCAGAGCGTCGTGGACTACCTCGACCGGCTGCGCGGTCTCGGAGTTGAGGAGCGGTACATCGAGATGGAGCGGGATGCCTGGATCATGATCGCCGCCCAGGTGCCGCACTCGATCGACTCCGTGATCGCCAAGAAGCACGAGGAGCTGGACGACCCCGAGATGGTGAAGCTCTACAGCCTACTCAGCGGGGCGCTCGACTGGCCGGCCGACGACCCGCGGATCGTCGAGGTCGCCGACATCATGGAGCGCCTGATGATTCGCGCTGTGGAGGCCGGCGAGGTAGGTGCCGATGACGGCATCGACGATCAGTTTGTAGACCTGCTGGACTCAACCATGGTCGAGTCCTCACCGCACGCCGCGCGGCTGTTGGCGATCCTGGAGGAGCGGGGCTGGAGGGGCTGGACCCGCATCGAGCGAGTGCCTGCCGACAGACTCAACACTGAGCTGCCGCCATCGTGAAGGCAGGTCAGGGCCCTGGAGTGACGCTATTTGGGGGCACGTGCTTCCGGGGGCGGCCGTCTGCCTCAGTGAGGAACAGGGCCGGCGCGGTGGGGGTGGGCAGCGTGGATGTACTTCATGGCAGTGGTGATGGAGATTCCGAAGACGCGGACGAGGTGGACGGGATCTTCGGTCTCGCGGGCCTCGTCCAGGATTCTTTCGGCGCGAACTGCGCGCAGAGTCAGACCGGCGGGGTCGAAGCGCCTGTAGATGTAGTCCGCGGAGACAGGATCGGTCGCGCTGGCGGTCTGTTGAGTAACCAGGAGGTGCGAGTTGACGGTGCGTGGCCAACGCTGATGGCGGTAGCGGAGCCAGGCGTGCAGTAGGTCAGCTGTGGTGTTGTCGAGGTGAACGACGTGACGGCCGTGGGGGCGGCGGATCAGAAGTTGCCGTCGGGTGAGCAGCACCTTCACCACGCCCAACTCCTGCGGACCTTCTCATCGGGCCTGTGCTGCCCAACTGACTCTGGCGCGCCCGGCGATCAAACCGGCGCGTTCACGACGCACCCTGGTAGGCCTTGTTGCATCGCACCGGGAGTGATTACGCCGTAATCACTCGTAGAACAGGCTGAGAGCAAGGAGCAGCGCGGGGGAGGAGCAGTTGTCCCGTCTCAGCGAACCGAGTCCGCGGCCGATTCGTCTCAACGAACCCAGTCAGCTCTGCGGGAGGTAGTTCCGGGCCCGCCCCGGTGAGCGGTCGTCTCGACGAAGTTGGTCGCACTTGGTCAGCAGTCCCAGCCGACTGAGTTCGTTGAGACGGGACAGCAGTCTCCGCGAAGGCCTCGCGTGCGTAGGCACGGATCTCTTCGCGGCGCTCCACCGTGGCTGGTGTCGATGCCGGCCTCCATGGCCGCTCCCAGGATCCGGGTGTCGGGAGGAATTCCGGGGCCAGCTGCCGCGCGGCGAGGTCTTCGGCTGCGGCGGGGTCGCCGCGGGCGAGTGCGGCCAAGGCCTGGTCGGTCAGGAGGGCCGTACGCCGTGTCCGGAAGTCCGCGTTGGTGTAGGCGGCGGTCAGCAGCCGGGCGAGGTGGGTGGGTGCGTCCCCTTTGACCTGAAGGGAGAGCCCACGCGGCTCTGGCAGGAGTACGTCGACCGGATGGCGGCCGCGGTCACCTGCCGACCCGAGGTACTCGAGTACCTGGCGCGACTCCTCGTGCGGAAGCGCTCGTGCGGAAGCGCTCGGGTACGCCCGGTCGGCCAGCTCAGCCGCTGTTCGACGGCCTGGCTGAAGGCGTGCCTGCGGCAGAGGGTCACCATGTCGATGAGCGCCGACTGCCGGTTGCCCAGTGTGCCGTCCAGGTCGAAGAGGGCCAGCATGCACACGACCTTAGGTAGCGCCTCGCCGTCGCGCATTAGGAGCTCTGGAGGGGAGAGGCCCATCCCCGGCGACCTCACCGGGCCGTCTACGTGCACCTGCTCAAG
Organism: Streptomyces sp. NPDC033136; assembly: GCF_055578235.1. Classification (NCBI taxonomy): domain Bacteria; kingdom Bacillati; phylum Actinomycetota; class Actinomycetes; order Kitasatosporales; family Streptomycetaceae; genus Streptomyces; species Streptomyces sp. NPDC033136. The sequence continues at coordinate 11,308 of NZ_JBVIPD010000038.1, forward strand.
CGGCTGGCCGAGCGTTTCCCGGAGGCCGCCGACTCGCATTCGGGCATGCTGACGCCGGCCTCGGAATCAAGGAGGTCGGGGTGACGACGTAAGCGCCACCGGCCGCGCGCGGAGGGCGGACCAACCACCCGCGTCGGATGCTCAGTTCTCCCGGCAGCAGCCGGGCCCGGCCACGGCCGGATGGGCTGCGGCTGGATCGTGGAGGCGGCGGTGGTGCAGTCTCCTCGGGGCGCATCCGCGCGTCATCGCCGGACTTTGCCAGCGCGAGGGGGCGAAGGACGTCGGCAAGGTTCAGCAGTTCCCGATGCTCGCCCCGCGTCTCGTTCAAGTCGCTGATCATCCGGTCCTGGCGGCGGCGTACCTCCCCTGGGTGACCTCGCCGTGCAGTGCGGTGCGGTCAGCCCGACTGTCGGGTCGTCGAGACGTATCGCCCGTCAGTGCCTTCATCGCCTCGCCGAGTGCGTCTTTCCACCCCACGTGTCTGGTCGGGATCGCCTCAACGCCTTCAAACGGTACTCGTACGCCATCTGTACGGTCAGTTTACGCGATCTGTACGGTTCATAGGGTAGGATTTTGGTCAGGAGGTGTTCCATGTCCGAGTTGTTCGACGCGGTCGACGCGCTGGTCGCGTCACGCTCTCCGCTGCCGTCGGCGGAGGAACGCAAGCGGCTGCGGGTCGCGCACGGCCTGACACTGGACGAAGTCGCCGCCGCGCTGAAGGTGCGCCGGGCCACAGTGTCCGGGTGGGAGTCGGCCAAGAAGCCGACCGAGCCGCGCGGCCCGGAGCGCGAGGCGTACGCGCGACTGCTGGAGAAGCTTGCGGAGCTCTACCCCGCCCCAGAAGTGCCGAAGGAATCGGCATCCCCGACGGTGTCGGCCACGTTCACCGGCACGCCCGCCCCGGCGGAAGCGCGGACTCTGTCCCCAGGGCAGGCGTCCGACGCTGCGGCCATGACTGCGCCCGAGAACACCCAGACCCCTGCCCCTGCTCCCGAAACTGCTGCTTCTGCGGCCACGCCGCGTCCGGCGCGCACCACCAGGCCGCCGTCGACGTCGCGCCGTCCGGATGCGAAGAAGGCGGCCCCGGCCGACACCCCGGCGGGAAGCACTGACTCGCGCTTCGAGAACGGTCCGCTGGCGGTCATCGATGTCGAGGACGGGCAGGTGCTGGCGTACTGCACGGGCGGCCTGGTCCTGGACGTGCCCGCCAAAAGCATCCCGGCACTGGTGGAGTGGACGCTCAAGGAGGCGAAGCTCGGACAGCCGAAGCTGTCCGGCCCGGGCAAGGACGCCGACCCGCTGCTCGTGCTCACCGAGGCCGCGCTGAAGCGCTACGGCCTCCCTGTCGCCCTCACGAAGGAGGAGCGGCTCGCCGGGCGGATCCCGGAGGGCCACAAGGTCATCAAGCAGCTGGCGCTCGCCGACTGGAAGCTCACCAAACGCGGGTTCGGGCCGTGGGCGCGGATCTACCGCCCCGCCACCGGTGCGGAGCGGGCCTGCGTCCAGCTGTGCATCCCGTCCTGGCACGCGCTCGACGCCCGCCACTGGGGCCAGGCCGAGCAGCTTCCGCTGGCGGAACTCGCCCGCGTGCTGGGCGTGTACGCGTCGCGTGTGATGACGCCGCGCGGCTCCACCGCCGTCACGGGACTGGAGTTGATGACCGCGCTGCACCCGCCGACCCGCGCCTCCGAGCCCGACGCCGACGGGCGTCGGCACTCCGAACACAACCCCGGCTCGCTGGGCATGCATCCGGTGGACTGCGCCCCCTGCGAGGCCCCCGACGGGCACCCACTCCTGGCGGATCTGCCGCGCTTCCACGTTCGTGGCCCGGGGGAGAAGCTCTTCGAGGAGGCGTACGACTGGGCACGGCCGATGACGGACGCCGAATGCACCCTGCGGCACCTGGTCGGCATCGACGTGAACATGGCCTTCGCCGCCGGAGCCAACGGCCTGGTCGTCGGCCTCGGAGCGCCCACGCACGTCAACAACCCGGTGTTCGACCCGAAGCTGCCCGGTTCGTGGCTGGTCGACCTGTCCCACGTCGACCTGTCGAGGGTGAAGGCCGGCAAGGACAAGTGGGCGGACCTGGACGCGAGTCTGCTGCCCAGCCCGTTCACGCCGAAGGGCGAGCGGCCGGAGGGCCCGGCCTGGTATGCCACGCCCACCGTGGCGTACGCGGTGGAGCTGGGCTACGACGTGCGCCCGATCGAGGCGTACGTCCGGTACGACAACGGCCGCTACCTGGACGGCTGGTACAACCGGCTGCGCGACGCCTACCTCGCCACGATGGCCGACCTGGGCGTGCACGCGGACATGGCGCCGGCCGACTTCCTCACGGCGATGGACGGCTACAGGGAGCGTGACCCGGAGTTGTCGATCGTCGTCTCGGCGATCAAGGCGACGGTCAAGGGCGGCCTGGGCAAGTTGCGTGAACGCCCGCGTGGTGAGGGCTGGCGGCCGGGCCAGCCATGGCGTGCCCTGTCACGGGCGACGTGGCGGCCGGACATCCGCGCGGCGGTCATCTCCCGCACCCGGGTCAACCTGCACCGCAAGATCGTCAAGCACGCGGCGTTCACCGGGCAGTACCCGGTCGCGGTCCTGTCCGACTGTGTGGTGTACGCGGCCGACGGCACCAGTCCGCTGGACTTCCTGCCCTACCGGGACGGCAAGCCGCTGCCCGGCGGTTTCAAGCTCGGCATCAACCCGGGCTTGGTCAAGCACGAGGGCACCCAGAGCGTCCTGTGGGGCGAGGAGGTCCGCGAGCGGTTCAACGCTCCGGAGCTCAACCTCGCCCGGTACATCAAGGACGGCACCGTCACCGACGTCGACAGCGGAGAGTAGGAGACGACGATGACCCTCTTCGGGGACGGCCTGGAAGCCGCGGTGCAGAAGTCGTTCACCCGCCCAGCACCAAAGAGCGCGCCCGCACAGATGCGGTACCTGGTCAAGCAGCTCAAGAGCACCAGGGCAGTCGCCCAGATGCTGCGCATCTCCCAGCGCACCGTCGAACGGTACGTGAAAGACCAGATCAAGAAACCGCGCCCGGATCTCGCCGCGCGCCTGGAGCGCGAGGTGAAGAAGCGGTGGCAGCCACAGATCCGGGCCAAGGCCCGGCAGAGGGCGGCGACGACCGGCGGCATCGTCATCGACACCCGCGCCCGCATCGGCTACACGGCGCCGGTGGGCACGACCGACGACGCCCGGATCCGGCATCTGACCGTGGCGCTGCCGCCGCAGTACGCCGCCCGTCTCTTCGACGCACAGCAGGCCGGCGCCAGCGACCAGCAGTTGCAGCAGATCGCCGCCGAAGGGCTCAAGGACATGTACTTCCAGGACGGCGGCCGCCGCGCCGGCAGTCTTGAGGAGGTCCGCTTCACCGACATCGAGCACATCGAGTTCGATCTCTAGCAGCCCCGCCCCGAACAGCTTGCGAGCCCTGGGAGATCGGGCCGGGCTCGCTCGCGTATGCCGTAGCTCAGTTGACGGCCGGACGGCTGCCACGCTTCCGGTCGGCCGCGGAGATGGGCTTCTCAGCGAGATGGCGACGCATGGACGGCGGCGTCCCGCGGCCGCCGTCCAGCTTCTCGGCACGCCTGGGTCGGCATTCGCCTCAGGCAGCCCTGCCTGCCCGGGCCCGGTGGGCCTCTTCAGCCGCAGCGGCGGGGCTGGAGCCGCGCCGCTGCCGCAGACGGAGATGACCGACTAGGAGAAGACGACCAGGCCGCGATCGCCCGCGGCGTCCATGGACGCCGCGGGCGAGGTTGTTGACCCGCCGTACGGCGCGCTGATCGACCTTGCCCGCCACACCGACGCAGGCCGTTCCGACGAATGCGATACCAGTCCCAGAGAGTGGCTGAGCAGCGTGGTACCAGGGGCCTTCGCCGGCCCCTGGACCCCGCTGCCCCGCCACTTCCCGGCGCGAACCGGTTTCGTCGTGGCCCAGACCGTCCGCGCCGGGAAGTGGCGGGTACGGGTGGGCGGAGGTTCCGTGAGACGAGCACCTTCAGTGTGGGCAGGCCTGGCTGTGACTGCGGACCGGAACGGGGCTCGGCCGTGGGGATCAGGTCCGTTCGTTCCCAGTGAGTGCCATTCGAGGGTGGTGACGAGCTGAGCACGCCGTCCGGTCGTGCACAAAGTGCAGCGGTTGCGTGGGCCGTGGGGCGAACGGCGCGGCTCCTGCTGAGGTAAGAGAGCGCGCTCTCGAATCAGCCTCTGACCTGCGCAGATACCTCGAACAACCAAGATCGGAGGAACTGGCAGGCAGTTCCTCCGACAGCACAGGGCGATCAGAGGATCTGAGTGAACAGATCCTGCAGTCGTATCACCCAGTTCCGTGAACCGCACACCACGATCTGACAGACCGGGACCACGATCCTGAGATCTGGCACCACGGCTGGAGGATCTGGGTACCACGATCCTCCAGCCGTAGCAGATTGACGTGACGTACATGAGTGCGCAGGGTCATGGTCACAGCCGGCAGACACGAACCCTGAACGAGTCAGCAGGTGACACGGCCGGCAGGCCGGGCTGATTGACTTCCTGCTTATGTACGTTAAGTTCATCTGGTCGGCCTCGAAGCCGCCTCTCATGAACCGTCAGACAACCCCCGTTCACGGAGGGCCCGTTGGGAGCAGTACGCAGGCTGGTTGATGCCGAGACGGGCGAGGCGGTGCCCTATGCGCCGTACGCCTTCTCTGGCAGGCACACGCAGATCGACAAGGCGCGCGTCGAGGCGATCACCGAATCCAAGGCCTTCACGCCCAGTCAGAAGTTCCTCGTCCTGTGGTGGATCGGAGTCTCGCCCGAGGGCATGGAACCTTTGAGGGCCACCGGAGCCGACATCGCCAAGCGGGTGGGGATGTCGGCCGACGCTGTCGGAAAAATCAACAGGAAGTTGGCCAAGCACCGCATCCTGATCGTCCGCGGACGCATCGGCAACTACAACTTCTACCGGATCAGCCCGTACATCGCCTTCCACGGAACGGGGCTCGAGCAGCGTGAAGCGGTGAAGACGTGCAACCCGCCAGACATCCCCGGATTCAACGAGAACGTGCCTGCACGGTGGGAGGCCCAGTGATCAGCAGCGAAGACAAACAGAAGAACCTTGAGCTGCTGGAGAAGACGGCCGGCATGACCGCCAACCAGCGTCTCGTCGTCATGCTGTACGCCCTGCATCCGACCGACCGGTCCGGCGCTGTTCTCGAGACTGCCGCCAACCTGGCCAAGCTCGTCGGGATGGCCGCGCCCGTCTTCTCCCGCACCCGGAAGCAGGTCATCGAAGCCGGCTGGCTTGAGGAGACCGAGAGGCTCGGGCACATCAGGTATTACCGGCTTGACCCCAAGCGCATGGGCGAGAACGTCGTCGTCCCCCTCCGCCGGGCAACCTGACGTCCCACAGGCCGCACCTCATTGACGTCACGTACATGAGGTGCGGCCTGTGGGACGTCCTCCATGTAAGAAACGCCTCGTGCCGTCGCAGACAGCCGGGCTCCCCGCCATCGTAGTGACCCGTTCACAGCCGGGCCGCACGTCAGGTAAGGGACAGCAGCATCTTCTCGGTCGGCTTCGACCAGGGCCTCGCCGGCGAGGCCCACCGCACCTCCAACCGCATACGCGGCCTGCTCACCCCCCAGTTCCACCCATCGCTGGAGCGCGTCCTGGGACCCTGGCTCGACCACCCCGCCGTCACCTGGCTGCTGGAACGCCACGGCTCCCATGCCGGGCCCGGAGACCGGCCGCCCTCTTGCAGGACCACGAAAGACATGACGGGGGCGTCTCGGAGGGCTGGCCCAGAGTCGCTGCAGGGTCGCTCAAGAGGTGCTGCAGTCGGCGCTGTTGATCGGGCCGGGATGGGGGCAGCGACTGGTACCCATCTCGGTCGCTCTCGGACGCTGGTGGAAAAGGCCTGGTCAGGGACGGGCTTCCCAGCAGAACAGCGACCGAAGCGACCGAAGGCCGGAGTATATGAAGACATTGGCGCGTCTGTGCGTGTGCGCGTGACGTCATATATGGATACCTTGAGTCGCTTCGGTCGCTGTCATGGCCTGTGAACTGCGACTTCGTCGAGCCGTGCGGGAAGCGGTGCGAGCAACTTCGGCCGCTGGGCTGCTCGGGTCGCTGGTGAGGCGTTCCGATTCAGTTCTTCTTTCGTCTCGTTCTGCCTCTCCCGTTTCGCTAGTCTGTTCCAGTCGTTCAGTCGCTTGGGTCGCTAATGGGGGATGCGCATGGCTTCTGAGCTGCCGTTTTTATGTAGCGACTCACAGGGATCGTCGGATGTCCTTCCGTCAATCGCCGGTCGTCCGATGGCAGTTGCCCGATGGTGTGCGGGCCGGGGCTGGCCGGTCCATCCCCTTGCGCCCGGCCGCAAGACCCCGGCAGGCAACTGCCCGTCCTGCCGGGAAGAGGGGCACACCCACGTCGGGTGCGGCTGTCCCGCAGCGGGCCGCTGGTGTCACGGCTTCCGTGCCGCCACGCTGGACGTGACCAGGATCGAGCAGTGGTGGGGAAACCACCCCGGACTCGGGGTGGGAGTCGCCTGCGGGCCGGCCGGGCTGGTGATCATCGACATCGACGCGCACGGCGCGCAGGTCCCCGACCGGGACCGTCTGCTGCCCGGCATCAGGATCCCGGCCGACGTCGACCTGACCGGGCTGGCCAACGGGTTCCACACGATCGCCCTGCTGGCCGCCCTCCGGGGCGCCACCAGCCCCGCCGACGACGAGACGACCCTGCGGGTGCGCACCCCGTCCGGGGGCCTGCACGTGTGGTACCGGGCCCAGCGCGGGCACACCTGGCAGTGCTCCACCGGGTCGGGCGCTGGTCGGGCGCTGGCCTGGCAGGTCGATGTACGGGCCGGCGGCGGGTACATCGTCGCGCCGGGGACGGTGACCGAGGCGGGGGCGTACGAACCCGCCGGGCCCGCGCGAGAGCCCGCCCCGCTGCCTGTGTGGCTCGCCCGGGAGCTGGAGCGCACCGGGCACCTGCCACGGCCGCGGGTGCCCGCGTCCCGGCCCGTGCCGCCCCGGGCCCGGCAGGCCGTCCTCGCCGCGGGCGGCAGCCGCGGGGCCGCGGGGAGAGCCCTGGCGGCGCTGCTCGCCGACGTGGCCGGCTGCGTCGCCGTACCCGAGGGAGCGGCGTTCTCCGAGAAGCTGAACCGGGCTGCCTACACCGCGGGGGGTCTCGTGGCCGCCGGGCACCTGGCGCAGGAGGAGGCGGAACGGGTGCTGACGGAGGCGGCCGAGCACGCCCGTCCCGGACAGGAGCGGCGCTCCGCGGCCATCATCCGCGGTGGCCTGGACGCCGGCCGGCTGCGCCCGCTGGCCCTGGGAGAGCGGAGATGACCTCCCGGCCCGACGGCACCCTCTTCGACGCCCAGGCGGTCGCCGTGCGGATCCTCGCCCAGTCCGATGACCAGCCGGGGGCCCCGCCCCGCGTGCCGGGCCCCCGGCGGGACGGCGAGGCCACCGCCGACGGGCTGCTTCCCGACACGCTCAGCGACCGGGGCAACGCCAAGCTGTTCGTGAAGCTGTACGCCGACGACTACCGGCACGTGCCTGGCCTCGGCTGGTTCCGCTGGGACAGCACCCGCTGGCAGGTCGACGAGGACGACACCGTGATGTGGGCCGCCGGCGATCTGGCGGAGTCCCTCGCGAGCAACGACCCGCGCGGGGTGTTCACGGCGGCGGCGCTGCAGCAGCACCGCCGCCGTGCGCTCAGTACCAGCGGCATAAACGCGATGCTCACCCAGGCCAGGTCCGCTCCGGGCATGGTGCTCAACGCCTCCCGGCTGGACGCCGATCCGTACGCGCTGTGCACGCCGGCCGGCATCGTGGACCTGCGGACCGGGGCGATCCGAACGCCGGATCCGAACCGGGACTTCCACTCCCGTTCCACGACCGCGGCTCCGCAGCCGATGTCCACCCCGCGCTGGGACCGGTTCCTCACCGACACCTTCGGTGACGGACCCGAGGGCGTGGAGATGATCGACTTCCTTCATCTGCTGCTGGGGTACTCCATCACCGGGGACGTCGGCGGGCAGGTGATGCCGTTCCTGTTCGGCTCCGGCAAGAACGGCAAGTCGGTGCTGCTGGACGTGCTGATGAAACTGCTGGGGGACTACGCCGACGCCGCGCCGCCGGGGTTCTTGATGGCCCGGCCCTACGAGGGGCATCCGACCGATCTGGCCGAACTGCACGGCCGGCGCGTGATCGTGTGCAGCGAGGTGAAGCCGGGGGACCGTTTCGACGAGGCACGGGTGAAGCTGCTGACGGGCGGCGACCGGATCAAGGCCCGGCGTATGCGGCAGGACTTCTTCAGCTTCGAGCCGACGCACAAGCTGTGGCTGCTGGGCAACCACCGGCCGGAGGTCGGGACCGGCGGGTTCGCGTTCTGGCGGCGGATGCGGCTGATCCCGTTCGAGCGAGTGGTGCCCGACGACCGCAAGATCGACAATCTGGCGGACATCCTCGTCACCGAGGAGGGCCCTGGCATCCTCAACTGGCTGATCCTGGGCGCCCGTCGGTACCTGAGCGGCGAGAGGGACCTGACCGGGCCGGAACGCGTCCGGATCGCCACCAACGCCTACGCGGAGACCGAGGACCACACCGGGCGATTCCTCGGTGAGTCCTGCCGGATGGAGGGCGGTCTCAGGGCGGAACAAGCGAGGCTCTACGCGGCCTACAGGGACTGGTGCCAGAATGAGGGGTCCCCGGCCGTCTCGTCGCGTGCCTTCGCCGCACGGGTCCGAGAAGCGGTGGGACTGGCCTCTCCCAAGGAGATGATCCTGTCCAACCAGCGCAAGTACTACCCGGGCATCGGACTGGTCGCCGACGAGGAGACAGCATGAGCGCCCTCATCGAAGAGTACGAGATCGAGAACGAGGTCGACCTCGTCTGGCTCGAGGACATCGGCGGTCTCGACTACGTGCGCCAGAGCCTGGACCGGCTGCCGACGCGGCGCGGCAGGCCGGCGTACCACCGTGACGGGCGCATGGTCGGGTACGCGCTGCTGGGGCCCGGCGCGAAGCCGTCGCGTTCCTCGGGTACGTTCCGGCGCCGGGTGTTCTGGCTGCTGCCGCACGACCGGGACACCGATCCTGATGGTCTGTATGCGATGGGGGCGCCGGCCGAGGCGGTGGACCCGCGCACGCTCTCGCCGGGGAACAAGGGCCACAGGACCGAGCGGTCGGAGGGCGGGCCGGTGTCGTGGCCGGTTGCGTAGTGCCAGGGTGTTTCGCGAGTTGAGACTCTCATGTGAGGCCGCGCTGTCAGATGGCCGCGCCGTGTAGGTGGAGTCCGCCGAGGTAGCTGACCGGTCCTGCCGTGACGGGTGGCAAGCCCGTGCCGGTTGGCCGCCCGGTCGGTCTTCTTGGGGACCACCGCCCGGATCCCGCGTCTGCGCAGGTCACGAAGGGACCGCGTGCGGCCGACGGCAGCGGCGGTTCGAACCCAGCCCACTCTTCGTCCGTGAGATGGCCCCCGAGGCATCCCGCCCGTCTCCCGTCCCGTCCCGGCCGGCCCAGCGAAGCAGCCGGACCCGTGGTCGCAGTCGGCGGAGCACCGGCGGCGGGCGGGGTACGGAGCGGGGGTGATTACGGCGAAATCGGCTGGGCTCAGATCCTCTGGGTCAGGTCATGCAGGCATCAGTACGCCGGTTGTGCGACGAGATACTTCCAGCATTGAAAAGAACCATCCGACCGGTATATTTTACTGTCCGTGCAGGGACCACATGTCACGTCGTCGGCACGGGTGTCAGTGCTCCAGGGAGAAGAGGCATGAGCGTGCTGGCGAGCGGAATGGCACCGGCCACCGGCGCGCCGACCTCGGTGCGGCGTGGTGCGGGCACCGTGCTGGTGGCGGGCGGCAACGGCTTCGTCGGAAGTGCGGTGGTCGAGGAACTGCTGACACGGGAGGCTGCGGAGGGTGCGCCCGCCATACGCGTCCTGTCGCGTCGGCCGCCCCGCTCGTCCCACCGGCACCGCGTGAGCCATGTACCCGCCGACCTCGCACAGCCCGGTGCACTGCGCGGACTGTGCGAGGGAGTGGTGACCGTCGTCCACACGGCCACGTACGTGGGGCGGGATGCCGCCCTCTGTGAGACGGTCAACCACCACGGCACCCTTGCCCTATTGGAGGAGGCCCGCCGGGCCGGTGTCGAGCACTTCGTCTACGTCAGCACGGCCTCGGTCTACGGCGCCGGTCCGCATCGCGGAGCGGACGAGTACACCCTGACACCGAACCCGGCGTCCCCCGCGAGCCGTTCACGGCTCAAGGCCGAACAGGCCGTTCTCGACTCCGGGGGGACCGTGCTGCGCCCGCATCTGGTTCATGGTGTCGGCGACGTGTGGTTCATCCCCACGATCGTCCGTCTGCTCACCCTGGTGGCGGCCTGGCCATCCGGTGCGACGTCACACAGCTCCATGATCGCGGTCCGGGACCTGGCGCGCTGCGTGGCGAGTCTGGTGACCGCTCCCGAGGCCACGGACCGGGCACGGGTGTACCACGCGGCCCATCCCCGGCCGGTGTCCATGGAGCAGGTGCTGCTCACCCTTCATCGCAGGCTCGGCCTTCCCCTCCCCCGCAGGGACATGTCCCTTCAGGAGCACCGGGCCAGGCTGGCCCGCGCCGCGACCCAACTGTCCGATCACCAGTACACCCTGCTCACTCAGGACCACTGGTATGACAGCGACGCCCTGTGGGCCCGCACAGGCGAGGTCCCGGGGCTGGGCTTCGAGGCACGTTTCGCCGAGGCCACGCACTGGTACACGGCCCACCTCGCGAGGCGCGACTAGTGGGCGTGAGCGTGAGCCTGCATCTCTTCGTAGGCCTTCTTCCCGGCTTCGTAGACCTTCCTCCCGCGGCCCTCGCTGAGGTCCACTGACGCCAGCACCGAGGGGACCGCGATGCTGGGCAGCAGGTGACGCAGCATCGCGGTCACCCGTGCGGGGAGGTCCTTGTGGCTGTTGATCACCTGGGACATGGCCTGGACGCCGGAGTACGCGCCCACGATGACGTTGGCGGTCTCGGCCGGCACGATCTGAGGAAGCAGTTCTCCCTGGGCCTGAGCCTTCTCCAGCCGCTCCTGGAATCTCTCGACCCAGGGGTTGAACGCCTCGACGCGGTCGAGTCCGTCGGTCAATTGGGACATGGACAGTCGCGCCCCTGCCCGCACCATGGGGTCGGTTCGCAGGAGGTAGGTGTACCGCAGCAGGATGTCCACCACTTCCTGGACCTTGCACGGGTGGTCGGGAATGCCGAATTCCTGATGCTGGGCGGTGAGAACGGCCTGAGCCAGTTCCTCCTTGGAGGGGAAGTGGAAGTACAACGCTCCCTTGGTCACCTTGGCCTCGGAGAGGATCTCGGAGATCGTCGCCGCCAGGTACCCGCGTTCCTCGAAGACCTTGGCCGCGGCCAGCAAGATGGTCATGCGCGTACGGATGGCCCGCTCTTGCTCGGCCATGGTGCCCTCCGGTCGATCGACGTGCTCTGGATAGTCTCCAGATATCAAACCATCCGGTCTTTATTTTATCAGCGGGTCCCTGCCCGCGGAACAGGGAAGCCGGTTTGGTTGCAGGGTCACCGATGAGTGTCGTGAGGTGTCTGCGGTGGTGAGACCGGAGGTGGGGGGGGGGGGGGGGGCCCCCCCCCCCCCCCCAACCACCCCCCCCCCCCCCCCCCCCCCCCCCCCCTCCCCCCCCCCCCCCCA